>JAGWYS010000135.1 GCA_018969225.1 Gemmatimonadota bacterium | reverse complement strand
GCGGTGCCTGCGGGAGACGCTTGCGGCGATGGCGGGCGACCGGCACGCCGCCGCGGCGGCGCGCCACGAACGGTTGGCCGCCACCGTGGCGTGCAAGGCGGCCGTCAAGGCCGGCGACGTGCTCTCCGCGGGGGAGATGCGGGCGCTGTACCTCGCGCTGGCCATTACCCGCCTCCCGGCGCACGACGTCCATGGGCGGGCCACCATCGTGCGGCTTGGATGGGACGAGCTGGACCGCCGGTTCGGGCGGACGTGACTGCGCCGGACGGCCTCTGGCAGGTCGTGGTGGGCCCCACGGCCGCCGGCAAGTCGGCGCTCGCCATGGCAGTCGCCCGCGCCCGCGGGCTGGCGCTCATCAGCGCCGATTCCCGCCAGCTGTATTGCGGGTTCGACATCGGGACGGCCAAGCCGTCCGCCGCCGACCGGGAAGCCGTGCCGCACCACGGGGTGGACATACTCGCGCCAACCGAGCGCGCGTCGGCGCACCTGTGGGCCGAGGGGGCCCGCGAGTGGGCGGCCGCGGCCCGACAGCGGAGGACGCCGCCGCTGGTCGTGGGGGGAACGGGGCTCTACGTCCGTGCGCTGGTCGCGCCGTTGGCGCCGGTCCCCCAGCTGGACCCCACGCACCGGGCACTGCTGGCGTCGTGGCTGGACCGGCTGCCGGCCGAGGAGTTGCGCCGCTGGTGCGCGCGGTTGGATCCGCCGCGTGCCACCCTCGGGCGCACGCAATGGCTGCGCGCCGTGGAGACCGCGCTTCTGGCGGGTACACGCCTGTCACAGGCGCTGGCGCAGGGCGAGGCTGCCGGGGGGGAGCCGGCGCGGTATCTTCTCGTGGACCCCGGGCCGTCTCTGGCGGAGCGGATCGAGGCGCGCGTTCGCGCCATGGTGGCGGCGGGGTGGGTGGAGGAGGTGCGCGGGCTCTCGGCCCGCCTCCCGGGCGATGCGCCGGCGTGGAAGGCCAGCGGGTACGGCGTATGGCGCGCGCACGTGGCAGGGGCCCTCAGCGAGGAGGAGGCGGTGCGGCGGGTGGTGATCGAGACTCGGCAGTACGCCAAGCGGCAGCGCACCTGGTTCCGGCACCAGCTGCCCCCCGACCGGGTCACGCGGCTCGATCCCGGGGCTCCCGACGCGCTGGCACAGGCGCTCGCGTGGTGGGATGCCGGGGCGGAGGCATAGTCCGATGCGTGTCGGCATCACCTGCTATCCCACCTACGGCGGCTCCGGGGCGCTCGCCACGGAGCTCGGCATCGCCCTCGCCGCGCGCGGCCACGAGGTGCACTTCATCACCTACCAGCAGCCGTTCCGGCTCCCCAGCTTCCTCCCGCGCGTCTGGTTCCACGAGGTGGACGTGGGCCGCTATCCGCTCTTCGAGTATCCCCCGTACGACCTCGCGCTGGCCGCGCGCATGCACGAGGTGGTGCGCGACCACCGCCTGGAGGTGCTCCACTGCCATTATGCCATCCCGCACGCCACCAGCGCCTGGATCGCGCGGGAGATGCTGCGGCGGGAGGGCGGGGGCATCCGGGTCGTCACCACCCTGCACGGCACCGACATCACCATCGTGGGGCAGGAGCGCTCCTTTCACACGATCACGCGCTTCTCCATCGAGCGCTCCGACGCGGTGACGGCGGTGTCGTCGTACCTCCGCGACGAGACGTACCGGGCGTTCGGGTGCCGGGGGTGCGACGTCCGGGTGATCCCGAACTTCATCGATCCCGCGCTGTACGACCGGGCGCGCCACGTGTTCCCCATTCCGGCCGAGGTGGTGCGCGGGCGCCCCGTCCTGATGCACATCTCGAACTTCCGCCCCGTCAAGCGGGTGCGGGACGTGGTGGGGATCTTCGCGCGCGTGGCGGCCGCGATGCCCTCGCTGCTGGTCATGATCGGCGACGGCCCGGAGCGCGTGGAGGCGGAGGCGGAGGCGCGCGCGCTCGGGGTGGCCGACGACATCCTGTTCCTGGGGAAGATCGAGGCGGTGGCCCCCCTGCTGGCCGGGGCGTCGTTGTTCCTGCTCCCCACCAATGCCGAATCATTCGGGTTGAGCGCGCTGGAGGCGCTGGCCAGCGGGGTGCCGGTCATCGGTGCGCGCGCCGGCGGGCTTCCCGAGGTGGTGCTTCACGGGGAAACCGGCCATCTTGCCGAGGTGGGAGACGTGGACGGGATGGCGGCGGCCGCGGTCGCGCTGCTGGCTGATCGCGACCGGTGGGTGGCGATGAGTGCCCGTGCCGCCGCCGACGCGCGCGCGCGCTTCGCCGAGGACGCGGTGGTGGCGCAGTACGAGGCGCTGTACCGGCAGGCCCTGTCCGCCCCGCCCGCCGCCTGACATTCGGGCGCCGGTCCCTCTCTTCTCATCCCGGAGTCGGTGTGACGCTCCTCCAAGCGGTGGTGCTGGGCCTTGTGCAGGGGCTCACCGAGTTGCTCCCCATCTCCAGCTCGGCGCACCTGGCGCTGGCCCCGTACCTGTTGGGGTGGAGCGACCCCGGGCTGGCGTTCGACGTGGCGCTGCACCTCGGGACGCTGCTCGCCTTGCTCTGGTACTTCCGGCGCGAATGGGCGGAGATGGCGCGCAGCGCGTGGCGCATGGCGCGCACGCGGGACTGGTCGGGGGTGCACGAGCGGCGGCTCCTGTACCTCGCCGTCGCCACCGTGCCGGCCGGGGTCGGCGGACTGCTGCTGCAGGACCTGGCCGAGACGGTGTTCCGCTCGCCGATGGTCATTGCGGTGGCGCTGGCCGTGATGGGCGGGGCCCTGTGGGCTGCCGACCGGTGGAGCGTGCGCGCGCGCACGCTGGAGGAGGTGACCGTGCGTGATGCCGTGCTGGTGGGCTGCGCGCAGGTGCTGGCGCTCATCCCCGGGGTGTCGCGCTCGGGGTCCACCATCACGGCCGGCCGCCTGTTGCGGCTCGACCGTCCGACGGCGGCCCGCTTCAGCTTCCTGATGAGCATGCCCATCACCCTGGCGGCGGTGGTGCTCAAGGTTCCGGAGGCGCTGCGAGAACACGGGTTGTCCGTGCCGTTGCTGGCCGGCGTGCTGGCGGCGGCGGTGAGCAGCTGGGTCGCGATCGAGGTGCTGCTGCGCTATGTCAGCAAGCACAGCTTCGGCGTGTTCGCTGTCTACCGGCTCCTCCTGGCGGCCGTGGTGCTGGGGACCGTGGCGGCCCGGGGATGAACGGACGTGCAGGCGCCGCGGGGGGCTTGGCGCCACGCGAGGAGGCCTCGGACGCGGGGGTGAGCGATGAGGTGGGGCGTCCCCAGGCGGCGCCTGATGCGGCGGCGCTCACGGCGCCCTCGTACGCGGCGCGGATCGGCGCGGCGTCCGTGGTGGTGCTCCCGGAGGTGGACTCGACCATGGATGAGGCGCATCGATTGGCGCGGGGCGGGGCGCCGGCGGGGACCGTGGTGGTGGCCGACTTGCAGCGCCACGGGCGCGGGCGTGGCGGACGGGTGTGGGAGTCGGGCGCCGGTGACGGGGTGTGGATGACGCTGCTGGAGCGGCCGGAGGAACCGGGCAGCGTGCCGGTGCTGTCGCTGCGCGTGGGGCTCGCGTTGGCGGCCGCGTTGTCGCCCTTCGCCGACGCCGAGGTGCGCGTGAAGTGGCCCAACGACCTGCTGGTGGCAGGGCGCAAGCTGGCCGGGATCCTGGTGGAGGCCCGCTGGCATGGAGCGACGCTGGACTGGGTGGCGCTCGGCGTAGGGGTCAACCGGGTGGTGCCGGCGGCGCTGGCGGATCGAGCGGCGGCGGTGCGCGCCGGAACGCCTCGCGCGGTGCTGGTCGCCGCGCTGGTGCCGGCCATGCGGCGGGCGGCGAGCAGCGCGGGGCCCCTCACCGCGGCGGAATGCGCGGCATGGGAGGCGTGTGACGCGCTGCGTGGGGTGCGGATCGCGGAGCCGGCCCCGGGCGTGGTGGAGGGAATTACGGCCTCCGGGGCGTTGCGTGTGCGGCAGGACGACGGCGGGTTGCTGGCGCTGCAGCACGGGAGCGTGCTGGTTGCGGAGTGACAGGCGCCAAAGCGGCAGGAGCGCCTGCCGTTTTGGCTTTCGTGTCTGCCTTTTTGACTACCGTGTAAGGTATTGTGGTAATTGAGTTTAGGCACACTCTGCGCCCTTGACAGCAGACGCCGGGGCTGAGTAGAGTGCAGGGGTTAGCACTCACGGCCATGGAGTGCTAGCAGCAGTCCACTCCCAGACCACGTGGCCTTCCCAGTCCCACTCGCAGGAGACCAACCATGAGCACGCCCAAGGTCGCGCCCCTGGCCGACCGCGTCGTCGTCAAGCCGCTCGAGGAGGCGGAGCAGATGCGCGGCGGCCTGTACATCCCCGACACCGCCAAGGAAAAGCCCCAGCAGGGGCAGGTCGTGGCCGTCGGCCCCGGCCGCTTCGAGAAGGACGCCCGCGTCCCCATGGACGTGAAGCCCGGCGACAAGGTCCTTTACGGCAAGTACAGCGGCACCGAAGTCACCATCGACGGCGAGCAGCTGCTCATCCTGCGCGAGTCCGATGTGCTCGCGGTGATCAACTGAGTCGCACCCCCCAACCGGACGCACACACCATGGCTGCCAAGGAACTCCATTTCAGCACGGACGCGCGCGCGGCGCTCAAGCGCGGCGTCGACCAGCTCGCCGAGGCGGTGAAGGTCACCCTCGGGCCGAAGGGGCGCAACGTCGTCATTGACAAGAAGTTCGGCGCCCCCACGGTCACCAAGGACGGCGTCACCGTCGCCAAGGAGATCGAGCTCGCCGATCCCATCGAGAACATGGGCGCCCAGATGGTCAAGGAGGTCGCCACCAAGACCTCCGACCTCGCCGGCGACGGCACCACCACCGCCACCGTCCTCGCCCAGGCCATCTATCGCGAGGGGCTCAAGAACGTCACCGCCGGCTCCAACCCGATGGCGCTCAAGCGCGGCATCGACAAGGCCGTCGGCGCGATCGTCGAGGAGCTCCGCAAGATCTCCGTCCCCACCAGCGGCAAGAAGGAGATCGCCCAGGTCGGCACCATCTCGGCCAACAACGACCCCGAGATCGGCAACCTCATCGCCGAGGCGATGGAGAAGGTCGGCAAGGACGGCGTCATCACCGTCGAGGAGGCCAAGGGGCTCGAGACCACCCTCGAGACCGTCGACGGCATGCAGTTCGACCGCGGCTACCTCTCCCCCTACTTCGTCACGGACTCCGACAAGATGGAGGCGATCCTCGAGAACGCCCTCATCCTCATCCATGACAAGAAGATCTCCGCGATGAAGGACCTCCTCCCGGTCCTCGAGAAGGTCGCCCAGATGGGGCGTCCCCTCCTCATCATCGCCGAGGACGTCGAGGGCGAGGCGCTCGCCACGCTCGTCGTCAACAAGCTCCGCGGCACCCTGCGCATCTGCGCCGTCAAGGCCCCGGGCTTCGGCGACCGCCGCAAGGCGATGCTGCAGGACATCGCCACCCTGACCAAGGGCCAGGTGATCTCCGACGAGGTCGGCTTCAAGCTCGAAAACGCGGTCCTCACCGACCTCGGCTCGGCCAAGCGCATCGTGGTGGACAAGGACAACACCACCATCATCGACGGCGCCGGCGACCAGAAGGACATCGAGGGGCGCGTCAAGGAGATCCGCTCCGCCATCGAGAAGAGCACCTCCGACTACGACCGCGAGAAGCTCCAGGAGCGCCTGGCCAAGCTGGCCGGCGGCGTCGCGGTGATCAACGTGGGCGCGGCCACCGAGGCCGAGATGAAGGAGAAGAAGGCCCGCGTCGAGGACGCGCTGCACGCCACCCGCGCGGCCGTGGAGGAGGGGATCGTCCCCGGCGGCGGCGTCGCCTTCATCCGCGCCCAGGGCGCCCTGAAGGACGTCAAGGTCGCCGAGCGCGACGAGCAGATCGGCGTGGACATCGTCCGCCGCGCCATCGAGGAGCCGCTCCGCATGATCGTCCAGAACGCGGGCGGCGAGGGCTCCATCGTGGTGGAGAAGATCCGCACCGCCAAGGAGACCAGCTTCGGCTACAACGCCCTGACCGACACCTACGAGGATCTGGTGCAGGCGGGCGTCATCGACCCGACCAAGGTCACCCGTACCGCCCTGCAGAACTCCGCGTCCATCGCCGGCCTGCTCCTCACCACCGAGGCGCTGATCGTCGAGAAGAAGGAGGACAAGCCCGCCGCCCCGGCGGGCGGCGCCCCTGGCATGGGCGGGATGTACTAGTCCCGACGCGTCCTGATGTGCCGACGGGCGCCCTCCGGGGCGCCCGTCGTGCGTTCCCCCCCTGCTGCGCGGCGGCGCGGCTCGTCGCCGCGCCGCCCCCGGGTCGTGGTCAGCCCGCGCCCCAAGGGGCCGCGCCCGACGTGCCCCACCCCTCGGCCATGGCGCGCCACCACGCGCGGTCCGCCGGGGTCCACGCCACTTGGCGCCGCGCCATCGCCCGCTCCGCCGTCGCCAGGAACGCCCCCGCGTCGTGGGGCGCGTAGGGGGCGCCGCCGCCCCAC
The DNA here is from genome assembly GCA_018969225.1 of Gemmatimonadota bacterium. Taxonomy (GTDB): domain Bacteria; phylum Gemmatimonadota; class Gemmatimonadetes; order Gemmatimonadales; family Gemmatimonadaceae; genus Gemmatimonas. The sequence continues at coordinate 3,677 of JAGWYS010000135.1, read as the reverse complement.
CGGAAGGGTGGCACCACCGTGGGGGGCATCGCCCTGAACAGGCTCGAGCCGGCGCCGATGACCGTCCCGGTCTGCAGCGCCATGCCGATCCCCGTCTTCACGTGGTCGCCGAAGAACGTGCCCAGAAACTGCTGGCCGGTCGGACGGCGCCCCGCTGGCGTCCACAGCGACGTCGCCCCGTAGCTCAGGCGCAGGTTGCTGGTGGTGGTCCCCGCGCCAAGGTTCACCCAGCGTCCCAGCACGCTGTGCCCCACGAACCCGTCGTGCGCCTTGTTCGCGTGGCCGATCAGGATGCTGGTGGACAGCTCCCCGTGCACCCGGCACTGCGGACCGATGGCGCATCCGCCAATGCGGTCCGCCGTGACCTGACTCTCCGGACCGATGGCCAGCGGGCCGGCCAGGCGCGTGAACGCATGGATCCGGGCGTCGCGCTCTACCAGGATCGGCCCCGCGCGCGTGTCCAGCACCACGAAGGGTTCCACCACCGCCCCGGGGGCCACGTACACCGGATGCTCCCCCAGCACCTCGACCCGTGCGAGGCTGTCGGCGCGCCAGGGCGCCACCCCGAGGCGTCCCGCCAGCGACGGGATGTCGCGCACCAACAGGTCGTGCAGCGTGCCGACCAGGTCCCACACCCCCTCCAGCCAGACGCCGTCCAACGCCGCCTCGTCGCCGGGCCATGCCGCCGGCCACGCGTCGTCCTCGCAAGCCACGTCCCCGCCAAGGGGCAGGGGCAGCGGACCGGCCACGCGAACCGCGGCCAGCCGCCCGGCCACCCGTAGGCTGGTGGCCCCGGGGGGCACCAACGCCAGGTGCGGCAGCGCGCGCGTGTTCACCAGCCAACTGCCTGCAGGCAGAACCCCCGCATGAAAGGCCGCCGGGGCGTCGAACTCGGCAAACCCGCCCAGGCCGGGCGCCGAGGAAAAGCCCAGCGCCGTCACGCCGAGCACGTGCTGCCACCGCTCCCGGATCAGCAGCGCGCCCGCGCGCACCTCGCCGAGGGGGCGGGTCGAGGACAGCGGCTCGAAGCCGCGGGCCGTGGCGTCGTCATGCAGCAGCATCAGGCCGGGCCTCAGGGCGCGGAGAAACCGGGGGGGAGGGCGTCCAGCAGCATCTTCAGCTCGGCGGCCTTCTCGCGGGTGGTCACGAGCACCCGCCCGGGCTGCGCCACCACGACCAAGTCGTCCACGCCGTACAGGATGACCTGGCTGTCCTCGGCATGGACCACGTTGTCCCGGGCCTCCTTCGCGAACGCGGCGCCGTACATCGCGTTGCCCGCGGCGTCGCGCGTCCGCACCCGGTGCAGCGCCGCCCAGGTGCCCACGTCATCCCACCCGAAGTCGCCGCGCAGCACGAGCACCCGCGCGCTCCGTTCCATGACCCCCACGTCGATGGCCACCGGGCGCGTCACACCGGCGAAGAACGCGGTCAGATCGCCACCGGCCGCACGAAGCGCGGGCGCCACCTCTGGGGTCAGCGCCTCCAGCTCCGCCAGCAAGTCCCCCGCGCGCCACGCGAAGATCCCGGAGTTCCACAGGAATCCGTCCGCGACCATCTGCGCGGCCCGCTGGCGGTCGGGCTTCTCCACGAAGCGCCGCACCCTCCATGCGTCGGGCGCCACGGGCTCACCGGGGTGGATATAGCCGAATCCCGGGTCGGGGCGCGTCGGCACGATCCCCACGGTCACCAGCGCCTCCCGGGTGGACGCCACCTCGGCCGCGTGGCGCAACGTGCGCCGGAACTCCTCCACATCCGCAATGGCCCAGTCGGCGTGCACGCACACCATCGGGGCCTGCGCGCCGGCCCGCTCAGCCACGAGGTGCGCCGCCCACGCCAGGGCCGCACAGGTCCCGGCCGGGGCAGGCTCGGCAATCACGTTGTCCGGCGGAATGGCGCGGCAAAGGGCGCGCACCGGGTTCAGCAGCCCGGCGTTCGTGAGGATCAGCGTACGCTCAGGCGGTGCCAGCGGGGCCAGCCGCGCCAGCGTGTCCGCCAGCATCGGCTCAGCGGTCACCAGCGGCAGCAGCTGCTTGGGGCAGGTGGGGGTCGACAGCGGCCAGAAGCGGGAACCGACCCCGCCGGCCAGAACCACGGACCAGAGGGGAGGAGGCGCCGGCACGGGGGGCATGGAGGAGGCGACGGTGGTCACGTCAGCGTGGAGAGGCGTTCGCGATGCCGGCGCAGGTCCTGCACCAGGCGCGGCAGGTCGCCGTCCGGGCGCAGCAGCACCAGCAGTGAGGCGTCGCTCCCCAGTGGTGACAGCACCAGGACCCCCGCGGGGAGCTCGCAGACCATGAGGCGGGGGGTCGGCGGGACGCCGGCGCCCCGACCGGCGGCGCCAAGGCGCGAGGCCGCCCCGAGGGACGTGGCGGACAGCAGCAAGGGGGGCACGTGCGCCGCCAGCGTATCGGGATCGACGGTGGCCTCGTGGGCGCCGTCCACCAGCAGGCCGTCGTGGCCAACCACGAGCGCGGCGACCACGCCTTCTCGCAGGCGCAAGGTTCGAACGAGGTCACGAAGGGTCGGCATGGGGGAACGCTGTGATCCCCCCGGGGGGAAGTCAAGCGACGGCGGCGGCCGCTTGCCCGTGCGCTCGAGGACGGATAACCTCCACGGTCCACGCCACATCCGTGCCTTCGTCGGAGCTCCCCCTGACCGCTCGCATTCTCGGCGCGTGGCTGCGCGCCCGCCCCCGTGCACATCCCGTCTCACGCCGCTGGGCAGCCAGTCTGCACCTCCGCGGGGGGGGGCGGTCGGCGCGGGCCTTCGTCGCCGGCGTGTGCGTGGTCGGCAGCGTCGCCTGCGGGGACGGCAGCAATTCGCTGGTCGGGCCCGCGACGTCGGAAAACGTCGAGCGGACGGCCGCGGTGTGGATGCTCAGCGGCACCCCCCCTGCGCTTCCCGCCGGATTCCGGTTCCTGACCGAGCAGGCGGTGCGGCCGCAGATGCTCCCCACCGGATCGCTCAATTTCGACTTGGCCGTGGATTTTGCTGCCGACGGTCGTGTGCAACTTCTCCCGGCCCGGACGGTGGTGCCTCTCCCGCCCGCCGGCGGGTCACTGGTGGGGCTGCAGCTATCCGCATCGACCTTCGAGACCATCCAGCGGGCGCCCGAGACCGGCTATCACTCCGACTCCGTGGTGGTGGTGGCTCCCCGGCAACTGGTGCTGGTCCGCATCGACGGCGTGGGTTGCCTTTTTGGTGACCCGTTCTACGCCAAGTTGGTGGTGGACAGCATCGTGGCGGCCGAGCGCCGGGTGGTGGTGCGCACCCTGGTGAACCGGAACTGCGGCTACCGGGCGCTCACCACTGGGCTTCCCAAGAACTAGGGGGCGTCTGCGTCATGCTTGATATCCGTCTGGTGCGCGACCGCCTCGAGGAGCTGCGTGCGGGGATGGCCCGCCGCGGCAAGCTGGCGGAGCTGGCGCCGGTGCTGGACCGCGCCGAGGCGCTGGAGCGCGAGCGGCGCGAGGCCATCACGGAGCTCGAGGCCCGGCAGGCCGAGCGCAATCGCATCACGCAGGAGGTGGCGCAGCGCCGCAAGGCGGGTGGCGACGCGGCCGACCTGATCGCTGCGGGGCGCGCGGTGGGGGAGGCCATCGCGTCGCTCGAGGCGCGCCGCGCCGAGGCCGAGGCTGCCGTGCAGGCCATGATGCTCGAGTTCCCCAATCTCACCC
>JAGWYS010000134.1 GCA_018969225.1 Gemmatimonadota bacterium | reverse complement strand
GTGGCGCGCCGCAAGCCCCGGCATCAGGAGGAGTTCGCGGAGCTCCCCGAACTGCGGGCGTGGCAGGCCGAGGTGCTGGGCGCCGGCTTCATCAAGGCGCTTCACGGCGCCGTGCCGCTCGACTCCCCCTACAAGGCCGGCTAGCGGCCTCCGCGCCGGACGGCGCCCTGCGGCACGGGGCGATCCGGCGGTGGGGGGGATGAGGCGTCGGTGCAACACCGGGGGCCCCTGTGGCGCCAGTGCCGCAGGAATCGCTTCGGGATCGTGGCGGGGGTGCCACAGCATGGGTGTGCCACCCGAGGGGTGTGGCACGGGTCCCGCATCGGGGGCCACGCGGGGACGCGCGCGGACCAAGCGCGCAAGCTGCAGTCTGGCAAGGCCTTGCGGATGGACGGCGACCGCAGGCGCCCCGCCAGGTCGCACGAGGGAGGCGGGCGCGGCGGCGGCACGAGCCCTGCAATGGGAGGCGGGCGGGACCGGTCGGCTCATCGGCCCTTCCCTTACCGGTTGCATCGGCACCCCCCAGCTTTCCGCAATGCCATGATCCCTCGAACGGTCTTCGCCCGATTCGCCCTGGTCTCCCTGGTCGTGCTGTGCCTCGACCTGGCCGGCAAGCAGGTGGCCGCCACCCTGCTGGGGGGGCTCGGCGAGGTGCCGCTCGGCTCGCGGTTCTCGCTGCTGCTGGTGTACAACACCGGCAACGCCGGCGGGGGGACACTTGGCCCCTTCACCTGGCACGTGAACGTGGCGCTCACCGCGGTGGCGGTGTTCCTGATGACGTCCGTGGTCGCGCCGCTGGCGCAGGTGGACCGGCGGGCGATCACCGCGTTGGGGGCCGTCACGGGCGGTGCCATGGGGAACCTGGCCAGCCTCCTCTTCGGTCCTCCGGGGGTGGCGGACTTCCTCGGCATCCAGCTGTCGGCCGACACGATGATCGTGGTCAACCTCGCCGACCTCGCGCTGTGGACCGGCGCGCTGCTCCTGATGCCGGTGGCCCTGTCGGTGGTGCGGGCGCTGCGCGAGGAGTCGCGCCGCCCCCTGGCCGTGACGCCGCGTCCCGCTCAGAACCCCATGTAGGCCCGCACCCGGGGCTCAATGCGCTCCGGGGACCAGGGGGGGCTCCACACGAGGTTCACCATCACCTGCTCCACCCCGGGCACGGTGCGCAGCTGCTGCTCCGCCTCGCCCATGATTTCCGGACCCGACGGGCACCCCGGTGACGTGAGGCTCATGTCCACGGTGACGTCACGCCCGGACACCCGCACCTCGTAGACCAGCCCCAGGTCCACGATGTTGAGGTTGAGCTCCGGATCCTTGACCCGCCGCAGCGCCAGGCGGGCCTGGTCGGCCAGCTGCACTTCGTCCGCCGATGGTGCCGGTGCCTCGGTCGCCTCAGGGGCGGGCGGCATGGGCGTGTCCTGCGTCTCCTGATCCATCCTCACAAGCTAAGGGGCGGTTCAAGAGGGGGAGCGGGTGCTCCCCCTGGCCTTGGCCGTGCTGCCTCGCTTGGGGGCCGTGGCCCCCTTGGCCTTGGCCGCGCTCCCCTTCTTGGGAACGGTGGCCCCCTTGGCCTTGGCTGCGCTCCCCTTCCGCCCGGCTGCGGTCCCCTTGGCCGTGGTCGCGCTCCCCTTCTTCGCCACCGCGGCGCTGGCCTTCGCCGGGGCCGGGGCCGACCGTGCGGACGGCGCGGCGCGACGGGCGCTGCCGCGGCGGCTTCGCGCGCGCCGCACCGGCCGGTTCCAATCGCGCGCCGTCTCGGAGCGGAACGACGCCGGCATCGTCGGCACCCCGCCGGGAGCGTCCATGACCGCCAGCACCGCCGCGTCGGCCACGTCGTTGCGCACGTCGGCGATCACCCGTGCCGGCCTCCGGGCCCGCGCGGCGTGGACGCGGTTGGTCAGCAGCACCACGAACAGGTCGCGGTCGGGGTCGATCCACAGCGACGTGCCGGTGTATCCGGTGTGCCCGAAGGCGCGGGGCGACATTTGGGTGCCGCACCCCGCCAGCCCGTCGCAGGTGTCCCACCCCAGCGCGCGCCGACCGGCCGTGCGCCGCGTGAACAACGCCACCGTGGAATCGGCCACGATGCGGCGCCCCTCATAGGCGCCTCCTTCCAGCAGCATCTGCGCAAACACCGCCAGGTCGGCAGCCGTGCCGAACAGCCCGGCGTGTCCCGCCACCCCGCCCAGCATGAAGGCGTTCTCGTCATGCACCTCGCCGCGCAGCGGATACCCCCGCGGCGGGTCCACCTCGGTGGGAGCGGTGCGCGGGCGCCAGTCGTCCGGCACCCCGAAGCGCGTGTCCCGCATCCCCAGCGGCTGGAAGACGCGCCGGGTCACGAAGCGGTCCAGCGGCTCCCCGCTAATGGCTTCCACCACGAAGCCCAGGAGGTCGGGGCCCAGGTCCGAATACTCGAAGCACTGTCCGGGGGGGCACCGGATGGGGGCGGCCATCACGGCGGCCCGCGCCTCCGCGGGGGACCCCACGCGCTTCCACAGCTCCAATCCGGCCGGGAGCCCCGCGCGATGCGTCAGCAGGTGGCGCACCGTGACCAGGTCGCGCATCCCGCCCGTGTACTCGGGGAGGTAGCGCGACACCGGTGCGTCCAGCGCCAGCTTCCCCTCGTCGAACAGCACCATCAGCGCCGTCGTCGTCGCCACCACCTTGGTGAGCGACGCCAGGTCGTACACCGTGGCGTCCACCTCCACCGGCATCCCCGCGCGCCAGTCCAGCGTCCCCACCCCCTTGGCCCACGCCGCGCGCCCGCGGCGCCCCACGATCACGGCCGCGCCCGGGAACCCCCCCGCCGACACGCCGCGCTGCAGCACGCGGTCGATGACCGCCAGCCGGGACGCCGACATCCCCACCGCTGCCGGCGTGGCCGCAGGAACGCCGGGGCGCGACGGATCGGGGTCGGCGACCGGAGGGGGCGGCACCGGCGCCACGGCCAGGTGCCACGGGAGGAGGAGGGAGGCGAACGGGAGCATGGCGGCGGGGACCTGCGGAGGGGACGCGGCGGGCGGGGCGTGGTCACGTGCACGGCTCCCGGAAGGACGCGCCCACGCACGGGTTTCCCTGACACGGGAAACCGGTGTCGCATTCTGCACCGGGAGGGCGGGTTCCGGAAGGCCGCACGGGGAAGGGCAGTATGGAGGCCGGGGGGATCCCCTGGGAAACCTCTTGGTGCAAGTTGGTGTCCAAGCACACGTGACCCCCTCGACGCCCGTTCCCTCCGCCGACTCCGAGACCGACGCCGCGCTGGTGCGCCGCGCGGTGGCGGGGGACGAGTCCGCCATGCGCCTGCTGTGGCACCGGCACGCGGCGCCCGTGGATGCGATCGTCCGGCGGCTGGCGGGGGACCCGGACCTGGCGCAGGACATCGCGCAGGAGGTGTGGATCCAGCTGTTCCGCGCGCTCCCCACCTGGCGCGGCGAGGCGTCGTTGCGCACCTGGATCCATCGCCTGGCGGTCAATCGCACCCTCAATGCGCTGCGGGGGCGCCGTCGCGCCGAAACGGGCGTGCAGGAACTGCTGGAAGACACCGTGGCGGTGGAGTCGCACGACGCCGACCGCCGGATGCTGGCGGAGACCATCGAGGGGGCGGTGCGCCACCTGCCGCCCGGGGCGCGCGCCGTGTTCGTGCTGCACGACGTGGAGGGGTACACCCACGAGGAGATCGCCGAGTCGCTGGGGATCACCGCCGGGGGCTCCAAGTCGCAGCTGTTCAAGGCGCGGGCGCGGTTGCGGCAGCTGTTGGCGCCGCTCATGGATCCGCCCGCACCATCTGCCATGGAGGGGCGCGCCGATGCGGCGTCCTGATGCCCTGCTGGGCGGGCACCTTCCTCCCGACCGGGTGGCGGCGTGCGAGGCGGGGCAGGGGACGCTGCCGGAGCTGGCGCACCTGCGTCGGTGCGCCGCGTGCCGGGCCGAGGTCGCGGCCATCGGGCGGGTTCTCGGGCTGGCCGAGGCGTGGCGCGACGCGTCCGGGTCGGGGGAGGGGCTCTCCCCGCTGACAAGCTGGGAGACGTTGGCGCCGGCGCTGCGGCGCGAGGGGTTGCTGCGGGTCGCGCCCGGGGAGGCGTCGCGTGGACCCGCGACGCCGGGGCGCACGGCGTCCGCGCACGACGGGCGGGGGTGGGGCGCCCCGGCAACGGTCCGTGCGCGTCGGGTGACCGTGCCGTGGCGGTGGACGGCCGTGCTTGCGGCGGCGGCCACGGTGGCACTGCTGCTGCCGGCGGCGTGGCGTGGGGAAACGACCAGGACAGGGGACGCGAATGCGCCCCGCATGGTGGTGGCCGAGGCGGGGGATGGCGCCGTCCTGCCGTGGGACGGCGACCCGGCGGCGTTTGGCGGGACGGGGGAGGCGCCAGACGCGCTGGCGCGCACGCGTGCCCGCGTGGCGGCGCTCGATCGCCTGCTGGAGGCCTCGCAGGAGGCCCTCGACTCGGCGCCGGGCGACCCGGTGCTGGTGCGCTCGGTGGAGCAGGCGCACGCGGCGCGCGAGGCGGCGCTGCGCGCGCTGGGGGGCACCCTCCCGGCGTCGCACCAGCTGGTGCGGTACTAGGCGCCATGCGGGGACGTGCCCCGTGCGGCCACCGCGCCGCGGCGCTGCTGGCCCTCATGGCGGCGGGTGGGTGGGCCGGCCCTGCGGCCGCACAGCCCGGCGACGGGTCGCCGCGCCGCGCCGCCAACCAGTGCGACGCCATCCCGGCGGGCCCCTCCCCGGCCGCCACCCACCCCGAGGGGGTCACCCTCCTGCGGTTGCGCGAGGAGCTGGGCGCGGCGCAGCGCATCGCGCTGCAACTGGACCCCGCGCGCCGACCGCGCGGGGGGGAGGCGCGCCGACTGGCGGAGCTGCAGCGGGAGATGGACTCGGTGCTGATGGTGATCGTGCGGGGGGGGGACGCCGCTCCACCGCTGCGCGTCTGGCGCCCGCAGGTGGCCGCCTTCATCGACTCGGTGGAGCGCGCCGTGCGCGACACCGAAGGGGAGCTGGAGGAGCCCGCCGAACGGGCCACCGGCTACCTGGGGGTGAGCCTCTCGGGGGCGCAGCTGCGCACCCTGCGCCCCGACGGCCTGTGGGTGAGCCACTGCGAGTACCCGCTGGTGGAGGCGGTGGACCCCGGCTCCCCGGCCGCCCGGGCCGGCGTGCGCGCGGGCGACACGCTGGTGGCCCTCGGCGGGCTCGACCTGCGCCGACAGGCGGTGTCGTACGCCGCGCTGCTGGTGCCTGGGGAGCGGCTGGGGGTGCAGCTGCGCCGCGGGGGCGCCATGCACGAGCGGGTGGTGACGGTGGGGCCCAGACGGGCGGTCGCGGGGCGCTGAGCCCGGGGGGCGATCCCCGTTACCTCGCCCCCAGAAACTCCTCGATCGCGGCGAAGAAGGGCACCGGGTTCTCCCAGAAGGGGTTGTGCCCCGCGTCGGCAATGGGGATCACGCGGGCGTCCGCGACCAGGGCCGCGGTCCGGTGCGCCTCGTCAATGGACAGCAGGTCGGCGGCGCCGTGCACCAGCAAGGTCGGCACCGGCATCCCCGCCAGCCGCGCCGTCCAGTCGTACCCCTCGCGCCGCAGCCGCGCCACCGCCGCGCACCCGGCCTGGCTGCTCCCGCGCGAGGGGATGATCCGCGCCGGCAGCTCCTGGTCCACGAACCACGCCGGGAAGAACGCCTGGCCGTACTCGGCGTGCACCTCCAACACCGGCTCCCGCAGCGCCGCCGGGTCCAGCGCGGCCAGCCGCTCGCGCGCGGCCCCGGTGAGCACCGCCAGCGCCGCGGCGTGCAGCGGCGCCATCCAGCGGCTGTCCACCCCCACGGCATCCACCAGCACCAGCCGCCGCGTCCCCGCCACGTCCTGTGCGGCCGCCAGCATGGCAATCCCGCCCCCCCAGCTGTGCCCCAGCACGTCCCATTGCGCGATCCCCAGCGCCTCGCGCAGCGCGGGCACGTCGCCAGCGTCGTACTCGATGCGGTGCGCCAGCACCCCGGGGGGCGCCGCCGAGCCGCCCCGCCCGCGCTGGTCGTACAGCACCAGCGGGCGCGTGGCGGCCAAGGGCGCCAGCGCCGGCCACAGCAGCGTGTGGTCGAAGAGGAGCCCGCCATTGATGCACAGCAGCGGCAGCGCGTCCCCCACCGGCGGTGTGCGATGCACGGCGAAGTCCAGCCCGCGGGCGCGCACCACCTGCGGCACCAGCGGCGGGCGCGGCGGGAGCGCGCGCCGGAACGCCAGGAAGCGGTCGATTGCGGAGGAGCCGGAGGCCATGGCGGGGGAATGTAGCGCGCCACCGGAACCGCCCGGCTACAACGGCTCGGCCACCTCGGCGATGCGGCCGCTGGTGACCAGCGCCTCCAACTCGGCGCCCAGCTCCAGCGCCCGCGCGCGCGCCGCCTCCCAGCGGCGAATGCGCTCCCCCTCGGGGAAGGCGTAGAAGTCGCGCCGGTCGGGGATCTTCCCCCCCGGCAGCGACGCCACGAACGCCGGCGACGGCGCCACCAGCAGCACGCGGTCCAGCCAGGCGCCCCGGCCGCGCCGCCACGCGAGCCCCTTGTCGAACCACCCCGGCACCAGATGCCCGTAGAAGTGCGGGTACAGGATGAGCCCGTCGCCGTCGGGGTACGGCAGCGCCAGGTGGTAGTCGGTGACGCCGCCGTCCCAGTGGAGCCCGGCCACCCCCGGGATGCGCACGCCATCCATGAGCAGCGGGATGGACCCCGAGGCCAGCAGCGCGCCGCGCAGGGTGTCGCGCGTGAGCGGGGCGAACGCCGTGGGGAGGTCGCGCATGCCGGCAAAGGGGGACGGGTGCGCCGGCGCGTGGAACAGCGTGCGCGTGAAGTGCCACCCCAGCGTGCGGCGGTGCACCGCGTTGCACGCGGCGGCCACCCCCAGCCCCGCGGCCAGCAGGGGGCGCTCGGTGCGCGCCGCCAGCCCGTGCCCGCGCGCCGTCACCACATGCACGCGCAGCGTGGGGTGCGCGAGGATCTCCTCCACCCCGGTGGGGCCCAGCAGGTGGTCCAGCGCGCGCCCCAGCACGGCGCTCACCTCCGCGCTGTCCGGCTTGGGCGAGTACCGCTGGTGGTGGATGTACGCCTCGTGCCCGCGCGCCAGCGCAGCCACCGGGTCGCGCTGCCCCAGGCACGCCAGCCGCCAGCTCCCGATGGAGGAGCCGATGGCCGGGAGCGGGCGCGTGCGCGGCGCCTGCAGGAAGCGCCCGAAGAGGTACGTGTCGATCCCGGCCAGCGCAAGCCACTTGGCCCCCCCTGACGCGCCGGGGACCAGGTCCACGAGGTCCGGGGTGAGCCCGCGGGCGCGCAGCAGCGCCAGCGCCCGCGGGCCGGCCTTCACGGTCAGCAGCGGACCGTCACCCCCACGCGAGGTTCACCTTCGAGAGGGGCAGCTCACGCACCCGCTTCCCGGTGGCCTGATAGATGGCGCCCATGAGCGCCGGGATGAGGGGCGGCATGGCGGGCTCGCCGATGCCGGTGGGGGGGAAGGTGGTCTTCTTCCAGTGCACTTCCACCACCGGCGGCGCCTGCTTGAGCCGCAGCAGCGAGAAGGTGGAGGCGTTGCCGGCGCTCAGCGTGGCCGGGGAAAAGTTCGCCTGGTCGGCCTTGCCGCCGGTGAAGGTGATCTCCTGCCCGTACGCCTGCCCCAGCGCGTCCAGCACGGCGCCCTGCACCTGCTGCTCGGCGTGGTTGGGGTTGATGATCTCGCTTCCCACGTCCCCCACCGCCCACACCTTGTCCACCTTCACCTCCCCCTTCGGCGACACGGTGGCCTGCACCACCTCGGCGAAGTGCCCGCGGTGGCTGTAGTAGAACGCCACCCCCATGCCGGTGCCCTTGGGGAGCTTCACCTTCCCCCACCCGGACACGTCGCGCGCCATCTCTAGCACGCCGATCATGCGCTGGGCGTCCAGCAGCCCCGCCTGCTGCTGCGGCGTGAGCGGCGCGCCGGTGGCGGGGATCTCCGCCTTGAGGATGTCGATGCGGTACTGCAGCGGGTCGCGCCCGGCGGCGGCGGCGCACTCGTCGATGAACCCCTGGAAGGCGAACGACAGCGCGTTGGAGCGCGGCGCGCGCAGCGGCCCGGTGGGGACGCCCAGCGGCATCACCGACGCCTCGATCTTCAGGTTGGGGACGAAGCGCGCGGGATACTCGCCGGGGCCGATGTCGGCGCTGGGGGCGAAGCGGTCCCCCTCGCCGAAGCTCACGAAGTGATTGCGGAAGGCGACCAGCGTCCCCTTGGCGTCCAGCCCCGCGGCGAAGCGGTGGAAGCCGCCCGGACGGTAGAAGTCGTGCTGCAGGTCGTCCTCGCGGGTCCACAGCAGCTTCACCGGCACCTTGGCCTCGCGCGCGATCCACGCCGCCTCGACCAGGTAGTCGTTGTTGAGGCGCCGCCCGAAGCCGCCACCCGAGCGCATCATGTGCAGGGTGACCTGGTCTTCCTTGATCCCCATGGTGGTGGCCACCAGCGCCCGCCCGGGCGCCGGGTTCTGCGACCCGGACCAGAGCTCCAGGCGGTCCCCCTGCCAGTGCGCCGTGGCCCCCTGCGGCTCCAGCGGCGCGTGCGCGATAAACGGGTAGCGGTATTCCGCCGTCACCTGCTTGGCGGCGCCCTGGAACGCCGTGTCGAAGTCGCCGTCGGCGCGGATGGTGCGCTGCGCGGGCTGCGCGAACAGCTCGGCGGCGCGCGCCGCGAAGCCCGCCGACGACTGCTGCGCGGTGGGGTGGTCGCCCCACTCCACCACCAGCTTCTTCCGCGCCTGCTGCACCAGCCACCAGTTGGTCCCCACGATGGCCACGCCGCCCAGCAGGCCGGTGAGCTGGGCGCCCCCGTCCACGACGAAGGCGTGCGTGACCCCGGGCTGCGCCTTCACCACCTCCAGGTTGGCCGCCTTCACCTTGGCCGCGTACACCGGCGCCTTCACGAAGGCCGCGTAGTGGAGGTTGGGGATGGTGACGTCGATGGCGAACACCGGCTTGCCGGTGGTGATGTCGCGGATCCGCACGGTCTTCGTGCGGGTGCCGATGATGGTGAACTGCTTCGGGTCCTTGAGGGGGACGGTGTCCAGCGCCGGCGGAGCCATGGTGGCGGCGCGCGCCGCCAGCGCGCCGTAGGTGGCGCGGCGCCCCGTGCCCTTGTGCGTCACCACCCCCTTGGCCGTGGCCAGCTCCGCCACCGGCACGTTCCACTCCGCCGCCGCGGCCGCCAGCAGCATCTGCCGCCCGGCGGCGCCCACCCGGCGCATGGGGAGCCAGTTGGTGGGGGTGGCGGTGCTCCCGCCGGCGTACTGCGAGGGGAACTTCGACGGATCGAAGTCCGCCTGCTCCACGCGCACGTTGGCCCAGTCCACGTCCAGCTCCTCGGCGATGAGCATGGGGAGCATGGTCTGGATCCCCTGGCCGATCTCCGGGTTCTTGGCGGTGATGGTGACCAGGCTGTCCGCGGTGATGCGGATGTAGGCGCCCAGCGCCGGGTCGGCGGCCGCCGGGGCGAGCCCGCTGATGGCGGCCAGCGGCTCGGCGTAGCTGGCCAGCAGCAGCCCGCCGCCGGCCAGCGCGGTGACCTTGAGGAAGTCGCGGCGGCTCACGCCGACCGCCTCCGGGGAGGTTCCGGTGGGGGTCATCGCTCAGTCCTCCCGCTTGCCCGAGGGGGACGACGCCCCGCCCACCGCCCCGCCCCCCGCCTTGATCTCGGCGGCACGGTGCACGGCCGTGCGGATGCGCAGGTAGGTGGCGCAGCGGCAGAGGTTCGCGTTGAGCGCCGCGTCGATCTCGGCGTCGGTGGGGCGCGGCGTCTTCGCCAGCAGCGCCGCCGCCGCCATCATCTGCCCGGCCTGGCAGTAGCCGCACTGCGGCACGTCCAGCTCCTCCCACGCCTGCTGCACCGCGTGCGTCCCGTCAGGGGAGAGCCCCTCGATGGTGGTGACCTGCGCCCCGGCTGCCCGCGACACCGGCATGGTGCAGGTGCGCTGCGCGACGCCGTTCACGTGCACCGTGCAGGCGCCGCAGCGCGACGCGCCGCAGCCGAACTTGGTGCCCTTGAGGTCGAGTTCGTCGCGGAGCACCCAGAGCAGGGGCATGTCCCCGGGGACATCAACGGTGCGCGCGGTGCCGTTGACCGTGAAGGTGATGGGCATGGCAGGGGGGAAAAAGAGGCGGGGG
>JAGWYS010000367.1 GCA_018969225.1 Gemmatimonadota bacterium | reverse complement strand
CCAGCACCGCCGCCGTCCCGGAGACCAGAGAGAGCAGCAGCCGCGACGCCCCGGCCAGCCCCGTGCTCAGCCGATCGCCCAGCAGCGTGGTCACGCTGCTGGCGGCGGGCGCCGGCGTCGCCAGCGGGGGCTCGCTTCCCCGGGGGGCCACCGGGGCGTCGGCGGCGCGCGCCTCACCGGCCCCTCGCGGCGCTTCCCCGCCGGCCGGGGCCGGGACCACCGTGGCCGGGGGCGTCGCCGTGGCCGACGGGGCGCTCAGCAGCGACCCCAGCCAGCCGCCGCGCCGCGCTTCCACCCACCCCTGCAGCTTCGTCAGCGCCGCCGGCACGTCCCGCTGGAGCACCCGGGCCTCCCGGATGAGCGTGGGCGCCGAGGCCCCCAGCACCCCGCCGATGGTCCCCACCACGCCGAACACCAGCAGCGCCGAGGCCACCCCGCGCCGGATCCCCCACCGCTCCAGGCGATCCACCCCCTGCGCCACCGACACCCCGAAGAGCGTGGCCAGGAACACCAGGAACACCAGCGAACTGGTGGCCCACAGCAGCTGGACCCCGAACCACACCGCCAGCCCCACCGTGACGATGCGCGCGACGTCGGCGCTGCTCCACCCGCGCGGCGGAAGGGACGGGGGTTGTGTAGGGGGCATTGTCGGGGACATGGCGGTCAAACATACGCGCGGCGCGTGCCCGGGCGAGAGCGGCGGATGCGAGCGCCCCCCCGCACGGCGTGTCCCGGGGCCCTTGGTCCGCAGTGTATGTTTCCTTGCACATGTCTTCCCCGGCCCCCCTGTACCTCGACACCGCCGAGGCGGTTGAGCGATTCCTTGCCGGCCTCGGCAGTGTGCGAGCCCTCGCCCTCGACACCGAGGGGGCCAGCTTCCACCGGTTCGTGGATCGCATCTACCTCCTCCAGCTGGCCACCGACCGGCACGAGGCGATCATCGATCCGCTCCCCATCGGCACCCCGGGACGCCTCGGCGCGCTCCTGGCGGACCCGGCGGTGGAGGTGGTGCTGCACGATGCCGACTACGACCTGCGGCTGCTCCGGCAGGATTACGGCTGGCAGGTGAGCCGGCTGTTCGACACGCGGGTGGCCGCGCAGCTGCTGGGGCTGCGCGCCTTCGGGCTGGCGGCGCTGCTGGAGCAGTTCTTCGCCGTGCGGTTGGACAAGAAGCACCAGCGTGCCGACTGGAGCATGCGCCCCCTCACCGCCGACATGCTGGACTACGCGGCGCAGGACACGCGCCACCTGCTCCCGCTGCGCGACCGGCTGCGGGAGGCGCTGCAGCAGAAGGGGCGCCTGCACTGGGCCGAGGAGGAGTTCCGCCGCACCGAGGGGGCGCGTTGGGAGACCGACACCGCCGACACCGCGTGGATGCGCCTGAAGGGGGCCCGCGACCTCACGCGCCGCGAGCTGGCCCGGCTGCGTGAGCTGCTGGTCTGGCGCGACGCCATCGCCGCGGAGCTGGACCGGGCCACCTTCCGCGTGGCCGGGAACGAGCTGCTGCTGGACATGGCGCGCACGGCGCCCGCCACGCGCGAGCAGGTGGCGGCGCTCAAGGGGTTCCCCCGGGGGATGTCCGAGCCGCGCATCGCGGAGGCGCTGCAGGGGATCGC
>JAGWYS010000133.1 GCA_018969225.1 Gemmatimonadota bacterium | reverse complement strand
TGGCTCAGTACCGGAGGCCAAGGTCCTGGACGAGCGCGCG
Organism: Gemmatimonadota bacterium; assembly: GCA_018969225.1. Lineage (GTDB taxonomy): Bacteria > Gemmatimonadota > Gemmatimonadetes > Gemmatimonadales > Gemmatimonadaceae > Gemmatimonas. Next base: position 10,198 of record JAGWYS010000133.1, on the reverse strand, counting down.
ATACTCCGGCAGGTCCGTCCGCTTGAGGTAGTCCAGCAGCCGACGCCGCTTGCCCACCATCTTGAGCAGCCCGCGCCGCCCGTGGTGGTCCTTGGCATGGGTGCGGAAGTGCCCCGTCAGGTAGTTGATCCGCTCCGTGAGGAGCGCAATCTGCACCCGCGTGGACCCGGTGTCCCCGTCATGGGCCCGGTACTTGTCGATCGTGGAAGCCTTTTCGAACGCCATCGTCGGGAGTGATCGGCGCGCTGCTGCGCCGGATGAAGACGCCTAAATACAGGAAGCATGAAACGTTAACGGGGGGCGGTGCGCCTGTAAAGGCCAGACGCCAACCGCGCCCCGTCTACAGCCCCGCCAGGGAGCGCAGATCGTTGAACGTCGCCAGCAGGATCAGCGCCAGAACGGCCGCCACCCCCACCCGGGCCAACACGTCGCGGGTGCGGAGACTGAGCGCGCGCCCCTTGAACGCTTCCGCCAGCACCAGCAGCAGTTGCCCGCCGTCCAGCACCGGGATCGGCACCAGGTTCAGGATCGCGATGTTGAGGCTGAGGAAGGCAATCAGCGACCACAGCATCTCCGCCCCGTCGCGCGCGGCCTGCACCGACGTGCGCGCGATCTGGATGGGGCCGCCCAGGTTGCGCGGCGACACCGACCCCTGCAGCAGTCCCCCGAGCACCCCCACGACATTCGACGCCATCTCCACCGTGGCCGACACCCCGGCCCCGGTCGCCTCCACCACCCCGACGGCGCGGCGCACGACCGAGTCGCGCACCTGGATGCCGATCCGGCCAACCGGCCGCCGAGCGCCCGTCACGGGGTCCGGCGCCTCGGTCACCTGGGGCACCACGTGGATCGGCACCCGCTGGACGCCGGCCGGTCCCGCGCGCTCCACTTCAAAGGCCAGGGCGGTGCCCCCCGTCATGGGCGAGACCCGTTCCAGCACCTCGTTCCACGCCGACACCGGCGCCCCATTGATCGAAACGATCCGGTCGCCCGCCAGCACGCCCGCCTGCGCCGCCGGGGCCCCCGGCACCACCGCCTGCACCACCGGAGGCACCGACGCCACCCCGTAGGCGAGCGCCAGCCCGGTGGCCACCAGCACCGTGAGGAGCACGTTCATCAGCACGCCGCTCATCAGGATGAACACCCGCGCCGGCACCGGCTTGCTCTCCATCCACCGATCGGGGGGCACCGCCTTGGGGCCGAATGGCGCCAGCCCCTGCGGGTCCCACAGCACCGCCGGCACATCGGCCGGGCGCTCCGGGGCTTCGGCCAGCGTCCCGCCGGCCCCTTCAAGCCCCGCCATGGCCTCGTCCTCGCGCGAGGCCATCCGCACGTAGCCCCCCAACGGGATCAGCGACACCCGGTAGTCGGTCTCCCCACGCCGGATCCCGAACAGGCGCCGCCCCCACCCCAGCGAAAACACCGGGGCGTACACGCCGGCCGCCTTCGCCGCCAGAAAATGCCCGAGCTCGTGGACGAACACCACCAAGCCGAACACCAGCACCGGCGCCACATAGGGAGTCACCATCGTCATCCTTTCAGTCTCCCCGCCTGGGCGTGAACGTGGGCCCGCGCCGCCGCGTCAACCGCCCACAGCGCCTCCAGGGTGCCCCCAGCGGCACCACCGAACCGGTCGAGGGCCCCCGCCACCAGCGCGGGCATGGCGCCGAAGGGGATCGCCCCCTGCAGGAACAGCGCCACGGCCGCCTCGTTCGCCGCATTATACACGGCGGGCGCCGCCCCTCCACCCCGACCCGCCGCAATTCCCATTCCCAGCATCGGGAAGGCGTCGTGGCGCACCGGTTCGAAGGTCAGCGACCCCAGCGCCACCGGATCGAACGGCGCCACGCCGTCGTCGGGTACCCGGTCCGGCCACGTGAGGGCGAACAGGATCGGCAGCTCCATCGAGGGCGCGCCCAACTGCGCCAGCACGCTGCCGTCCACGAACTCCACGTAGGAGTGGATCACGCTCTGCGGGTGCACCACCACGTCGATCCGGTCGTAGGGGATCCCGAACAGGTGGTGCGCCTCGATCACCTCCAGCGCCTTGTTGGCCAGCGTGGCGCTGTCGATGGTGATCTTGCTCCCCATCTGCCACGTCGGGTGGCGCAGGGCGTCCGCCACGGTGGCGGACGCGATCCGATCGGACGCCCACGTGCGGAACGGGCCGCCCGACGCCGTGAGGAGCAGCCGCCGCACCTCATGCGGCTGGCGCCCCGCCAGACACTGCAGGATCGCGGAGTGCTCGGAGTCCACCGGCACCAGGGTGCCGCCATGGGTCCGCGCCGCCGCCGTCACCAGGTCGCCCCCCACCACCAGCGTCTCCTTGTTGGCCAGCGCGACCCGCTTGCCGGCCTCCAGCGCTGCCAGCGTGGCGGGGAGCCCCGCCGCCCCCACCACGGCATTGAGCACGATGTCCACGTCCGGGCGGAGCGCCGCCTCCACCAGGCACGCCGGGCCGCGGTGCCACCCCGCCGGCAGGTCGTCCCCCCCCTGGACCAATCCCGCGTAGGCGGGCGCCCATTCGGCCACCTGGGCCGCCAGCAGCTCGTGGCGCCCGTGCGCCGTCAACGCGACGGGCCGGAACCGATCGCGCTGCCGCGCGAGCACGCGCAGCGCGCTGGTCCCGATCGATCCCGTCGATCCAAGGAGGGCCACCCCCCGCGTCTCAGCCACGGATCGCCGGGATGAGGAGCAGGTCGTACAGGACGACGGCCGTCGGAGCCACGAAGAACAATGAGTCCAGCCGGTCGAGCGCGCCCCCGTGCCCGGGGAAGACGGCCCCGCTGTCCTTCACCCCCGCTTCCCGCTTGAGGAGCGATTCGGCCAGGTCGCCCACCTGCGCCACCACGCTCACGGCCACGCCAAAGGCCACGCGGCCCGTCGGCGTGAAGCCCAGCTGTGCGTACGGCACGAGCAGCCACCGTTCCAGCGCCACCGTGGCCGCGACGGTGAGGAGGACGCCGCCCACCGCGCCCGCCACCGTCTTCCCCGGGCTGACGCTGGGGAGGAGCTTGCGCCCGCCTATGGTGCGCCCGGCCACGTACCCGCCGATGTCACTGGCCCAGGTGAGCACCAGCGGGAGCAGCGCCACCACGAACCCCGCGGTGCGGCCGACGGCATACGGGTGCGTGCGCAGCCCGTACAGCGCGGAGAGCGGCACCGCGGTGTACAGCACCGCCATGACGGTGGCGGCGCTCGCCTCCAGCGGGCGCTCGCCCGGCGGGCGTCGCCAGATCGCGAGCGCCAGCACGGCCAACGGCACCAGCGGCCATACGGCGGGAGGGGCACGCACCGCCCCCACCGCCTCCCCGTGGACCGCCAGGGGCACCAGCGCCGCGGTTGCCACGGCCACCCGGACGAAGGCCCGCACCCCCGACGCGGACGCCAACCGGCAGTACTCGCGCGCCCCAAGCGCGGCGAAGATGGCGAGCAGGGTGGCCAAGGGGGCGTCGCCCCACCAGAGGGCGAGGATGGCCACCGGGGCCCCCAGCACGGCCACCACCACGCGCTTCCCGAGTTCGCCCATCACCACCCCCGCGTCACGGCGTCCCGCATCATGGCGACCGGCCTCACGGCGCCACGCGGCCGAACCGGCGATCGCGACGCTGGAAATCCAGGATGGCCTCATAGAGCGCGGCGCGCCCGAAATCAGGCCACAGGACGCTGGCGATATACAACTCGGCGTACGCCACCTGCCACAGCAGGAAATTGGAGAGCCGCTGCTCGCCGGACGTGCGGATCAGGAGGTCGGGGTCGGGACAGAACGCCGTGAACAGCCGGTCGCGGATCGTGTCCTCGCTGACCGCCTCGGGCGCCAGTCGCCCCGCCTGCACATCAGCCGCGATCTCCCGGGCGGCGCGCACCAGTTCGGCCCGTCCCCCGTAGGAGATGAACAGGTTGAGCCCCAGGCGGGTCCCGTTCGACGTCTGCTGCACGACGCGGTCCACGGCGGCGGCCGCCCGCGCGTTCAGGCGCGACAGGTCGCCCAGGACCCGGACGCGCACCCCCTGCCGCTCCAGCGCGTCCGCCTCGCGCTGGATGTACTCCTCCAGCAGCCCCATCAGCGCCGACACCTCGGAGACGGGACGCTGCCAGTTCTCCTGCGAGAAGGCAAAGAGCGACAGCCACTGGACCCCGCTGTCCAGGCACCCCTCCACCACGTCACGCACCGCGGCCATGCCGGCGCGGTGCCCGAAGGGGCGCGGCATGTGACGCTCGCGCGCCCACCGGCCGTTGCCGTCCATGATGATGGCCACGTGGCGCGGCACGGCCCCGTGCGCCTGCACGCGGGCCAGCAAGTCGGCCGCGTCGGTGGACGACGGGCCGGGGGGAGCGGAGGGGATGGCCATCGGGGGAGGGACCGCGGAGCGGCCGGTCAGACCTCCATGATCTCGGCTTCCTTGGCCTTCAGCAGCGCCTCGAGCCGGGCGATGAAGTCGTCGTGGATCTTCTGGAGCTCCTTCTCCGCCGACTTCTTCTCGTCCTCGGACGTGCCCTCGAGCTTCTTGACCTTGTCGCGGGCGTCGGTGCGCGCATGCCGGATGGCGATGCGCCCATCCTCGGCCAGCTTGTGCAGCACCTTCACCAGCTCCTTGCGCCGCTGCTCGTTCATCGAGGGGAGCGGAACGCGGATGACGCCCCCCTGGTGCGCCGGGTCGAGCCCCAGGTCGGACTCGCGGATCGCCTTCTCAATCACCTTGGCGAGCCCCTTGTCGAAGGGGGTCACCAGCAGGATCCGCGGTTCGGGCGCCGCCACCGACGCCACCTGGTTGATGGGCAGCAGCGACCCGTACGCCTCGACCTTGATCACGTCGAGCATGTTCGGGGACGCCTTCCCGGAGCGAATGCCGGAGAACTCCCGCTTCGAGTTCTCCACGGCCTTCTCCATGCCGCCACGGGTGTCCTTCAGGATTTGGGCAATCGTGCTCATGAGACGAGTGTTCCTTCGCGTTCGCCCCGGACCGCGCGGGTGATGGCGCCGGGGTGGTGGAGGTTCAGCACGACCAGCGGGAGCCCGTTCTCTCGGCACAGCGTGATCGCCGTCTGGTCCATCACCTTGAGGTCGCCCAGCATGACGTCCCGATAGCTGATGGACTCGTAACGGGTGGCCGAGGGGTCCTTCTTGGGGTCGGCGGAGTAGACACCGTCCACGCTGGTGGCCTTGATGATGACGTCGGCCTTCATCTGGATGGCCCGCAGGACGGCGGCGGTGTCGGTGGAAAAATACGGGTTGCCGGTGCCGGCGGCAAAGATGACCGTGCGCCCCTTCTCGAAGTGTCGCAAGGCGCGACGACGGATGTAGGGTTCCGCCAGCTCTTCCATGCGGATGGCGGTCATCACCCGGGTGTCGAGCCCCTTCTTCTCGAGGACGTCCTGCAGGGCCAGGGCGTTGATGACCGTGCCCAGCATCCCCATGTAGTCGGCGCTGACGCGGTCCATTCCCCGCTGGGACAGCTGGGTGCCCCGCACCAGGTTCCCGCCGCCGATGACCATGCCGAGCTGGACCCCGAGGGAGGCCACCTCGACGATCTGGTCGGCGAAGAACCCGATGCGCTCGAAGTCGAAGCCGACCCCCCGCTCCCCGGCGAGTGCCTCGCCGGAGAGCTTGAGGAGGACGCGCGAGTAGCGCACGCGCTACTCCGCGCCGAGCTGGAGGCGCGCGAAGCGGTCGACGGTCAGGGTGCCGCCGGCGCGCTTGGCATGGTCCGCGACGAGCGCCTGGATGGTGACGTTGCCGTCACGGACCCACGCCTGCGGGAGGAGGGTGACGTCCTTGAGGTACGCCTCGACCTTGCCGGTGGCGATCTTCTCGATCATCGCCTCGGGCTTCCCGGCCTGCCGGGCCTGCTCCTCGGCGATGCGCCGCTCGGACTCGAGCTTCTCGGCGGCGACGCCGGTGCGGTCCACCGCGATGGGGGCGGCAGCGGCGATGTGCTCGGCGAGGTAGCGGACCAGCTCACGAGTGGCCTCGTGGTGCGCGACCTCGGGGGAGGAGGCGGTCACCTCCACCAGCGCGGCGAGCTTGCCGTTGTGATGCCGGTACATCCCCACCTGCCCGGCGGGACCGGCATCGAAGCGCACGGCGCGCTTGACGTTGACGGCCTCACCGGTGCGGGCCGAGGCGCCCTTCACATACTCGTCCACCGTCGTGGAGGGGTCGTCGGCCATCGGCTCGGCCAGCCACGCCGCGACGTCGGGGGCCATCGAATGGACCCGCTGGGCGACCAGCGCGGCCACGACCTTCCCGAACTCCTCGTTGCGGGCGACGAAGTCGGTTTCGCACGCGACCTCGACGAGCGCGGCGGACGCGCCGTCGTTGAACTGGGCGCCGCCGACGATCCCTTCCGAGGTGGACCGGTCGGCGCGCTTCTCGGCCTTCGCGATCCCCTTCTTGCGGAGGAGCTCCATGGCGGCGTCCATGTCGCCGCCAGTCTCCTCCAGGGCCTTCTTGCAGTCGCCGATGCCGGCGCCGCTGCGGGCGCGAAGCTCGGAGATGGACTTCGTAGTGACCGGGGTGCTCATGTGCGTGGGCGTCGTGGTGATGGCTGCCGGCAAGGCGCCGGGTCCGCGGCTGCCGCCTGCTGGGCGCCGCCGGCTGCCGGATGAGGGACGGCGTGCTGCGGGAAACGTTGCAACCGGTGCATCAATCTGGGCGCCCCGGCCGGGCACCGACCGGCGAGGCGTCGAACGGGGGGCTGCGCAAACGCCGCCGGAAAGCCGGCGGCGTTGCGAGAGAAGCGCACGAGGAGGCGGGCCGGCGCGGCCCTACTCCGCAGCGCCCTGGTCGGGAGCGGCGTCGCCGCCGCCCTCGGCCCCCTTCAGGCGAGCCGCAATGGCCTCGGGACGCGCCCGACGCCGGCGGGGCCGACCACCGCGCCCCCCGTCGCCCCCGCGCCCCCCGTCGCCGCCACGGCCACCGCGATCCCCGCGATCGCCACGCCCGGCAGGCTCCGCCCCGCGGTCGCTGCTGAAGGTGTAGCTCTCCACCTCTTCCTCGACGGGGCGCGCCGGCGCCTCGCGCCGCGCCTCGGAGATGGTGTCAGCCACCGCCTTGGTGATCAGCTCCACCGACCGGATGGCGTCGTCGTTCCCCGCGATGGGGACCGTGATGAGGTCCGGGTCGGCGTTGGTGTCCACGATGGCGACGATCGGCACGCCGAGCTTGTTGGCCTCGGAGACGGCGATCCGCTCCTTCTTGGAATCGATGATGAACAGCAGCCCCGGCAGGCGGTGCATCGTCTTGATCCCCGACAGGTACTTGGCAAGCTTGTCGCGCTGCCGGGTCATCAGGAGCTGTTCCTTCTTGGTGTAGTTGGCGAAGTCGCCCCCTTCCTCGCTGCCGGCCTCGAGCTCCTTGAGCTTCTTGACCTGCTTCTTCACGGTCTGGAAGTTGGTGAGCATGCCGCCAAGCCACCGCTCCGTGACGAACATGGCACCGGAGCGCTCGGCCTCGTCGCGCACGATCCCGGCGAGCTGCCGCTTGGTGCAGACGAACAGGACGTTCTCGCCGCGCAGGACGACCTCGCGGACGAGCTTCTGCGCCAGTTCGATCTGGCGGAGCGTCTTCTGCAGGTCAATGATGTGGATGCCGTTGCGCTCGGCGAAGATGAACCGGCGCATCTTGGGGTTCCACCGACGGGTCTGGTGCCCGAAGTGGACGCCCGCGGCGAGCAGTTGCTCGAGGGTGGGGCTGGCCATGGAATGGTGCGAGGAGGTTGGGAAACGTCCGCCCCCGTCGTCGCCGGCCGCGACCGGGCGCCAGATGGCGCCGCGGCACCCGCAGCCGACTCGGAGGGCGTGAGGGATGCGGCGCCCCCCGGGTGGGGGGGCGCCGTGCCGGCGGTTAGCGCTTCGAGTACTGGAAGCGCTTCCGGGCGCCGGCCCGCCCGGCCTTCTTGCGCTCCACCTCGCGGGCGTCGCGCGTCAGCAGCCCGAACTCGCGCAGCTTGCGCTTGTTGGACTCGTCCACCTTGACCAGCGCGCGCGCCACGGCGAGGCGCACCGCGCCCGCCTGCCCCGACACACCGCCGCCATCGAGCACCGCCTTCACGTCAAACCGCCCCATCGTGTCGGTCAACGTGAACGGCTGCTGGATCGCGGACACCAGCGTCGGGCGCGGGAAGTAGTCCCCGAGCGCGCGGCCATTGACGTCCCACTTCCCCGATCCCGGGGTGAGGTAGAGGCGGCACACCGCCTCCTTGCGGCGGCCCACCGCCTGGATCTGCTGCGACATCACTTGGCCTCGGCCGACGTGAAGGTGAGCGGGGCGGGGAGCTGCGCAACGTGCGGGTGCTCCGCCCCGGCGTACACGCGGAGCTTCCGGCGGAGCACCTGCCGCCCCAGCGCCGTCTTCGGGAGCATCCCGTACACCGCCTTCTCGATCACCCGCTCGGGGTGCTTCGCGAGCATCGCGGCGTACGGCGTGTGCTTCTCGTGCCCCATGTACCCGGTGTGGCTGAAGTACGTCTTCTGCTCCGCCTTCCGCCCGGTCACCTGCACCTTCGAGGCGTTGACCACGATCACGAAGTCGCCCGTGTCCATGTGCGGCGTGAACATCGGCTTGTGCTTGCCACGGATGATCCGCGCCACTTCCGACGCGAGCCGGCCCAGGACCATCCCCTCCGCATCCACGATGTACCAGCGACGGTCGATATCCTTCGGGGTCGCGCTGTAGGTCTTCATGCTGCCTTCACGCTCTCGGAGTCTGCTGGGAGTCTGCTGACGGCACCGGGGGCGCGTCGCCGGCTTCGCAGGTTCGCTGCGTCGCTGCGGGCCCGCCCCGGGCGGAGGCCGCCCCCACCCCGCCAGAGGGTTTTCAGGTGCGGCTCAAGACACCTGCCCCGGATTTCGGGACAGACCCGCATTGTAGGCCGTTTCAGCTCGCCTGTCAATCCGCGAAGGCTCCCTTGCCCTTCCCGCGCCCGCCCCCCAGTATGGCCGCTCGTGCCCTCGCGGGCCCGCTCCCTCACCCCTCTCCGCGCCCGGAGGCGCTCCCCCCCGTGTCCATGATGTCCGAGTTCCGCGAGTTTGCCATGAAGGGGAGCGTCCTCGACCTGGCCGTGGGCGTGGTCATCGGTGGCGCCTTCCAGAAGATCGTCGACAGCATGGTCGGCGACATCATCATGCCCCTGGTCGGGGTCCTCACCGGCGGGGTGGACTTCTCCAACCGCTTCCTCACCCTGGGCGGGCAGTCGTTCGCCACGCTCGAGGAGGCCCGCAAGGCGGGCGTCGCCGTGGTCAGCTACGGGCTCTTCCTCAATCAGGTCCTCAGCTTCCTCATCGTCGCCTGGACCCTCTTCATGGTTATCAAGGGCGTCAACCGGCTCCGTCGCGCCGACTGAGCCCTGCCGAGCGGCGCTAGGGCACCTCGGCCGCCAGCTCCACCAGCACTGCCCCCTTCTCCACCGCCTGCCCGGGGGCGGCGTGCACCGCCCGCACCACCCCGGCGGCCGGGGCGCGCAGCTCGTTCTCCATCTTCATCGCCTCCATGACCAGGAGCGGTGCCCCGGCGGCAACCTGATCCCCGGGGGCCGCCAGCACCCGCACCACCAGCCCCGGCATGGGCGCCACCAACGGCGCCGGACCGCGGGCCGCGCTCGCGCCGCGGGTCAGCTCCTGGACGGTCCGCGTGCGCTCGTCCAGCGCCTCCACGCCCAGCCGATGGCCGTGCAGCTCCACCTCCCAGCGCCCTGCGCCGTCCCCGCAGCGCAGCTGCACCCGATGCACGGCCGCCCCCACCCGCAGGAGGCGCTCCGCCGACCCGTCGGACGCCGAGAGGCTGGCCGACACCGGCTGCCCGTCCACCAGGATGGTCTCCCCGACAATCTCCACGGGGATCCGCTCGCCCTGCACCTCCACGATGTACCTCACGCCCCCTCCGGCTGCAGCACGCACACGGTCTCCACGTGCGCGGTCTGCGGAAACAGGTCGAAACAGGTGACGTCCGCAATCCGCCACCGGGGCAGCCGGCGCAGGTCCCGCGCGAGGGTGGCCGGATCGCAACTCACGTACACCAGCGCCCGCGTGCCGCGCGCGGCCGCCTGGTCGAGCATCTCGCACACGGCGGGCGCCACCCCCCGCCGAGGCGGATTGACCACCACCACATCGGCGGGCAGCGCCCCTGGGAGGGCCGCCTCCACCAGCGCCGTCTCCACCCGCCACGTGGCAGCTGGCGATGCCCCGTCCCCGGTCAGGG
>JAGWYS010000132.1 GCA_018969225.1 Gemmatimonadota bacterium | reverse complement strand
CACCAGCCCCGGCAGCGGCGACCCGTGCCCGGTGCTCTCCTTGGCGCAGTGGCGGTCCAGCACCAGGAAGCGGCCGTGCGCCGACGCCACCCCCAGCACCACGTCGCGCGCAAAGGCCGCGTCGTTGGTCACCACGCTCCCCACCAGCGACCCGCGCCCCATCCGCGCCAGCGCCACCGCCTCATCCACCCCGCGGTACGGCATCACCGTGTTCACCGGACCGAACGCCTCGATCTCGTGCGGTTCCCCCCGCCGCAGCGGCTCCGCGCAATACAGCAGCTCCGGCGCACAGAAGGCGCCGGCCTCGCGGTCGGCCCCCACGACGGCAAACTCCCCACCCCCGGCCACCCGCTCGGCCGCCTGCCGGATCCGCTCCGCGTTGGCGCGCACCGCCCCCAGCTGCCGGCGCGAGGCCAGCGGCCCCATCCGCACCCCCTCCGCCGTCGGCGCGCCGATGGTGGTCCCCGCCAGCCGCTTGGCCAGCGCGGCAATCACCGCCTCCTCCACCCCCGCCGGCACCAGCGTGCGGCGCACCGCCGTGCACTTCTGCCCCGCCTTGGAGGTCATCTCGCGCGCGACCTCCTTGATGAACAGGTCGAACTCCTCCGTCCCCGGCGCCGCGTCGGGGCCCAGGATGCAGCAGTTCAGCGAGTCGGCTTCCATGTTGAAGCGCACCGCGTGGCGCACCACCGCCGCCCCCGCCTTGAGCCGCTGCCCCGTGGCCGCCGAGCCGGTGAACGCCACCACGTCCTGCTCCTCCACGTGGGCCAGCAGGTCGCGCGGCTCGCCGCACAGCAGCTGGATGGCCCCCGCGGGCAGCTCGCCGGTGTCGAGGATGGCCTGGAACACCGCCGCCGTGAGGTGGCTCCCGTCGGTGGCCGGCTTCACCACGCACGGCACCCCGGACAGGAGCGCGGGCGCCATCTTCTCCAGCATCCCCCACACCGGGAAGTTGAAGGCGTTGATGTGCACCGCCGCCCCCTCCAGCGGCACCAGCAGGTGGCGCCCCACGAAGGTCCCGCCCTTCGACAGCGGCTCGGTGGGGCCCTCCACGTGGAAGCGCTCGTTGGCGAACTCGCGCCGCCCGCGGCTGGCGTAGGCGAAGAGCGTCCCGATCCCCCCCTCGATGTCCACCCACGAGTCGGGGCGCGTGGCGCCGGTGCGGTACGACAGCGGGTAGAACTCCTCCTTCCGCGCCATCAGCGCCGTGGCGATGCGCTTGAGCATCAGCGCGCGCTGGTGGAAGGTCATGGCCCGCAGCGGCGGCCCCCCGACGGCGCGCGCGTGCGCCAGCACCGCGCGCAGGTCGAGCCCCTCCGTGGAGCTCTCGGCGAACGGCTCGCCGGTGACGGCGTCCGCGAGGGGGGCGAAGCCGCCGGTTCCCTCGACCCACTGGTCGAACACGTAGTTGCGCAGGCGAAGCATGGCGGGCGTCCGGGGTGCGGGAGGGAGTCGGGTCAGGCGCGTTCAAGGAGCAGGGCGAACCCCTGCCCCACTCCGATGCACATGGTGCAGAGGGCGTAGCGGCCCCCGGTGCGGCGCAGCTGCCGCGCGGCGGTGAGTGCCAGGCGCGCGCCGCTCATTCCCAGCGGGTGCCCCAGCGCGATGGCGCCGCCGTTGGGGTTCACGCGCGGGTCGTCGTCGGCCACCCCCAGCTCGCGCAGGCACGCCAGCGCCTGCGCGGCAAACGCCTCGTTCAGCTCGATCACGTCCACCTGGTCCAGCGACAGCCCCGCGAGCGCCAGCACCTTCCGCGTGGCCGGCACGGGGCCCATCCCCATGATGCGCGGCTCCACGCCGGCCGCCGTCGCCGCCACCACGCGCGCCAGCGGCGCGACGCCCAGCGCGGCGACCGCCTCGCCGGAGCCCAGCAGCAGCGCCGCGGCGCCGTCGTTGAGCCCGCTGCTGTTCCCGGCGGTCACGCTCCCCGCGCCATCGTGCCGGAAGGCGGGGCGCAGCGCCGCCAGCCCCTCCAGCGTCGTGTCCGGGCGCAGGAACTCGTCCTCGGCCACCACCACCGGCGCCCCCTTCCGCTGCGGCAGCTCCACCGGCCAGATCTCCTCGGCCAGCCGCCCCGCGGCGCGCGCCGCCGCCGCCTTCTGCTGCGAGCGCAGCGCGAAGGCGTCCTGGTCGGCGCGGCTCACGCCGCACTGCGCCGCCACGTGCTCCGCCGTCTCCCCCATGCTGTCGGTGCCGTGCGCCGCCTGCATCCGCGGGTTCACGAAGCGCCATCCCAGCGTGGTGTCCACCAGCTGCTGGTCGCGGGCGAAGGGGGCGCCCCCCTTGGAGAGCACGTACGGCGCGCGCGTCATCCCTTCCACGCCCCCGGCCACCACCAGCGACGCCTCGCCGCCGCGGATCGCGCGGGCCGCGTGGGCCACCGCGCTCAGCCCCGAGGCGCACAGCCGGTTCACCGTCTCCCCCGGCACCGTCACCGGGAGCCCCGCCAGCAGCGCCGCCATGCGCGCCACGTTGCGGTTGTCCTCCCCGGCCTGGTTGGCGCACCCCAGCACCACGTCGTCGATGGCCCCCGGGTCGAAGCCCGGCGCCGCCGCCCGCAGCTGCGCCACCAGCCGCGCAATGGCGTGCGCCGCCAGGTCGTCGGTGCGCACGCGGGCCAGCCCCCCGCCCAGCGAGCCGATGGGGGTGCGCCCCCCGTCAATGATGAACGCGTCGGTCACGTTGCCGCTCCGCTCCTCGTGCATGCCAAAGGGTGTGCCGTCGTCACGCGGGCGACGGGGCGCCGCGCAACAGCGCCCCCGCCCGCACCAGCTGCCGCAGCCGCACGCTGGGGCGGTAGCGGGGATCCCCCGTCTCCGCCTGCAGCGCGTCGAGGCGCGCCAGCACCGTCGCCCCGCCAATCGCGTCGCCCCATGCCAGCAGCCCGCGCGGGTAGTTCACGCCGGTGGTCATCGCCCGCTCCACGTCGTCCGCCGACGCCAGCCGCAGGTGCACCGCCTCCACCGCCTCGTTCACCAGCATCGCCAGCACGCGGTCCACGATCCCCTGCCCCAGCGCCGCGTCCTCCGTGGGCACCGGCGCGACGATCCCCTCGCCATACGCGAAGAACCCGCGCCCGCTCTTGCGCCCCAGCCACCCCGCCTCCACCAGCCGCTGCTGCGCCAGGCTGGGGCGGTAGCGCGGGTCGCCGTACGTGCCATCGTACACCGACCGGGTCACGGCGTAGTTCACGTCCAGCCCGATGAAGTCCATCAGCTCGAAGGGGCCCATGCGGAACCCGCCCAGCGTCTTCAGCGCCCAGTCGATGGTGGCGGCGTCGGCCACCCCCTCCTCCAGCAGCCGCAGCGACTCGCCGTAGAAGGGGCGCGCCACGCGGTTCACCAGGAACCCCGGCGTGTCGGCCGCCTGCACCACCACCTTCCCCCACGACGCCGCCAGCGCGCGCGCCGCCGCCGTCACCTCGGCACTGGTGGTGATGGCCGGGATCACCTCCACCAGCGGCATCACCGGCGCGGGGTTGAAGAAGTGGAGCCCCACCACGCGGTCCCGGTGCGCGCACCCGCCCGCCAGCGCGGCGATGGAGAGCGACGACGTGTTGGAGGCCAGCACCGCGTCGGGCGGCACGATCCCCTCCAGCGTGCGGAAGAGCGCCTGCTTGGCGTCCAGCCGCTCCACGATGGCCTCGATCACCACCCCGCACGCCGCGAAGGGCGCCAGGGCGGCCGCGTCCGCCCCCTCCACACACGTGATGCGCCCCAGCACCGCCGCCGCGTCCCCCTCGGTGCGCCGCCCCTTGGCCACCTCGCGCGCCATCGCCTGCGCGTGCCCGTCGCGCGCGCGCGCCAGCGCGGCCGGCTGCGCGTCGGCCAGCAGCACCGCGTGCCCGTGCGCCGCCGCCACCTGCGCAATCCCCGCCCCCATGGCCCCGGCCCCCACCACCCCGATGGTCACCGGCCCCGCCGGACGGTCAGGAGCCACGGTACACCGGCGGCCGCTTGGCCAGGAACGCCCGCACCCCCTCCTCGTAGTCGGCCGTGCGCCCCGCCTCGCGCATGGCCGCCGCCTCCACCGCCAGCTGCGCCGCCAACCCGTTGGTGGCACTGGCCAGCAACGCGCGCTTGGTGAGCCCGAAGCCGCGGGTGGCGCGCCCGGCCAGGCGTTGCGCCAGCGTGCGCACGGTCTCGGCCAGCTGCGCCCCGGGGACCGCGTCCCAGATGAGCCCCCACGCCTTGGCCTGCGCCGCCGGCAGCTTCTCCGCCAGGAAGAACAGCCCCGTGGCCCGCTGCAGCCCCGCCAGCCGCGGCACGAAGTAGGTCCCCCCCGTGTCGGGGATGAGCCCCAGGTTGGCGAAGCTCTCCACGAACGACGCCTCCTCGGCGGCAATCGTGAGGTCGCACGCGAACGCCAGGTTGGCCCCCGCCCCGGCCGCCGTCCCGTTCACGGCGCACAGCACGGGCTTCTCCAGCGACCGGATGGCGAGGATGAGCGGGTTGTAGCACTGCTCCACGAAGTCGCCGATGTCAGGCATGGGGCCGTCGCCAACCGGGAGCGCCTCGGCGAGGTCCTGCCCCGCGCAGAAGGCGCGGCCGGCGCCGGTGAGCACCACGCACCGCACGCCGTCGTCGCGGCGCGCCTCGTCCAGCGCCGCCAGCAGCGCCTCCGCCATGGCGCGCGTGACGCTGTTCAGCACCTCGGGGCGGTTCAAGGTGAGCGTGAGGACGCCGCCGTCACGCGACACCAGCAAGGGGGTCGTCGTCATCCCCCTAACCTAGCCGTGCGGGCGGACCCGGACGACTGTGGCCCCCGGAACTCCCCCCGCGCCGCACGCCGCGCCAGATTTCCCCGTCATGCCAGCCAAGTCCGCCTCCCGGGGGCGCCCGGATGCCACCCCCTCGCGTCCCGCGCCCTTCGCCGGCATCGACTGGCGGCGGGTGGCCTACCATGCGCTGGCGTCGCGGACGCTGGACGATGTGGAGGAGTCCACCAACCGGCAGCGCGCCAGCGTGCCACGGAACCACCTGGTGCTGTACCAGTTCTCGGCGCGCGGCCACGACGTGACGCAGGCCATCCTGGGGTCGCTCCTCACCGGCGAGCGCGACGGGGTGGGGGCCTACTATCGCGCGCGTCCGCTGCTGCTCACGCTGGGGTTCCCGCTGGCCGACGCAGTGGGGAGTCCGCTGGGGCGTGCCGGCGGCCTCAGCGACGGCCGCGACATCGGCGTGGTGTTCAACCTCCCCCGCCCCTCCGGCTGTGTGGTGCTCCCCGTGGCCGGGGACGTGGGGTCACAGTACACCCCGGCGGCGGGCTGGGCGCAGGCCATCCGCTACCATGCCGACACCCTGGGCGACGCCCGCTGGCAGGGCGCCATCGCGGTGGCGATCGGGGGGGACGGGTCGGTGGCCACCAACGGCTTCTGGGCCGCGCTCACCATGGCCACCACGCTGCGGCTGCCCCTGCTGTTCTGCATCGAGGACAACGGCCTGGGGATCAGCGTGCGCGGCGAGATGCAGACCCCCGGGGGGGACATCGCCCGCAACCTGGCCAGCTTCGGCAACCTGGCGCAGCGCAGCGCCGACGGTGCCGACCCGCAGGCCGTGGCGGAGGCGCTGACCGCGGCGGTGGCGCACGTGCGCGGCGGCGCAGGGCCGGCGCTGGTGCGGCTGACGGTCCCCCGCCTGTCCAGCCACTCGGGCCCCGACAACCAGCGCGGGTACCGCACCGAGGCGGAGATTGCCGGCGACGCGGCCCGTGATCCGCTCCCCCGCCTTCGCGACTATTTGGTGCCGGCGCTGCTGTCCCCGGCGGAGTGGGAGGCCCTGGAGGCGGAGGTGGCGCGCGACGTGGCGGCGGCGGTGGCCGAGGCCCGGGCCCGCCCGCAACCCGCCCCCGAAGGAGTGGGGACGCACGTGTACGCCGATGAGCGCCCGGACGCCCCCGAGGCGATGGGGGGGCTGTCCCGCGCCGAGCGGGTGGCGCTGGGGGGGACTGCGGTCCCTGCGGCCGAGGGGGAGCGGCTGCGCTTTGCCGAGGCGGTGCGCCGCACCCTGCGCCACGAGCTGGCCGTCAATCCGAAGGTGGTGGTGTTCGGCGAGGACGTGGGGCGGAAGGGGGGGGTCCACCTGGTCACCGAGGGGCTCCAGAAGGAGTTCGGCGAGGCGCGGGTGTTTGACACCAGCCTGTCGGAGGAGGGGATCATCGGGCGGGCGGTGGGGATGGCGGCCACCGGGCTGGTGCCCGTGGCGGAGATCCAGTTCCGGAAGTACGCCGACCCCGCGGCGGAGCAGCTGAACAACTGCGGGACCATGCGGTGGCGCACCGCCAACCGCTTTGCCGCCCCCATCGTGGTGCGGATGCCCGGGGGATTCGGCAAGGATGTGGGTGACCCGTGGCACAGCCTCAGCGACGAGGTGCGCTTCGCGCACGCCTACGGGTGGCAGGTGGCCATTCCCTCCAATGCGGCCGACGCCGTGGGGTTGCTGCGGCAGGCGATGCGCAGCCCCAACCCCACCATTTTCTTCGAGCACCGGTCGCTATTGATGACAGGGGAGGGAAGCTCCCCCTACCCCGGTGACGACTACGTGCTCCCCTTTGGTCAGGCACGGTTGGTGCGTGAGGGAAGCGAGGTCACCGTGGTGACGTGGGGGGCCATGGTGCACCGGTGCGCCGAAGCGGCGGAGCGGCTGGGCGGGGCGGTGGAGCTGTTGGACCTGCGCACGATCGCCCCGTGGGACCGGGAGGCGGTGCTGGCGTCGGTGCGGCGGACGGGGCGGTGCCTGGTGGTGCACGAGGACAACCGCACCGCCGGCTTCGGCGCCGAGGTGGCGGGGGAGGTGGCGGAGGCGGCGTTCTGGCACCTGGATGCCCCGGTGCAGCGGCTGGCCCCCCGCGACATTCCCATGCCGTATCACCCGGCGCTGCTGGACGCCGTGCTCCCCGGGGTTGACGACATCGTGGTGGCGATCGAGGCGTTGCGGCGCGCCTGACGGCGCCTCCGCTGAGGCTTGTACCAGCTGGTCCAAACGGCCCACCCGAAGCCGGCAGGGTCCCCCGGTGCGTTCGCTCGTCCGGCCGTGTATGCTATACCACACGGCAGGTTCGGTGCGCGGCGTCACCGTGGTGACGCCGTCCACTTCCCGTAGCCCTTCCACCCCAGTCATCCATGCGGAATTCCAGGTTCTTCCTCGCCCTCGCGGCGACGGCCCTTTCGGCCCAGGGCGCGGCCGCGCAGGGCCCGCTTGAGCGCCTCAGCGTCGGCGTCTTCGGCCAGTACACCAAGCTCGACAGCGACCTCCGGATGGACAATCCGGTGGGCGTGGGCGGGCGCGTCGGCGTGTCACTGTACAAGTGGCTGGGCGCCGAGGCGGACATCAACGTCGGCAGCACCAAGGCCAACCGGGCGCCGAACGAGTCCATCACCTACCGCCCCTTCCGCACCCTGCTCACGCTGGGGGTGCCCGTGTCCGACCGCGCCAAGGTGATCCTGGGCGCCGGGTATGTGAACTCCGTCTATTCCGGGCGCTCCACGGCCAACGAGTATGAGGACGGTGTCGCGGGTCAGGTGGGGATCCAGGTGTGCGGCAGCGGCAAGTGGGGGTTCCGGGCCGACGGGCTCATGGACTACAACCCGTCGCCGAACGAGCAGGGGCTGGACGGCACCTCGCGGAATCTCGGGATGCGCGTGGGCGCCACCTACGCCCTGCGGGGCGACTGCGGCGACGCGCCGCCGGACTGGGCGCTGAAGCTGTCGCCGTCGGAGCGCACCGTGCCCGCCGGGCAGTCGGCGGAGTTCACCCCCAGCGCGGCCACCATCAAGGGGAAGCTGATCCCCATGAAGGACGTGACGGGGATGACCTGCTCGTCCAGCGACAACAGCGTGGCCACGGTGGACAACGCCGCGAAGGTCACCGCGGTCAAGGCGGGGTCGGCCACGATCACCTGCTCGGGGACGTGGAAGAAGATCACGCGCAACGCGACCGCGCGGGTGATGGTGCCCGACTGGAGCCTGGCGGTGTCGCCGGCGGCCGAGTCGCGCGAGGTGGGGCAGTCGGCGCGCTTCACGGCGGCGGCCAAGGACTACGACGGGCGTGACCTGGGCGCTTCGGAGTGGATGGCGATGCCGGCGTCGGTGGCGTCGGTGAGCAACGGCTCGGCCACCTGCCTGGCGGCGGGCTCGGCGCGCATCGTGGCCCGCAAGACGCACGCGAACCAGACCAAGGAAGGCTCGGCCACCCTGACCTGCACGGCGCCACCGGCGGCGCCCAAGGTGTCCATCGCGCTGGATTCCACGCACTTCGACTTCGACCGCGCCATCGTGAAGAAGGCCGGGATGGCGGTGCTGCAGACGGTGGTGGACGCGGCCAAGCGCGTGCCGTCGCTGCGCATCTCCATCGAGGGGCACACCGACTGGTACGGCGACGAGGGGTACAACACCAAGCTCGCCGACAAGCGCGTGACGGCGGTGCACAAGGCGCTGACGTCGCTGGCCAAGAAGGGGAAGGTGACGCTGAACATCTCCTCGCGCAGCTACGGCGAGTCGTGCCCGCTGACGCAGGCCGGCGACCCGGATCCGTCGCCGCCGCGCCCGCGCGTGTCCAAGGCCAACAAGGCCGCGCAGGCGCCCAACCGCCGCGTGGAAGTGTGGCAGCTGCTGGAGGGGGAGACGGGGTCGCCCACCTCGTGCCGCCCGGCCGACCAGTACGCCAACCGGATTGCCTTCACCACGATCAAGTAAGGGCACCCCGCCCGAGCTGGTCGTGAGCGACGCCCCCGGGGACGCGGTCCCCGGGGGCGTCGTGCGTTGGGAGGGCCGGCCCCTGCGCACTGGGGCCGGCGGGGACGATCTACGGGAAAACCCGTTGACAGCGACCTGACGTGACGCCATACTACGGAAACCCCAGTACGGATAAACCCGCACTCACCATGAGCGACATCCACTTTCCCCCCCGCGAGCTGGCCGTCATGGGCATCCTCTGGCGCCACGGCTCCGCCACCGTGGCCGAGGTGCGTGACGGCCTCGAGGAGGCGCTGGCGTACACCAGCGTCCTCTCCGCCCTCCAGACCCTGGAGGAGAAGGGGTACGTGCGCCACGAGGCCGAGGGGCGCGCCTATCGCTACTTCCCCACCATCGCGGCCGAGCGCGCCGGCCAAAGCGCGCTGGCGCGCATCCGCGACGCCATCTTCGCGGGGTCGGCCGAGCAGCTCTTTGCCCAGCTGGTGGCCGACCGCAACGTGAGCCGCGCCGAGCTGGAGCGGATGCGCGCCCTGCTGGCCGAGCGGCTGGGGGAGGCGACATGAGCCTCCCCACGCTGTCGCAGGCGGCCGCCTGGGTCACGCTGGTGCTGCTGCTCTCATCGCTGCTGTACGGCGCCGGGCGGCTGCTGGAGTGGCTGGGACGCGGCGTGGTCCCCATGCGCGCCATCTGGGGGAGCACCCTGCTGGCGCTGCTGGCGCTGGCGGTGGCCGCGCCGCTACGGGTGCCCGCAGCCGCGGCGATGCCGGCGGCGGATCGCTCCGCCATCACCGCCGCGGTGGCGGCGCCGGCATCGGCCACCCTCACCACCGGCAGCCTTGCCGCGCTCAGGGCGGCGCTCACCCTCGGGGCCGCCCCGCTTTCCGCCGCCGCGCGGGGGGCGCAGGAGGCCGCGGCCACCGTCCCCGCCCCTGTGGCCCGCCGGGCCGTGCCGTGGCTCCTGGGCGCGTGGGGCGCGGCCTCGGTGGGCGTGCTGCTGGTGCTGCTGACGGGCTACCGGCGCCTGCTGCGGCGCATCGCGCTGGGTACCCCGCAAGTGCTGCTGGGGGTGCCGGTGGTGGTCACCGAGGCCATCGGCCCGCTGGTGGCCGGCGTGCGCGCCCCGCGCATTGCGGTGCCGCAGTGGCTGCTGGCGCGCCCCGCCGACGAGCAGGCGCTGGTGCTGGCGCACGAGCAGGCGCACCTGGCGGCGCGCGACCCGCTGCTGCTGGTGGCGGGGGCGGTGGGCACGGTGCTGATGCCCTGGAATCCCTTCAGCTGGGCGCTGCTGGCGCGGCTCCGGTTGGCCATTGAAGTGGACTGCGACCAGCGCGTGCTGCGCCTGGGCGCCTCCACCGGCCGCTACGGCCGGCTCCTCATCGACCTCGCGGCGGCGGCCCCGCGGCTTCCCCTCTCGGCCCCGGCCTTCTCGTACCACACCACCCACCTCGAACGGAGACTGCGCACCATGACCACCCCCGCCCCCCGGCACCGCGGCGCCCGCCGCCTGTCGCTTCTGGCCACCGGCGCGCTGGCGCTGGTGACCGCCTGTGAATCCCAGCTCCCCACGGCCGCG
>JAGWYS010000131.1 GCA_018969225.1 Gemmatimonadota bacterium | reverse complement strand
GTCATCGCGTGGCGCTGGGGCGGGGTGGCCCCCGACACGGTGCGCCCCGCCCCCGGGTGGGTGACGCAACGGGCCATCGCGGCCGGGGAGCCACTGCGGGCCCCCGGCGTGATTCCCCCGCCGGCCGTGCGCGCGGGCACCCGCGTCACCGTCGAGTACCGCGACGGCCCCGTCCAGCTGCGCCTCACCGGCGTGGCCACCAATTCCGCCCCGGTGGGCGCCCCGGTGGGCGTCCGCCTCGATCCCACCCGTCGGCTCGACGGCGTGGCTGTCGCCCCCAACCTGGTGCGCCTCAAGTGAGCCCTCGCCCCGCGCTGTGCCTGGCCCAGCGGCTGGCCCTTCCCCTCGCGCTCGCCCTTCGCCCCGATGGCGTGGCGGCGCAGCCCGCCACCGCCCCCGCACGCGGCGCGGCCGGTGCGCCCCCGGCGGCGGCGCCCGCCGCCGCACCGGCGCCCGCGCCCATCCGCCGCGTCTCGTGGACCAGCGACCGGCGCGAGTTCGTCGTGGGCGACATCATCACCGTGCTCATCGACGACTACACCATCTCCACGGCCATCAAGGAAAACCTCAACACGGACACCCGCACCCGCGGGCTCTCCGCCAGCGCCTCCCTCCCCGCGCAGTCCGCGCGCGCGGGGGTGGACAGCCGCAACAGCGCCGACCAGACGCAGCGCGGGCAGGCGCGCCGCGAGAACCGCTTCCAGAACGAGATGAGCGTCCGCGTGGTCGCCCTCGGCCCCAACGGGCTGCTGCAGATCCGCGGGGAGAAGGCCATCACCGTGGACAAGGCCGCGCAGGACATCGCCTTCGCCGGCTGGATCCGCGCGCAGGACGTGGGGATCCGCAACACCATCGAATCCAGCCGCGTCGCCGACGCCGAGCTCACCTACAGCTCCCCGGGCGGGCTGGGCAAGCCCAAGCAGGGGATCGTCACCAAGGTGCTGGGGCTGGTGTGGCCGTGACCCGCCGCCGCGCCCGGATCCTCGCGCTCGCGCTGGCCCTGCCGCTGGCGCTCCCCGTGGCCGCGGCCCGCGCCCAGGGGGAGGTGCGCATCCGCGACCTCACCTCGCCGGAGGGCACGCTGCCGGTGCGCCTGGTCGGCTACGGGCTGGCCGTGGGGCTCGACGGCACGGGCGACCGCGCCATCGGCGGGCAGAGCGCCGGCCAGACGGTGCAGTCGGTGGTCAACCTCCTCCGCCGGTTCAACGTCGAGGTCCCCGCCGACCTGCTCCGCATGCGCAACGTCGCGGCGGTGCTCGTCACCGCGGAGGTCTCCCCGTTCCTGCGCCCCGGGGGGCGCTTCGAGGTGCACGTCTCCTCCATGGGCGACGCGCGGTCGCTGCGCGGCGGCGTCCTGTACATGACGCCGCTGGTGGCCGACCCCACCGGCGCCCCGTTCGCGTCGGCGCAGGGGTCGCTCCTCGTCTCCGACGGCGGGGCCGCCACCCGCTTCACCCCCACCCACGAGACCACGGCGCGCATCCCCGCCGGCGGGGTGCTGGAGGTGGACCTCCCGCGCCCCACCCTCGCGGCCAACTCGCGGCTGCTGCTGCGCGAGCCCGACCTGGGCACCGCCACCCGCATCGCCGCCGCCATCGCCGCCCGCTTCGGCGCCGCCAGCGCCGAGGTGGAGGATGAGGGCAGCGTGCGCCTCACCCTCCCCGACTCGCTCCCGCGCGCCACCGCGCTGGCCCGCATCCGCGAGCTGTCCATCACCCCCGAGGCGCGCCCGCGCCTGGTGATTGACGGGCGCGACGGCACCATCGTGGCCGGCGGCGACATGGTGGTGGGCGCCGCCACGGTCAGCCACGGCGCCATCACCCTCGCCATCGGGGCCAACGCCGACGCCGACCTCAGCGCCATCCCCGGCAGCGTGCGCCTCCCCGCCGGCATCCCGGTGCAACGGGTGGCGGCGGCGCTGCACGCGGTGCGCACCCCCCCCAACGAGATCGCCGCCATCTTCGCCGCGCTGCGCGAGGTGGGGGCGGTCACCGCGGAGATCGTGATCCGGTGATTCCGCCACTGCGCCCGATGGCGCCCCCGCCAGGGGCCGCCCCCGCCACGACCCCCGCCGACCGCAAGCTCCGCGACGCGGCCCAGCAGCTCGAGGCGCTGTTCATGAACGAGCTGTTCAAGGCCATGCGCGCCACCGTGCCGCAAGGGGAGGGGATCGTCTCCGGCGGCACCGGCGAGGAGATGTTCACCGCCCAGTTCGACCAGCACGTAGCCGACTCGGCCTCCGCCACCTGGCAGGGCGGCATCAGCGACGCGCTCTACCGCCAGCTGCGCGACCGCATCGCCCCGCTTCCTTCCCCCGACGCCCCCTCCCGCTGATGGCTCCCCCGACCGCCTCCGCGATGGCGCCCCTCGCCTCGGCCGGCCCCGCCGCCGAACGCAGCCCCGACGTCCTCTTCGGCGCGCTGCGCGACGCGCTCGCGAGCGAGCAGCGCCTGCTGGAGGAGCTCCTCGCCCAGATGAAGCGCCAGCGCGCCGCCGTGGCCGCCGACGACATCCAGGGCATCGACGACAGCACCTTCGGCACCCATCGCATCCTCGCCACCCTCGGGCAGGCGCGCCAGCGCCGGCGCCAGCTCAACCTCCTGCTGGGCGGGTCGGAGGACTGCACCCTCGCCGACCTCGAGGCGCGCTGGGGCGACCGCGTGGACGAACGGCTGCGCGCGGCACGGGTGCGCCTGCGCGCGCTCGCCGAACAGCTCAGCCGCGAGGTGGGCGTCAACCGGCGCCTCCTCCGCGAGGCGCTCCACGGCAGCGACCAGCACATCCGCACGCTGGTGGGGGCCCCCGCCGGCCCCGCCACGTACGGCGGCGAGACCCGGCCGGACATGCCCCCGCCCTCAGCGGCGCCGCGTGGCATCCTCATGAACCGGACCGTGTGACATGCCGCGCCTGCTGCTGAACATCGCCGGCTCGGCGCTCTCGAGCCATCAGGCGGTCCTCCAGACGCTCGGGCACAACATCGCCAACGCCACCACCCCGGGGTACACCCGGCAGTCGGCGACGCTCACGGCCGGCGAGCCCGCCGGGAGCGGCCACGCGAGCGTCGGCACGGGCGTCCGCATCGCGGCGGTCGTGCGCCAGCGCAACGACCTGATGGACCTCACCGTGCGCTCGGCCGCCGCCTCGGCGGCGGAGGCGCGGATGGAGCAGGAGCAGTTGGCCCAGGTCGAGGAAATGTTCGGCGAACCCTCGGATCAGGGGATGGGACAGGCGCTCGACGACTTCTTCAACGTCTGGAGCGAACTCGCCGGCAGCCCCACCAGCGGCGGCACCCGCGCGGTGGTGCGCGTCCGGGGGCAGCGCCTGGCGCAGCTGTTCAACACCTTCGACGGCCAGCTGACCAAGCAGCGCACCTCCACCCTCGACCAGACGGCCACCACGCTGGAACAGGTGAACACGCTGGCGAAGCAGGTGGCCCAGCTCAACAGCGCGATCCTCGCCTCGGAGGCCAACGGGCAGCCCAACAACGACCTGCGCGACCGCCGCGACCTCGCGCTCGACGAGCTGGCCACGCTCGTCGGGGCCGAGGCGCAGCGGCAGGCCGACGGCTCGGTGAGCGTGAATGTCGGGAGCTTCCGCATCATCGACGGCGGCGGCTACGAGCAGCTCCGGCAGGGGTTCGAACCGGCGTCCACCGGCCTGAACCCGCTGGACACCCCCGCCCGCCTGCAGACGCTCGACGGGCGCGTCCTTGGCGCGGCCGGCGGCAAGCTCGGCGCGCTGCTCTCCACGGTCAACGGCGTCATCCCCGAGACGCGCGGCCGCCTGGACACCCTCGCCCAGTCGATGGTGTCCACCATCAACACGCTGCATCGGCAGGGGTTCGTCTTCAGCGGGGTCACCGTCCCCGGCGCCGCCGCGGGGGACTTCTTCGCCCCGGCCACGGCCTCGAACCCGGTGCGGGCGGGCTCCATCCGCCTGGACCCCGCCATCGAGGCCGACGTCTCCCGCATCGCCGCCAGCCGCGACGCCTACGCCCCCGCCGACAACCAGCTGGCCCGGGCCATGGTCGCGCTGCGCGACACCGCCAACACGGTGACGTGGAACGCCCCCGACGGCACCACGGACCGGGGGTCGTTCATCGGCTTCTTCCGCAGCTCGATGACCCGGCTGGGGCTGTCCGTGAAGTCCGCCGAGGACGACGCGGAGCTGTACGGGACGATGGCCGAGCAGGCGAGCAACCGCCGGCAGAAGGCCAACGGAGTAAATGTTGACGAAGAGCTCATGCGAGTCGTCCAAACCCAGCAGGCCTACCAGGCCGCGGCCAAGCTCGTCAAGTCCACCGACGAGCTGGTCCAGATGATCCTTCAGATGGTCTAGACGCCATGCTCATTCTCGGACGACGGGTCGGAGACGCCATCTACATCGACGGGACGATCCGCGTGGTCGTCGTCTCCTGCGACCGCGGGGGGGTGCGTCTCGGCATCGAGGCCCCCGAACACGTGCGCATCCTGCGCGGCGAAATCGCCAACCAGGTGGCGGAGGAAAACCAGCGGGCCAGCGCGGTGCCGGCCAACTCCCCGTGGCTGGCGGCCGTGGGGGTGCCGAAGCCCCCTGTGGCCGCGCCCGCGCCGCAGTCACCGGCGGCGTAGGGGCCTCGCGAGGCGCCTGCCGGGGATCCGCGAAGCCCCGCCGGCGCGCCGCGTCAGGGCGGGAGCCGCAGCCGCGCGCCCCCGGCCACCCCCTCCACCACCGTCCCCGGGGCCTTGGCCATCAGCCAACGGAGCGCCGCAAGGTCTTCAATCGTGGCGCCCGCCTCGCCCTCCACCGCACGGACGGTGACGGCCACGCCCCCGCCCCCCGTCTCCAGGGGCTCCACCTCCACCGCCACCTCCCCCCGCGGACCGGTGGCCGCCGCCACCAGCGCCACGCACAGGGCGCGGACCGCGGCGTCCGGAGGCGCCCGGAACACCGCCGGCGCCGACGGACGGGTCACGCGCAGCGTCCGTCCGTCGAGCGACGGATGGTGCGCCGCCAGCGCCTCCGCCAGCGCCAGCGCCTCCGACAGCGCCACCGGCTCCGCTTCCCCGCGCTGCCGCGGGAGCGCCCGCAGCAGCCGCAGCAGCGTCTCCAGCCGCTCGGCCTCCCCCCGCAACGCGTCGATCATGTGCGGGGCCGGAGGCGCCGATACTCCCAGCAGCTCCGCCACGCCGGCCACCAGCCCCACCCGGCCGGCCAGCGCATGTGCCAGCCCGCGGAGCAGATCGTCCTGTATCTGGAGCCAGCGCGCCGGACCGTCCCCCGCCGAAGGGGGGTGGCCGCCGCGGGTGTCGTCCACCCCCATCAGCGGGATCCCCACGTGTTCGTCGTCATAGGCCTGGTCGTGGTGTTTGGTGCCGTCATCGGGGGCTATGTCATGCACCACGGGCAGATCGCGGTGCTGATCCAGCCCAACGAGTTCGTCATCCTGGGCGGCGCCGGCCTGGGGAGCATGATCATCGCCAACCCGCCGTCGGTGCTGAAGGCGAGCGTCACCGCCCTCCTCGGGCTCCTCAAGCCCAACCCCTACGGCGCCCAGGCGTACGCCGAGCTGCTGCAGGTACTCTACGAGGTGTTCCAGAAGGCCCGCAAGGACGGGCTCGTCGGGCTCGAGGCCCACATCGAGAACCCCGAGACCTCGGACATCTTCTCCAAGTACCCCTCCTTCGCGGGCAATCACCACGCCCTGTCGCTGCTGTGCGACACCCTCAAGGTGCTGCTCACGGGGACCGTGGAGGACCACAACCTCGCCGAGATCCTGGACGTGGACCTCGAGAAGCACCACCACGAGCAGATGAAGGTCCCCCACGCCATCAGCGCCGTGGGCGACGCCATGCCCGGCTTCGGGATCGTCGCCGCGGTGCTGGGCGTCATCATCACCATGGGCTCCATCGGCGGGGCCGCCTCGGAGATCGGCAACAAGGTTGCCGCCGCGCTGGTCGGCACCTTCCTCGGCATCCTCCTCTCCTACGGGATGCTGGGCCCCATCGCCAAGGCCATCGAGGAGCGGATCCACGCGGAGCACGACTACATGCTCTGCATCCGCACCGCGCTCCTGGCCTTCGCCCGCGGCGACGCCCCCATGACCTCCGTGGAGTTCGCCCGCCGCAACGTGGAGCCGCACGAGCGCCCGAGCTTCACCGAGCTCGAGGCCATGACCCGCCGCAAGGCCGCCTGACCATGGCCGGCGCCGGCACGAAGGTCATCATCAAGCGGAAGAAGGGCGGCGGCGGCGGCGGGCACCACGGCGGGTCGTGGAAGGTCGCCTATGCCGACTTCGTCACCGCCATGATGGCCTTCTTCATGGTCATGTGGATCCTTGGCATGGACGACAAGACCAAGAACGCCATCGAGGGCTACTTCGCCAATCCCGTGGGATTCAAGAAGGGGTACGGGTCCGGGAGCTCGCCGCTGGCCTCGGAGACCAGCATCAGCTCGGTCCAGAAGCGGTCCACCATGCGGATGATGGTGCGCAACCAGGAGCAGCAGGCCTTCGAGCAGGCGCGCCGGGCCATCGCCGAGCGGCTCGCGGGGAACGATTCCCTGAAGCAGCTCAAGGCGCTGGTGGACGTCACCGTCGGCACCGACGGGCTCCGCGTGGAGCTGGTGGAGGCCTCCACGGGCGAGGTGTTCTTCCCCAGCGGCAGCGCCCGGGTCAACCCGGCCACCACGCTGGTGATCAGCCTCGTGGGGGCGGAGCTCGCGCGCCTGCAGCATCCGGTGGTGCTCGAGGGGCACACCGACGCGGCGCGCTATTCGTCGGACCGCAGCTACGGCAACTGGGAGCTCTCCGCCGACCGGGCCAACGCGGCCCGCCGCATCCTGGAGGCCTCAGGGGTGGACCCGGCCCGCGTGCGCGGGGTCCGCGGCTACGCCGACACCCAGCTGCGCGTCGCGTCCGATCCGCTGGCGTCGGCCAACCGCCGCATCACCATCCTGCTCCCCTTCTCCGAGGACCCCGCCGAGGGGAAGGTGGCCAACGCCGAGTCGCTGGCGGTGTCCAAGCGGGATGCGCTCACCCGCCTGGGGCGCGGCGGCGGGAACTGAACGCGAGAACGGGGCCACGCGCGCGTCGCGCACCCGGCCCCGCCAGGTCCCGCGCGCCGGTCAGCGCGCGACCGTCAGGCCGCGGCCTCCGTGGCCGCTCCCGCGCTCAGCTGCGCCGCGGTCCACGAGACGGCGTCCCCGAACGCCCGCGCCAGGTCGGCGGGCTTGCTCCCGAACGCCTCGGCGTGGTCCCAGGCCCCCTGCTCGTAGGCCTCCGCCAGCGCCAGCGTGTCGGCCAGGGGGCCATTGCCGGTCAGCAGCGCCGCGCGCAGGTCGGCCGACACCGGGATCGTCTCCAGCACCTCGTTGATCGGCATCCCCAGCAGCGCGTCCATCCGCGACAGCAGCCCCAGCATGAAGCGCGTGGACCCGTCCGTCTTCGCCCTGCCCACCCCGCCCGCCAGCTCGCAGAACCGCCCGCGCACCAGCGCCTGCGTCACCGCCTCGTTGGCCAGGGGACTCTGCGCCCCCGCCTGCGCCACCAGCATGATGAGCATCCACCGCGACAGCGCCTCGCGGCCGATGATGCGGATGGCGTGCGCGATCGATTCCACCTCGCGTGCGCCCACCGCGGCCGAGTTCACGAAACGCAGCAGCTGGAAGGTCAGCTGCGGGTTGGTGCGGAAGGTCTTCTCCAGCTGCGTGTCCCCGACGTCGGGGTTCTTCAGCATCCCCACCAGATTCATCATGGTGACCTGCGCCACGCTCAGCGCGCGCGCGTTCAGCGTCTCGGGGCGGCTGAAGACGTACCCCTGGAACAGCTGGCACCCGGCCGCTTCCGCGGCGCGGAGCATCGCGGTGGTCTCGAGCCGCTCCGCCAGCACCTGCTTCCCCGCCTGGAGCAGCCAGCGCACCTTCTGGGTCATCGATGCCGGCGTGTCGTGCAGCACATCCAGCTTCACCAGCTCCGCGTACGGCAGCAGCGTCTGCACCGCCGGGCGCCCGTCGAAGTCGTCCAGCGCCAGCTGGTAACCGGCCGCCCGCGCCTGCTCGCAGGCGCGCAGCACCTCGGCATCCCCCTCGATCGTCTCCAGCAGCTCCAGCACCACCGCCTTGGGAGCCAGCGTCTTGTAGTGGCCCCCCACTAGCTGCTCCCGGTCGATGTTCACGAACGCCGTGACGCCACCCGTGATCCGCTCCAGCCCGAACGCCAGGAGGGCGTGGAGCGCCTTGGCCCCCGGCACCTCCACCCCGGGGACGCCCCCGCCGCTCCCCTGCGCGTGCTGGTCCGCCCGGTACAGCAGCTCGTACGCCACCCGCCGGTTCATCCGGTCGAAGATCGGCTGCCGGGCCACGAACACCGGCAGCGCGGCAGAGGACTGGCCCCCCGGCGGGGCGCTGCCGGCCACGGCCCCGCCGGCCCCTGCGGAAGCGGGGCGCGGGGCGGACGATGGGGAGGATGACGAGCGCAGCATTGACAGGGCGGAAGACGCGGACGGGACAAGCCCGGCGCAGCATGGCGCCCGGCACACCTCAGAGACTATCCTCCCCCGGCACAGGCAACGTTTTCCCTCACCGCACGCAGGCCATGATCGAGGTTGCGGGATACACCAAGCGGTACGGCACCACCGTGGCGGTGGACGGGCTCTCCTTTGCCGTCCCCCCGGGCGAGGTGCTGGGGCTGGTTGGCCCCAATGGCGCCGGCAAGACCACCACTCTTCGGGCCCTTGCCGGGATCCTCCACCCCTCCGAAGGGGAGATCCGAGTGGCCGGGCACTCGCTGGCCACCGACCCCGTGGCCGCCAAGGCGCGCCTGGCCTTCATCCCCGACGAGCCGCAGCTGTTCGACTACCTCACGGTGGCCGAGCACCTCCGTTTCGTGGCCCGGCTGTACCGGGTTGCCGATGCCGAGGCGCAGATCCCCCCCCTGCTGGAGGAGCTGGAGCTCACCCCCAAGGTGGACGCCCTCCCCACCGAGCTGTCACGGGGGATGAAGCAGAAGCTGGCCATCGCCTGCGGGCTCCTCCACCGCCCCGACGTCCTCATCCTGGACGAACCGCTCACCGGGCTCGACCCGGTGGGGATCCGCCGGATGAAGCAGACCATCAGCGCCCGGGCCCGCGCCGGGACGGCCGTGATCCTGAGCTCGCACCTCCTCACGCTGGTGGAGGAGCTGTGCACCCGCGTGCTGATCATCCGCCGCGGGCGCATGGTGGCCCTGGGGACCATCGCGGAGATCGTCGCCGACCGCCCCGAGCTGGCCGGCCAGTCGCTGGAGGCCATCTTCCTCGCCCTCACCGGTGACGGCGCCGCCGCCCCCCTCGCCGCCGGCTGAGCGCGCCGGGACGGCGGCGGCGCTGGCGTTCCTCTACCAACGCACCGCCCGCAACCGCTTCCGGCGCCAGATGGCCCGCGTCCGCGAGCCCCGGTACCTGGCGGCCGTGGTCATTGGCGCCCTCTACCTGTGGTGGGCGCTGGTGCGCAACAGTGCCTTCCGGGAGAACCCCTTCTTCAGCACCCCCCAGGTCGGCGGCATCATCCTCGCGCTCGCCGCCGTCGGCGTGTACGCGGTCGCCGCGCGCTGGTGGCTCGTGGGCACCGACAAGGGGACGCTGGCCTTCTCGCCGGCCGAGGTGCAGTTCCTCTTCCCCGCGCCCGTCACGCGCCGGGCGCTCATCCACGCCAAGCTGCTCCGCCTGCAGCTGGTGATCCTCCTCAACACCCTGATCTTTTCCATCATCCTGCGCGGGGGGGCCGGGACGGCGGAGGGGTGGCGGCGCGGCGTGGCGCTGTGGGTGGTCTTCTCCACGCTGGCGCTGCACCGGCTGGGAGTGGCCATCGTGCGCGCCAGCGTGCTCGAGGAGGGGTCGGCCCGGCGCCGGCGCACGGCGCGGCTGTCGCTGGCGGTCTTCGGGGCGGCCACGGGGGCGCTGGTGGGCGCCATCCTCTGGCAGTGGCCGGTGCTCCGTGCCGCCGCCGCCGTGGATCTGGGCGACCTTTTCAAGCAGATCCCCGTGGCGCTGGCGCACCCGCTGGCGGCCGTCCCGCTCGCGCTCCCGCGGGCGCTCATGGCCCCGGTCTTTGCCACCACGCTCGGCAGCTGGCTGCTGACCCTCCCCTGGGCACTCGGCATCCTCGCGGCACACTACGCGTGGATCCTCCGGCTGGACAGCCGCTTCGAGGAGGCCGCCATCGAGGCGTCCCAGCACCGGGCCGCCGTGCTGCAGCAGCTGCGGGCGGGACAGCTGCGCCTCCCGCGCAGCGGCTCCCGCAAGGTGGCCC
>JAGWYS010000366.1 GCA_018969225.1 Gemmatimonadota bacterium | reverse complement strand
CACTTCCAGCTGCACTACTACCCGGAGATCGCCTCGGTGGCGCCCGACGCGGCGCGCATGGCGGAGCGCTCGTATGCGCGGCTGTCGCGGATCCTGGGGCACCAGTTCCGGGAGAAGAAGCCGGTGCTGGTGTTCGGCTCCTCGGGGGATTTCGCCCAGAGCAACGTCTTCGGCGATCTCGGCGAGGGGACGGGCGGCGTGACCGATCCGCTGCGCCAGCGGATGGCGCAGTTCTACAGCGGCGACCTCGCCAGCTTCGAGCACGTGCTGCAGCATGAAATGGTGCACGTGTTCCAGTTCGACATCTTCTCGCGCGGCCGCGCCGGGGCGGGGCTCCAGAACCTGGCCATGGTGAACCCGCCGCTGTGGTTCATGGAGGGGCTGGCCGAGTACCTGTCCATCGGCGAGCGGCACCCGTGGACCGACGCGTGGGTGCGCGACGCCGTGGTCAACAACACGCTCCCCACCATCCGCCAGATGACGGAGCGCCCCGACAAGTACTTCCCCTACCGCTACGGCCTGTCGCTGTGGCAGTTCGTGGGGCAGCGGTGGGGGGACGAGGTGGTGGGGGAGATCATGAACGCGGTCCCCAGCCTGGGGATCGAGCGCGCCTTCCGCCGCGAGCTGGGGCTGTCGCTGGACGAGCTGAGCGCCGAGTGGAAGCAGGCGATGCAGGCGCGCTTCCTGCCGCAGGTGGCGCAGCTGCAGCGCCCCCGCAGCTTCGCCGAGCCGCTGCTGTCGCAGAAACGCTCGGGGAGCATCGCGAACCTCTTCGTGGCCCCGGCGCTTTCCCCCGACGGCAACCGGATCGCCTACATCGCCTACGGCAGCTTCTTGCGCGGCGAGGTGTTCCCGGACCTGTACCTGTCGGACGCGAACACCGGGAAGCGGCTGAAGCGCCTGGTGAAGACCACCACCAACCCCGACTACGAGCAGCTGCGGTTCATCTACTCGCAGCCGTCCTTCTCCCCGGACGGGCGCACCCTGGCGTTCACGGGGCAGCGCGGGGGGCGCGACGTGCTGTACCTGATGGACGTCAAGTCGGGGCGCATCGAGAAGGTGTTCGACCTGCACCTGGACCAGGTGCTGAGCCCGAGCTTCTCCCCCGACGGACGGCGGCTGGTGTTCAGCGGGATGCGGCAGGGGTCCAGCGACCTGTACGTGGTCTCGCGCGACGCGCCGGGGTACACGCAGCTCACGCGTGACCCGTACGGCGACCTGCAACCGCAGTGGTCCCCCGACGGGTCAACCGTCGCCTTCGCCAGCGACCGCGGCCCCGACACCGACCTGGACATCCTGAAGATCGGGCCGTGGCGCATCAGCCTGGTGGACGTGGCCACCCAGCAGGTGACCACGATTCCTGGCCAGGGGGGGCGGAACATCAACCCGCAGTGGGCGCCGGACGGCCGGTCGCTGATCTTCATCTCCGACCGCACGGGGACGGCCAACCTGTTCCTGTACGACCTCGGGGAGCGGGAGCACTACCAGCTCACGAACGTGCTGGGGGCGGTCACGGCGGTGGCGGAGCAGTCCCCGGCGATCACGTGGGCGCGCGATGCCGACGTGCTGGCGTTCGTGTACTACGAGCAGACCGACCACGCCATTTGGAAGGTCCGCAATCCGCGGGGACTGCGGAAGGCGCCGTTCCGTGAC
>JAGWYS010000130.1 GCA_018969225.1 Gemmatimonadota bacterium | reverse complement strand
CCCGCGGCCGCGGCGCCCGCCATGCCGGGGGCGCCCGCGCCCCGCCCGGTGCCGATGGCGGCCCCCGCTGCCGCCGAGCCTCCCGCGGCCGCGCGCGCCAGCAGCGTCATGGTGACCGCCGCCACCCAGATGAGGATCCCGGTGGCCTGGTGCAGCGAGCGCATGACGCCGGGGAAGCCGCCGGTGACCATCCACCCGGCCCACACGACCTGCAGCACCCCCAGCGCCATCCCGGCCCACGCCCACCGCTGCAGCGGGGCGGGCTCGCCGCGCTTGCGGAACAGGAACGGCAGCGAGGCCAGGTGCAGCACCAGCAGGTAGGCGAGGAGGCGGTGCGTGAGCTGGATGTGCTGCGCGCCGCGGCCCTGCGAGCCCGGGCCGCACAGCGGGAAGCCCGCGCACGCCACCGCCGCCCCCTCCACCTTGGCGGTGAGCCCGCCCAGCAGCACCACCAGCAGCGCCATCGCCGCCGCGGCGGTGGTGCCGCCGATGGCGGTGCGCGCGCCGGTCACCGGCAGCGCCGCGCGCCCCAGCGCGCCGGCACGCAGCGCCGTGGCCACCAGCACGGCCAGCAGCGAGGCCGCCAACAGCTTGTGCACCACCGTGGCCCACGCCGGGTTGCCGGTGAACACCGTCACCGCGCCGAAGAGCGCCGGGGCGAACCAGAGGGCCACGGCCGCGCGCGCGGCGGGCCACACGCCCCCGGTCCCGCCCACGGCCGGCGTGGCGCGATGCCGCCACGCCGCCACCGCCAGCGACGCCACGGCCGCGAAGAGCGCCAGCGCCAGGTACCGGTGCATGACCTCGATCACCAGGTCCATCCGCTCGAACGGCGGGAACCAGTAGCCGTAGCAGGTGGGCCAGTGGTCGCCGCACCCCATGCCGGAGCCCGAGATGCGCACGATGGCGCCGAAGATGATGTGCAGGAGGGCCACGCCAAGCGCGACAAGCGAAAGCCGGCGCACGGCGGCCGGCACGGAAGCGGAGGGGGACGACATCAGCGGGTCAGGAGGAAAGGGCGCGCCACGCGCCGAGCCACAGGGCGGCGAGCGCGAAGGCGGGGAGGACGGCCCACACCAGCTCCGCGCCGCGGTGCGGCGCGGGAACCGGCGCGGCCTCGGTCGGGGGGCGTACGGCGCGGAAGGCCGCCCGGATGATGAAACCCTGCGCCACGACGCAGGCCGCCACCGACGCCCAGAACAGCGTCGCGGCCACGGCGGGCGGGAGGAGGGGAGACGGGGGGACGGACATGCCGGGAATACTAGGCGAGTGCGCGCCGGGAATCGCCCCCCCAGGGGCGCGGGACCGTGCGCCCCGGCGTCCCGTGCGGTAGGCTAGTGCCATGTCCACCCCCCCTGCTTCCGCCGACGCCCCGGTTGCGTCCGCTGCCGCCCCCGCCGCCCTCCCGCGCCAGCTCGGGCTGTGGAGTGCCATTGCCGTCCTCGTCGGCACCACCATCGGCTCGGGGATCTTCCGCTCCCCGGCCGGCATTGCCGACAAGCTCCCCGGTCCCCTCCCCATGCTGGCCGTCTGGGCGACCGGGGGGGTGTTCGCCCTGTGCGGTGCGCTCACGCTGGCCGAGCTCTCCGGGGCGCTCCCGCGCACGGGCGGCTACTTCGTGTACATCCGCGAGGCGTGGGGGCGGCTCCCGGCGTTCCTGTACGGGTGGACCGAGCTGACGCTCATCCGCGCCGCCGCGCTGGGGGGGATCTCCCTCACCTTCGGCGAGTACCTCCTGCGCGGGCTCGGGTACGACCCGGCGGTGGCCCCGTACGACCAGGTGGCGCACTACGTGGCTGCGGGCGCGCTGGCGCTGATGGCCGCCGTCAACGTGGTCGGGCTGCGGTGG
This sequence comes from Gemmatimonadota bacterium, assembly GCA_018969225.1. GTDB lineage: Bacteria > Gemmatimonadota > Gemmatimonadetes > Gemmatimonadales > Gemmatimonadaceae > Gemmatimonas. The sequence goes on along the minus strand of JAGWYS010000130.1, from coordinate 8,579 downwards.
GGCGCGCTGGTGCAGAACGTCACCACGCTGGCCAAGTACGGCGGGCTGCTGGGGATCGTGGCGCTGGCGCTGGCGCTGGGGCTCCCTGCCACCGGGGGGCACTTCACCCCGGCGGCGCCCCCGGGAAGCTTCTCCGTGTCCGCCTTCGGGCTGGCGCTGGTGTCGGTGCTGTGGGCCTTCGACGGCTGGGGGGACCTGTCGAAGGTGGCCGGCGAGGTGGACGACCCGCGCCGCACGCTCCCGCGCGCCATCGTGCTGGGGACGCTGGCGATCATCGCCATCTACCTGCTGGCCAACGTCGCGTACCTGTCGGTGCTGTCCATCGAGGAGATCCGCGGCGCGCGGCTGGTGGCCGCCGACGTGGCGCAGCGCCTCATCGGCCCCGTGGGGGTCACGCTGGTGTCGCTCACGGTCATCCTCTCCACCTTCGGGTCGGTGAACGGGTCGCTCCTCACCGGTCCGCGGATCTTCTTCGCCATGGCCGACGACGGGCTGTTCTTCCGGCAGGTGGCGGCCGTGCACCCCCGCTTCCGCACGCCGCACGTGGCGGTGCTGATGACCGCCACGCTGGGGATCGCCTTCGTCCTGCTGCGCACCTTCGAGCAGCTGGCCGACATCTTCGTCACGGCGTCGCTGGTGTTCTACATCCTCAGCATCGGGGCGGTGTTCCGGCTGCGCCGGCGCCCCGACTGGAACCCCCCGGTGCGCACCCCCCTGTACCCGCTGGTGCCGGCGCTCTTCTGCGGCGCCACGGCGTTCCTCATGGTGAACGCGCTCCTCGACCCGGCCACGCGGTGGGGGACGCTGGGGGTGTTCGGGGTGATCCTGCTGGGGGTGCCGGTGTACCACCTCACGGTGGGGCGGCGCCGCGCGTAGCGCCCCCCCCGCCCCCGCAACGCGCACGGCGGGCCGTCCCATCGGGGACGGCCCGCCGTGTCCGTTCGCACCGCGTCCGTCCCCGTCCCGGCGGGTGCCGGGGCGGGGACGGGACCGGCGGTCAGTTGAAGTTGTAGCGGAGCCCCAGCTGCATGCGCCACACGTCGGCGGTGCCGGCGTTGGCGATGAACTCGCCGCGCTGGACGCCCTCGCCGAGGAGCACGCTCTGGAAGTTGGCCAAGCGGTACAGCGCACGGCCGCTGGCGTCGGCGCCGCGGGCGATGAGCGGCTGCGTGCTGCGGAAGCGGTACGACACGCCCCAGCGCCGGTTGAGCACGTTGGTGAAGTTCAGCACGTCCAGGCGCAGCTGCACGCGGTTCTTCAGCGAGCCCACGTTGCGGAAGAGGTCCTGCGTGATGCTCAGGTCGGCGCGGGTGACCATCCGCCCGAACGCCCCGCCGCGCTCGGCATACTGCCCGCGGCGCGCCGACAGGTACTGGCTCCCCTGGATGAACGCCTCGAACGCCGCCTGCTGCTCGGCCACGGTGAAGGTGCGCCCCGAGGCGGTGAACGCCTCGAAGTTCATCTCCGACGCGTCGCGCGGGATGTAGATGAGGTCGTTGTTGGTGCTGCCGTCACCGTTGAGGTCGCCGGAGAAGATGTAGCTGGCCTGCCCGTTGACGAAGCTCTCGACGAACAGCGAGATGCCGGTGGCGCCCGCCTTCAGGTAGTCCTTCTTGTAGCTCGCCACCGCGAACCAGCGGTTCCCCTGGGACGTGGCGGAGTAGCCGAGCCCCGGGTTGTTGGGGTTGCCGGACATCTGGTTGCCCGTCCAGGAGCCCGCCGCGATGGACCCGGCGTCCACGGTGTTCCGCGAGATGCCGTAGCTGTACGCGCCCTTGAAGAACAGCCCGTTCAGGAACGCCCGCTCCAGCGAGAAGGACGCGTTGTAGGCGCGGCCGACGTCCTGGTTCTTGAGGACGATCGCGGTGCTGATGTTGGAGTGGATGCGCGGGGTGGTGGTCCACCGCGGGCGCTGGTCGGGGCCCGTGAAATTCGTGGAGGGCGCCGGCAGGTTGGCGTTGATGTAGTAGATGCCGTTGACATCCCGCCCGTACAGGAACTCGGCGGTGCCGGTGAGCCCCCAGGGGAGCTTGCGGTCGATCGCCAGGTTGGTGCGCCACACCTGGGGGAACATGAAATCCTGGTCGGTCAGCGCCAGCTCGTAGGCGGCCGCCGGGGCCCCGGTCACGTTCGTCGGCTTGTACTTGTCGGGGTTCGGGTTGAACGGGCGCGCGGTGGTGTTGTCCAGCTGGTCGAAGCCGGTGAGCACGCCCGTGTTGCCGATCTGGTTGGAGATCCACACGTACGCGGGGCGCCCGGTGAACACCCCCGAGCCGCCGCGCACCTTGGTGGTCCCCGTCCCGCCCACGTCCCAGTTGAAGCCCAGGCGCGGCGAGAAGAGCAGCTTGGGGTCGGGGAGCTTGCCGCTGCTGTACTTCACCCCCTTGCCGTCCTCGTCCCGGAACGTCAGCTGGTCGGCCGCCGCGTTGGCGTACGCGGTGTTCCCGAACGCGGCGCGCTCCACGCGCAGCCCCATGGTGACGCGGAGGTTGTCGGTGGCGCGCCACTCGTCCTGCGCGTAGCCGCCCGCGTACAGCACCTCCAGCGGCTGCACCGGCTTGGTGGCCCCCGGGATGTTGTTGTAGCGCACCTGGAAGCGGCGCAGGGTCACCGGCGACGTGGTGCGGTTGGGGTTGGCCAGGAAGTCGTTGGCGTCCCGGTAGAAGTCGTCGAGCGAGTTGTACACGTACACGCTCTGCGAGCCCGGGAAGAACACGTTCTCCGACTCGTACCACTCCAGGCTGGTGCCGAAGGTCAGGTCGTGCCGGTCGCCGTAGATGTTGAAGTTGTTCTGGACCTGGAAGCTGTTGTAGCGCAGCTCGTTGTTCGGCGTGAACGGCTCGAAGCCGAAGCTGGTGTACGTCTGGCCGTTGTTCAGGATGTCCACCGTCGGGAACAGGGACCCCTTGTACTCGCGCGACTCGTCGCTCTTGGTGTAGCCGACGATGAGCTGGTTGGCCATGTTGCCGCCGAACTGCACGTTGTGCTCGGCCACCAGCGACCGGTTGTTCTCTAGGATGCCGTAGTTGGAGTTGGCGAAGCTCATGGAGTTGGACGTGCCGTTGCGGCCGCCGAAGCCGAGCGAGCTGGAGGAGGACATCGGGATGTCCGCCACCGAGTTCAGCTGCGAGTAGCGCACGCTGAGCTTCTGCCGCGCCCCCAGGTTGAAGTCCAGCTTGCCCAGGAAGCGGTCGGACGGCGTCAGGCGGTCATACCCCTGGTACGGGCCCGTCGCGTAGTTGAACTTCGACTGCAGGAAGCTGCTCAGCTGGTCCAGGTCGCTGGCCAGCACGCGGGTCGTGTTCCCCGTGACCGCCTCGCCCCCCTTGTTGGCCGTGAACAGCGTCATCGGCTGCGTCAGCTCGTCCTGCTCGTAGCTGGCGAAGAAGAACACCCGGTCCTTGATGACGGGGCCGCCCAGCGTGGCGCCGAACTGGCCGAAGCGGAAGGTGCCGGGGTTGAAGCGCGTGGCCCCGGCGTCGCGACCGATGTAGCGCTCGTCGCGCGAGAGGCGGTACAGCGACCCGGTGAAGGTGTTCGTGCCGCTCTTGGTGACCGTGTTCACCGCCGCGCCCACGAAGTTCCCCTGCCGCACGTCGTACGGCGCGATGCTCACCTGCACCTGCTCGATGGCGTCGATGGAGATCGGCGACACGTTGGTGCGGTCGCCGGGCTGGCCGCCCAGACCGAACGAGTTGTTGAAGTACGACCCGTCCACCATGATGTTGTTCAGGCGGTTGTCCGCCCCGGCGAAGGAGCTGCCGCCGGTGAACTGCGGCGTGAGCCGCACGAAGTCGGAGAGGCGCCGGCTGATCGTGGGGAGCGCCTCGATCGCCTCGCGGCTCACCTGCGTGGCCGCGCCGGTGCGGGTGGACGCCAGCGCCCCCGCCTCCGCCTGCACCGTCACCGCGGTCAGCTGCACCGCGGCGGAGACCATGCGGAAGTTCACGTCCGCGGACACGCCGAGCGCCAGCGAGATGTCCCCCTTGGTCTGCTTCTGGTAGCCCAGGCGGGCCGCCGTCACGACGTAGGGGCCGCCCACGCGGAGGCCGGGGAGGGTGAAGCGCCCGTCGGCCCGGGTGGTCGCGGCGTACCGCGTCCCGGAGGGCTGGTGCACGGCCTCGATCTGGGCCCCCTCAAGGGGGCGGCCGGCGGAGTCCGTCACCGAACCCCGCATGGCGGAGGTGGTAACCTGCGCCGTCGCCGTCGCCGGGGCCGCCAGCAGCGCCCCCCCGACCAATGCCACGGCCAACGTCCGTATCACGCGCAACATGAGTTCTCCTGTGGGTGGTGGCAGGGATCCCCAACCGTCCCTGGGCGGTCGCGCGCCCGCCCCCGTGCCGCAGGGGGGCGCGACTTCAGCTGTCCGGACCGCGGCCGCGTGGTCCCGGCGACCAACGCCCGGGCCCGTCGGACGGATCCCCGCCCGCGTGCGGCCCCAGCCATTCTCGGACAGCCCGAAAATCTAGTGCCCCCGGGGGCGCCCGGGTACGTCCGGGGGCCCGCGGGGGCGCAAAGACACCGACGCGTGACCGGGGCGTGACCCGGCCACGCCGTCCAAGGATTTTAGAAAATGGAAAGATTGATGTAGCGGCGCGGATTCTTCTTGAAATCCGCCAGCAGCGAGTCCACCCGCAGCAGCATCGTGTCCACCCGCGCGTACACCGCCGGGTCGTTCATCAGCCGCCCCACCGTCCCCGGCCCCGACGTGGCCTTGGTCAGCGCCCCCTGGACCTGCTGGTTGGTGGCCTGCAGCTCCTTGGACAGCGTGGCCAGCTCCTTCGTGGCCGCCTCCAGGTTGCCCACCACGGCGTCCACCTTGGCCGAGTCGGCGCCCGCCAGCGTCTTGCGGAGCTGGGCCTGCGTGGCGGTCAGCTGGCGCGACTGCTCCGCCGAGATGCTGGCCAGCTGCGCCACCAGCTTCGACAGCTGCGCCACGGTCGCCCGGACGTCCTTCATGCCGCCCCCCTCCACCAGCTGCGCCCGCGTCTCCCCGGTCAGCGCCTTCACGTCGGTGGCGATCGCGTCCCCCTTGGCCAGCAGCTCCGCCGTCCCCGGCGACCCCTTCCCCACCGGGATCGTGTCCCCCGGCGTCATGTACGTGGACGACCCCGTCACCGGGGTGATGGCAATGAGCATGTCGCCGAAGATGCCGTTGGCCTGCACCGTGGCCGTGGAGCCCCCGGGGATCTGGTGCTGCTGCTGCACCTCCAGCGTCACGGCAATGGTGCCGTCGGGGATCAGGTCCACGTGGTCCACGTACCCCACCTGCACCCCGGCCAGCAGCACCGGTTGCCCGGGCTTGAGGCCGGCGCCCCACGGAAAGCGGGCGTACATGGGGTAGGTCCGCGCCAGCCCGCCGCGCGCGACCCAGATGGTCCCGCCCAGCCCCAGCACCACCGCCGCCAGCAGCAGCAGCCCCACCAGCAGTTCGTCGCGTCGCTTGGTCGTCATAGAGGGAAAACGGGAGGCGTCAGGCCTGGATGAAGGGGGCGAACACGGCGGCCACGATGGCGTCGAGCACGAGGATGGACACGGAGGCGATCACCACCGCCTTGGCGGTGGAGCGCCCCACCCCTTCGGCGCCCGCCCCCGTCACGTACCCCTCGTAGGAGCAGACGAAGGCGATGGCGGCGCCGAAACTGGTGGCCTTGATGAGCGAGTACACCACCTGGAACGCCGTGAAGGCCAGCCGCAGCCCCTGCAGGAAGTCGTCGGTGCGCACGTCGGTGGCCAGGATGAGCGTGAGCCAGGCGCTCACGATGGCCGCCACGTTGGCCAGGATGACCAGCGCCGGGAGCATCACCACCCCCGCCGCCAGCCGCGGCAGCGCGAGGAACCCCACCGGGTCGAAGGCCAGCGTCTCCAGCGCGTCGATCTGCTCGGTGACGCGCATGGTGCCGATCTCGGCGGTCATCCGCGCCCCCACGCGCCCCGTGAGCACCAGCGCGGTCAGCAGCGGCCCCAGCTCCAGCACGATGCTCTGGCGGGCGATGAGTCCCACCACCGACAGCTGCACCCCGGGGAACAGCTGGTAGCGGGTCTGGAACGCGGTCACCCCGCCGAGGAAGGCGGCCACGATGAGCGTCAGCGGCACCGACTCGACGCCGATGGTGCGCATCTGCCGCACCGTCTCGGGGAACCAGGTGGCCGGCTCCCGCAGCCCGCGCAGGATGTCGCGCCCGAAGTACGCGCGCGCGCCCACCGCGCGCAGCGTGCCGGCGATGAGCGCCTCGGCCGGCGCCAGCAGGCGCGCGGGGGGCACCGGGCTCACGTGCGCACCCGGCGCAGCAGCAGCAGCGCCAGCAGCAGCACCACCGCATTGGGGAGCCACGCCGCGGGGCTGGCGGGGACGATCCCCTTCCCCCCGATGGCCTTGGTCAGCTGGATGAGCAGGAGCATGAGGATGGTGGTGGCCAGGCTGAGCGCCACGCCGTACGCGGCCCCGCCGCGCGGCGCGCTGGTGGCCAGCGGGGCGCCCAGCAGGGCGATGATGAGGCAGGTGGCCGGGATGGCCAGCTTGAGCATGCGTTCCACGCGGAGGAGGTTCACCTCCGCCCCCGAGCGGTCGAGCACCCGGATGAAGCGCGTCAGCTCCGCGAAGGTCATCTCGGTGGGCTGCCGTTCCGTGGCCTGCAGCTCCCGCGGGGTCTCGGCCATCCGGCGGTCGGCGATGGAATCGAAGCCGAAGGCCGTGGCGGTGGAGTCGGTGGGGAGGAGGTGCAGGTGCCCCTCCTGCAGCACCCACCCCCGCGCCGGCGACCAGGCGCCGCGGCGCGCGGCCAGCAGCACCCCGGGGCGCTTCGCGGAGCCGCGCTCCTCGATCTCCACGCTCTCCGCCGTGTTCCGCTTGGCGTCCAGCGCGAAGATCCGGTACGAGCGCCCGTTCTCGCTGGCAAAGGCGAAGTTGTACCGGCTTTCGTCGCCGAAGTCGGGGGACCCCGCCAGCAGCGCCAGCCGCCGGGCGTTCGCGGGGGGGGCCACCTCGGCAAACACCAGGTCCAGCGTCATCGCCAGCGCGGCCATCACGAACACCGGGGCCACGAACCGGTAGAAGCTGATCCCCGAGGCCTTCGCCGCCGTGATCTCGTTGTGGCGCGAGAAGGTGCCGATGGAGAACACCGTGGCGAACAGCACCGCCGCCGGGAACACCATGAACAGCGTGTCGGGGATCCAGTACAGGTAGCTCAGCGCCACGGCCTGCGCGGTGAGCTTCCGCTCGGTGTACTTGCGGAGGTTGTCCACCAGGTCGAAGACGAACACCAGCACCGGGAACCCCAGCACGGTGACGCCGAAGATGCGGGCGAACTCCCCGGCGACATACCGGTCGAGGGGGGAGACGAGCCCGCGCCTCATCCGCGCGCCCCCGCGCGCCGGCGCGCGCGCCAGTCGCCCCACCGCTCCCACAGGCCGCCGCCGCGCGAGGTGTCCACCGTGGACTCCGCCCGCAGCATGAGCACCACCCCTGCGGTCCCGAACAGCACGTTGGCCAGCCACATGGCCACGAACGCGGGGAGCCGCCCCTCGTCGGCGAGCACCTCGCCGGCCATGAGGCAGATGTAGTACAGCCCGAACACCACGATGCTGACGCCGATGGTGACCCCGGCGCCGCCGCGCGGGAAGCGGAGCGCGATGGGAGGGCCGAAGAGGACGAACACCAGGCAGGCGAAGGAGAGCGCGAACTTCTTGTGGACTTCGACGGAGAGCGTGTCGAGCCCGCGGCGCGACACCAGCAGCTGCTGCTGCGCGTTGAGCGCGAGCCCCCGCATGTAGGTGACGGAGTCCATCAGGCCGGCGGCCATCCCGGTGCTGGGCGCCGGCGGCAGCGGCGCGGGCGTGGCGGGGGGGATGGCGGCGGCCGCCGAATCCCCGGCCGGCGTCGGGGCCGGCGGGACGGGCGCGGAATCCGTGACCGGCGGCTGCGTGACCGGCGGCTGCGCGACCGGCGGCTGGCTCCCCTGCGCCCGGGCCGCCCGGGGGGCGAACCACCCTGCCACCACGCGGGGCAGCGTGCTGCAGTAGAATGATGCCAGCGGTTCGCGCTTGGGCCGGTCCCGCGGCACGGTGATGGTCTTGGCCTTCGGGGCGGCCAGCCGGCTGGCCGCCTGGATGAACTCCTCGCGGTAGCGCTGGTGCTCCGTGGACGCGTAGAGGTAGCGGCGGTGCATCTCGCACACCGTCATCTCCCGGTCGCCCTTGTAGTCGTCCGAGGCGGTGGCCTCGAACCCCTTGGCGATCCCCCGCACCAGCACCACCTGCTCGCGGAAGGCCGACCGCTGCAGCCGCCGCGGGTCCCCCTGCGCGAACTGCTGCGAGTGCCCGTCATACAGCGTCAGCTGCAGGTCGCCGTTGGGCGCCACCGAGAAGCGGCCGCTGTCCGCGTACGTCGTCACCCGCTCGGGGCTCTTCGTGAGGTCGTACATCACGATGTCCCACATCCGGTTGGTCGCCGCGTCGGAGCGGGCCAGCCGGAGGTAGAACTGCGGGGTGAGGGCGTTCAGCGCCTGGTCGCGCAGCGCCAGCGTGGGGCGCGTCTTCCCGATGTCCGCCTGCAGGATCCGCAGCCGGTGGTTGGCCCG
>JAGWYS010000129.1 GCA_018969225.1 Gemmatimonadota bacterium | reverse complement strand
CGGGTGGCCCCGTCCGGCAGCGTCAGGACCAGCGGCGGCGCGTCGGGCGCCGCGGGGGCGGTGGAGGAACCGGCAGTCATCTCGGAGAGCGGGACGCGGAAAGAGGGCGCGGACGGGGCAGACGGGGCCCGCCACGGGGGAAGCCGAACGGGCGGCATTGCACCTCAACCTCTGATATTTAGCCGGTGCGCCATGGCGGCGCCATGCGCCCGCGCGCCGGGGCGCTCCCCGCTCTCCCCGGGCCGGTTAAGTTCCGCCCATGACTGCGCCCGATCCCGGCTCGCTGCCGACCACCTACGACGCCACGGCCCTCCAGGACGCCTGGTATCCCCGCTGGGACGCCAATGGCGTGTTTGCCACCCCGCCGTCGCGCGGCGGGGCCGAGCCGTTCGTGATCGTCATGCCGCCCCCCAACGTCACCGCGGTGCTGCACGTGGGGCACGGCCTCAACAACACCGTCCAGGACGTGCTCATCCGGTGGCGGCGCATGGCGGGCGACGACGCCCTGTGGGTGCCTGGCACCGACCACGCCGGGATCGCCACGCAGAACGTCGTGGAGAAGCAGCTGGCCGCCGAGGGGCTGACCCGCTTCGACCTCGGGCGCGAGCCGTTCGTGGAGCGGGTGGCCGGCTTCGTGGAGCGCACCGGCGGCGCGATCCTGGAGCAGCTCAAGGCCATCGGGGCCAGCGCCGACTGGGCGCGCACCGCCTACACCTTCTCCCCCGCCCTCAGCACCGCCGTGCGCGAGGCGTTCGTGCGCCTGCACGAGGACGGGCTGGTGTACCGGGGGAAGCGGGTCATCCACTGGTGCCCGCGGTGCGGCACCTCGCTGTCCGACGAGGAGGCGGAGTTCACCGACACCGCCGGGGCGCTGTACCACCTGCGCTACCCGGCGGCGGACGATCCGTCGCAGGGGATCACCGTGGCCACCACCCGCCCCGAGACGATGCTGGGGGACGTGGCGGTGGCGGTGCACCCCGACGACGACCGGTACCGCGCGCTGGTGGGGCGCACCCTGGTGCTGCCGCTCACCGGGGTGCGCATCCCCGTGGTGGCCGACGACGCCACCGACCCGGCCTTCGGCTCGGGCGCGGTGAAGATCACCCCGGCGCACGACGCCAACGACTTCGAGGTGGGGAAGCGCCACGGGCTGCCGATGCCGGTGGTGCTGGACGCCGAGGGGGCGGTGCGCGAGGGGGAGGGGGCGGCCGGGCGCGTCCCGGCGTCGCTGGCGGGGATGGACCGCTTTGCCGCCCGCGCGGCCATCGTGGAGCAGCTGCGCGCCGCCGGCGCGCTGGTGAAGGTGGAGCCGCACCAGCACAGCGTCCGGCACTGCTACCGCTGTGACACCGTGGTGGAGCCGCGCCTCTCCGACCAGTGGTTCGTCCACATGCGTCCGCTGGCCGACAAGGCGCTGGAGGCGCTGCGCTCGGGACGGCTCCGCATCCTGCCGGAGCGGTGGGAGCCCGTGTACGTGAACTGGCTGGAGGGGATCCGCGACTGGAACGTCTCCCGCCAGATCTGGTGGGGGCACCGCGTCCCGGTGTGGTACTGCGACGCGCCCGGGTGCGGGCACGCGCCGATGGTGTCGCGGACCGACGTGACCGCCTGCCCCGGCTGCGGCGGCCCGGTGCGGCAGGACGCCGACGTCCTCGACACGTGGTTCTCCAGCTGGCTGTGGCCCATGTCCACCCTCGGGTGGCCCAACGCCGACAGCGCCGACCTCCGGCGCTACTACCCTGGGGACGTGCTGGTGACGGCCCCCGAGATCCTGTTCTTCTGGGTCTCGCGCATGGTGATGTCGGGGTGCTGGTTCATGGGGGAGACCCCGTACCACACCGTGTACCTGCACGGCACGGTGCGCGACATGCAGCACCGGAAGATGTCCAAGTCGCTGGGGAACGGCATCGACCCGCTGGACGTGGTGCGCGAGTACGGCGCCGACGCCCTCCGGTGGACCATGGTGGCCGGGCTGGGGCTGGGCGTGGACGTGATGCTCGATCCGACCGACCTGGCCAAGTCCTTCGCCCCGGGGCGGAACTTCTGCACGAAGCTGTGGAACATCGGGCGGTTCCTGCTGGCGCGGGTGGGGACGGCGCCGGTGCCCCCGGTGACGGCGATTGCCCCGGCGGCGCTCACCGCCGCCGACGCGTGGATCCTGGCGCGCCTCGACGCGGCCGTGCGCGACTGCGACGCGGCGCTGGGACCGGCGCGCCCCGCCGCCAACCGCGCGTGGACGGACGCGGAGCGCGGGCGCGGGCTGCGGCTGTCGGAGTACGCCGAGGCGGCGCGCCGCTTCGTCTGGAACGAGCTGGCCGACTGGTACCTCGAGTCGGCGAAGCCGCGCCTCGCGGCGGAGGGGGAGGACCGCGAGGTGGCGCGCGCCGTGCTGGCGCACGCCTTCGACGCCGCGCTGCGGCTGCTGCACCCCATCGTGCCCTTCATCACCGAGGCGCTGTGGCAGCAGCTCCCGGGGACGCCGGCCGGGGCCTTCCTGGCGCAGGCCGCGTGGCCCGCGCCGCGTCCGGAGGCCGTCGGGGACGGCGCGCCGTTCGCGCTGGCGCAGGAGGCGGTGGTGGCGATCCGGCAGCTGCGGGCCGACTACGGCGTGCCGGCCGGCCAGTGGGTGGACGCGGTGGCGGTGGCGCCGGCGGGGGGGCGCGAGGCGCTGGCGGCCCAGGCGCCCATGGTGGCGGGGCTGGCGCGCGCGCGCCTCAGTGTCGCGGCCACCCCGCCGACGGGGGCGGCCGCGCAGGCGCTGCTGCGCGAGGGGGTGGAGGTGTTCATCCCGTTGGCCGGGATGATCGACCTGGACAAGGAGCGCACCCGGTTGGCCGGGGAGCTGGCGGAGCTGGAGCGACACCTCGCGGCGCTGGAGGGGCGGCTGGCCAACGAGAAGTTCGCGGCCAGGGCCCCGGCGGCGCTGGTGGACGCCGAGCGCGCCAAGGCGCAGGAGTGGCGCGGACGGCGCGACCAGCTCGCGGCCAAGCTGGCGGCGCTGGGCGCGTGACCCGCCTCGCGGCGCGGACGGCGCTGCCGCTGCTGGCGGTGCTGGGGGCGACGGGGTGCGCCAACCAGGCGATGCCCCCCGGCGGCCCCCTCGACGACGATGCGCCGCTGGTGCTCGCCGTCACCCCCAAGGACCGCAGCACCGGCGCCCCGCCGCGCGCCGTGGTGCTCCAGTTCGACGAGGTGATCAGCGAGACGCCACGCGGCGCGCGCGAGCTGCGGGAGCTGGTGTTCATCAGCCCGCGCAGCGGCACGCCCCGCGTGAAGTGGGAGCGCCGGCGGCTGGAGATCCGCCCCGGGACGGCGTGGCGCCCCAACACGGTGTATTCGGTGATCATCAAGCCGGGGATCCAGGACCTGCGCAACAACGGCCTCGACACGGCGATCCGCCTGGTGTTCAGCACCGGCGGCCCGATCCCCGACACCGAGGTGGACGGGGTGGCCTTCGACTGGGTGGCGGGGACGGGGAGCGCGACGGCCGTGGTGGAGGCCGTGGGCCCCATCCAGGGGAAGGACACCACGCTGTACCAGGTGGCCGCCGATTCCAGCGGGCGCTATGCACTCCGCCACCTCCCCCCCGGGCCATACCTGCTGCGCGCGTTCGTGGACCGCAACGGCAGCCGCACCATCGACCCGCTGGAAGCGTGGGACAGCGCCACGGTGACGGTGGCGGGACGGATGCAGGCCGACTTCTACGCCTTCCCGCGCGACACCGTCGGCCTGCGCATCGCGTCCGTGGCGGTGGAGGACAGCAACCGGGTGCTCCGGGTGACCTTCGACAAGCCGTTCGTGCCGGAGCAGCGGTTCCCCCCTGAGGGGATCCGGGTGCAGCGTCCCGACTCGTCGCTGGTGGTGGTGCGCCGCGTGCAGACCCGGCCGGAGAAGCTCCGGGCCGATTCGCTCCTGGCCAAGGCCAAGGAGGATTCGGCGGCGGCGAAGGCGGCGGCGGAGTTGACCCCCGCGCAGCGCGCGCGCGCGGACAGCGTGGCCCGGGTGAAGCGCGCCGACAGCGTGGCGGCGGCGCAGCGGGCCGAGCGCGAGGCGCGTCGGCGCGAGGCGCAGCGCACCGGACGGCAGCCCCGCCCCGTGGACACCCTCCCCGCCCCGAAGATGCAGCGCCCGACGCTGACGGCCGAACTGGTCGTGACGCTGGACGCCCCGCTGGCACCGCAGACGCAGTACCGCGTGGAGGTGGCCAACGTGCGCGGCCTCTCGGGGGTGGTGCGCTCCCCGAGCCGGACCGTGACCACCGCCCGCCCGCCCCGCGACACCGCGCGCCCCCCCCGCGACACCGCCCGGGCGCCCCGGGACACCGCGCGCGCGCCCCGCGACACCGCACGGGCGCCCCGGGACACGATGGCGCGCCTGCTCCTGCCACAGCCGGGCGGCGCCGCGGCGCCCCGGTCGCGCCGCCCATGAGCGGCCACGCCGCGCCGGCCGCCCGTCGCGCGGCGCTGTTCCTGGACCGCGACCACACCCTGATCGAGGACGGCCCCTACCTCGCCGACCCTGACCGCGTGGCGCTGCTCCCCGGGGCGGGGAGCGCCGTGGCGCGGGCCACGGCCGTCGGCGTGCCGGTGGTGATCATCACCAACCAATCCGGGATCGCGCGCGGGCTGGTGTCGGCGGACGCCTATGCGGCGGTGCGGGCCCGCACCGAGGCCGTCCTGCGCGCGGCCGGCGGGGACGTCCTGGACACGCTGCACTGTCCGCACCACCCCGAGCTGACCGGGCCGTGCGCCTGCCGCAAGCCGGGGTTGGCCCTGTACGAGGAAGCCGCCCGCCGGCACGCCTTGGACCTGGGCGCCAGCGCGTACATCGGCGACCGCTGGCACGACGTGGTCCCGGCGCTGGCCACCGGCGGCGTGGGGATCCTGGTGCCCGGTCCCGCCACGCCGGACGCGGAGGTGGCGCAGCTGCGCGCGGCGCGCTCCGACCGCCTGCTGGCGGCGGCCTCCATCGACGACGCGGTGCAGCTGGCGCTGACCAGACTGGGGGTGACCGGGCCCGGGGCGACGGCCCCGGCCCGCATCGGCGTGCTGGCCTCGGGGGGCGGCTCCAACCTGCAGGCGCTGATGGATCATGCCACGGCCTCCGGAGCGGCATACGGGCAGGTCGTGTGGGTGGGCACCGACCGGCGCGACGCCGGTGCCCTGCACCGCGCGCGGGCGGCAGGGGTGGCGGCCGAGTGGCTGGAGGCTCCGACGGACGGGGAGGCGATCCTGACCCGCCTGCGGGCGCACGGCGTGACCCTGCTGGTGCTGGCCGGGTACCTGCGCCTGCTCCCGACCGCGGTGGTGCACGCGTTCCCCGGACGCGTGGTGAACGTGCACCCGGCGCTGCTGCCGGCGTTCGGGGGGGCGGGGATGTACGGCCGCCGCATTCACGCGGCCGTCCTGGCCCAGGGGGTGCGCGTCACCGGGGCCACGGTCCACCTGGTGGACGAGCAGTACGACACGGGCGCGATCCTGGCCCAATGGCCCGTGCCCGTGCTCCCCGAGGACACCCCCGACACGCTCGCGGCCCGGGTGCTGGCGGTGGAGCATGGCCTCCTGCCGGCCACCGTGGCTTCGCTGGCCACCGGCGCCCTCTGGCTGGATGCCGCGGGGCGGGTGCGCGGCGTGCCCCCCACCCTGCCCCTGGTGGCGGGGCCCTTTCAGTTCACGCTGGCCGGCGACCACCGGCCGGACGCGGCCTGACGCGGTTTCCCCTTCGGCTTCTCCCGACCCATGTCCATGCGTGCGCTGCTGTCCGTTTCCGACAAGACCGGGCTGGTGCCCTTTGCCCAGGCGCTGGCCCACCGCGGCGTGGAGCTGCTGTCCACCGGCGGGACGGCCCGCGCGCTGCGCGACGCGGGGCTGGCGGTGCGCGACGTGGCGGAGGTCACGGGATTCCCGGAGATGCTGGACGGCCGGGTGAAGACCCTGCACCCCGCAGTCCACGGCGGCTTGCTGGCGCGGCGCGACCTCCCCGAGCACATGGCGGCGATCGCCGCCGCCGGGATCGCGCCGATCGACCTGGTGGTGGTGAACCTGTACCCGTTCCGCCAGACCGCGGCGCGGGCGGGGGTCCACCCGGACGAGGTGATCGAGCAGATTGACATCGGCGGTCCCTCCATGCTGCGCTCGGCGGCCAAGAACTTTGCCGCGGTGTACGTGGTGGTGGACCCCGCCGACTATGCGCGGGTGCTGGCCGCCCTGGACGGCGAGGGGGAGGCGCCCGCGCTGCGGCGCCTGCTGGCGGAGAAGGTGTACGCGCACACCAGCGGCTACGACGCGGCGATCGCCCAGTGGTTTGCCGCGCAGCGCGGCGAGCCCTTCCCCGAGCAGTACCCGCTGGCGTTCACCAAGCAGCAGGCGCTCCGCTACGGGGAGAACCCGCAACAGCGGGCGGCGTTCTACGTGGAGCACCCGGGCGCGGGGCTGGGGGCGCTGGTCCAGCGGGGCGGGAAGGAGCTCTCGTTCAACAACCTGCTGGACCTGGAGGGGGCGCTGCTCGCGGCGGAGCCGTTCGCGGGGGAGGCGGCGTGCGCCATCATCAAGCACACCACGCCGTGCGGCGTGGCGGTGGGGGCGGACGCCCTCGAGGCCTACCGGAAGGCGCTGGCGTGCGACCCCGTGTCGGCCTTCGGCAGCGTGATCGCCTTCACGGTGCCGGTGGACGAGGCGGCCGCGGAGGCGGTGTCGGCGCTGTTCGTGGAGTGCATCGTGGCCCCGGCGTTTTCCGAGGGGGCCGTGGAGATCCTGGGGCGCAAGAAGAACCTCCGGGTGCTGGAGGGGACCGCCGGGGGGACGGCGGCCGGGATGGACTACAAGCGGGTGCGCGGGGGGCTGCTGGTGCAGGACCGGGCGCCGGTGGCGGCCGATCCGGCGCGCTGGGACGTGGTGACCGCCCGGACGCCCACGCTGCAGGAGGGACGCGACCTGCGCTTTGCGTGGAAGGCGGTGGCCAGCGTGAAGTCCAACGCCATCGTGCTGGCACGCCACGGGGCCACGATCGGCATCGGCGCCGGGCAGATGTCGCGGGTGGACGCCAGCATGCTGGCGGTGCACAAGGCGACCGCGGCGGGGCACCCCACGGCGGGGGCGGCGCTGGGATCGGACGCGTTCTTCCCCTTCCGGGACGGCATCGACCAGGCGGCGGCGGCCGGCGTCTCCGCCATCGTGCAACCCGGCGGCTCGGTGCGGGACGCGGAGGTGATCGAGGCGGCCAACGCGCACGGGATCGCCATGGTGTTCACCGGGGAGCGGCTCTTCCGGCACTAGGTCGGGGCGCGGCCCCGGGGGGCTGTTGCCCTCCCGGCCCCCCCCTGCGAGCTTTTGGTCGAGTCGGCGGCGGGTCCATCCCGTCGCCGCCCGCCCCCGGCCGCGGTGTGTCGCGGGGCGCCTCCCTTGCCGGCTTTTCGATGACCTCCGTCCCTCCCGCCGCCGCGAGCGCCCCCGTCCGGGGCGCCGCCGCGGAGCTTGACTACCGCCCGTCGTACCTGGCCGCGGCGCTCGCCGGGCTGGCGGTGCTCCTGCTGTACCTGGTGACGCTGGCGCCGTCCACGTCGATGTGGGACACCAGCGAGTACATCGCGGCGGCCTACGTGCTGGGGCTGCCGCACCCGCCGGGGAACCCGCTCTTCGTGCTCATCGGCCGGGTGTTCTCCATCCTGCCCATCGCCCCCACGGTGGCCATGCGCATCAACGTGCTGGCGGCGCTCTCCAGCGCGGCGTCGGCGGCGATGTGGTTCCTGGTGACGGAGCGGGTGCTGGTGGGGTGGTTCAGCCGGCGGTGGATGAGGATCGCGGGCGGCGCGCTGGCGGCGCTGGTGGGGGCGACGGCGTTCACCGTGTGGAACCAGTCGGTGGTGAACGAGAAGGTGTACACCGTGTCGCTGGTGGGGCTGGCGGTCATCTGCTGGCTCACCGTGCGCTGGTGCGACGACCCCGAGGGGCCGGTGGCCGACCGCCTGCTGGTGCTGGTGGCGTACCTGCTGGGGCTGGGGTATGCCAACCACATGGCGGGGATGCTGGCCGCGCCGGCGGTGGGGTTCGCGGTGCTGGTGCGCCGGTGGGAGACGGTGCTGCGGTGGAAGCTGCTGCTGGCCTGCGTGGCGGCGCTGGTGCTGGGGATGACGCCGTTCGCGACGCAGCCGATCCGGGCGGCGCACTTCCCCGCCATCAACGAGGGGGAGCCCACGGGGTGCGCCACGGAGATCAAGGCCGACTGCACCTTCAGCACGCTCACGTACGACCGCTTCATGTACAACTTCAACCGCGGCCAGTACGGCAAGCCCGAGCTGGGGGAGCGGCAGGCGCCGTTCACCGCGCAGGTGGGGATGTACTGGCTGTACTTCCGGTGGCAGTGGCTGCGCGACGCCTACGGCGAGCGCCCGGGGCTGCAGAACGGCCTGGCGGTGCTGTACCTGCTGCTGTGCCTGCTGGGCGGGTACATGCACTTCCGGAAGGACCGACGCAGCTTCTGGTTCTTCGGGCCGCTGGTGTTCACCATGACCTTCGCGCTGATCTACTACCTGAACTTCAAGTACGGGCACAGCCAGGCGCCTGACCTGGGGGATTCGGTGGACCGCGAGGTGCGCGACCGCGACTACTTCTACCTGTGGAGCTTCTCGGCGCTGAGCGTGTGGGCGGCGCTGGGGTTCGTCGCGCTGTGGGAGAGCGTGGCGTCCTTCTTCGGGAGCGACGACGTGCGGCTGGGCAAGACGGTGGTGAGCGAGCCGCGCCCGCGCAGCTTCGCGCTGGCGTCGCCGCTGCTGCTGGTGGCGTGCATCCCGCTGCTGGGGAACTGGGAGCAGGCCTCGCGCGCCAACCAGACCGACACCGCCGACTTCGCGCGCGACCTCCTGAACTCGGTGGAGCCGTACGGGATCCTGATCACGGTGGGGGACAACGACACCTTCCCGCTGTGGTACGCGCAGGAGGTGGAGGGGATCCGACGGGACGTGACGGTGGCCAACACCTCGCTGCTCAACACCGACTGGTACACGCGGCAGCTGATCCGCCGCCCCCCGCAGCCGTACGACAGCGCCGCGGGGCCGGCGATCTACCGGGGGCGCCGCTGGCCGATGCCGTCGGGGTCGCCGGTGCGGCTCTCGTTCGCGGAGGCGGACGCCATCCCGCTGGTGGCGCAGACGCCTCCCAACGCGGAGTTCCGGCAGGACTCGCTGGTGGCGGTGCCGCGCAACCCGCAGCTGATGCGCGCCGACCAGCTGGTGTACCAGATGATCCGGGACGCCTTCCCGGGGCGGCCGATCTACTTCAGCCGGACCGCGGGCGGGTACCCCTATGAGCTGGGGCTGGAGCGGTACGTGGTGACGCAGGGGATGGCCAAGAAGCTGTTTCCCACGCCGCAGGCCCCCGGCGGGGACGTGATCCTGGTGCCGGGCGAGGGGCTGGTGGACCTCAAGCGCAGCCACGAGCTGTGGTCCACGGTGTTCACCGCGACCAAGTCGCTGGCCGCCCGCAAGGGGTGGGTGGATGACGCGTCGGTGGGGATCCCGGACCTGTACGTGATCAGCGGGCTGACCCTGGCGGAGGGGCTGGCGCAGACCGGGCGCACGGCGCAGTCGGACACGGTGTTCCGGCAGGCGCGCGCGGTGGCAAAGGCCATGCGGCGGGAGCGCGTCTTCGGCTTCGACCGCATGCAGGCGCTCCCCGGCGTGCCGAGCGACAGCGCGGGGACGGCGCTGCCGCTGGCCCCGCCACCGGGCGGTCGTTGAGCGCAGGACCGGGCGGGGGCTCCCGCCCGACAGGCGTGGTGGCAGAGTGGTTGAATGCAGCGGTCTTGAAAACCGCCGGGGTCGCAAGGCCCTCGTGAGTTCGAATCTCACCCACGCCGCTGACCGTTGGGCAGTTGACCCCAACGGTCCCGCAGGAGAAATTGCAGGGCTGGCGACCGTGGCGTCGCCAGCCACCATCCCCGTGGCGGCTGTGGCCATGAGGGCGGTGTCCGGGAGAGATGGCCGAGAGGCTGAAGGCACCGGTTTGCTAAACCGGCATAGGGGGTCAACCCCTATCGCGGGTTCGAATCCCGCTCTCTCCGTTCCGCGGGTCCGCTGCGCTGCGGCGGACCCGCGTTGTTGTTCCCTGCCGGCCCGCCAGACGGATCGATGACCGCTGAACGCTCTGCCCCGCCCCCGCGGGTGCGCTTTGCCCCCTCCCCCACCGGCTTCCTGCACGTGGGTGGCGCGCGCACCGCGCTCTTCAACTGGCTGTACGCCCGGCAGACGGGCGGGCAGTTCCTGTTGCGTGTCGAGGACACCGACCGGCAGCGGAGCACCGAGGAGAGCACCCGCGCGATCTTCGAGGGGCTGGCGTGGCTGGGGCTCGATTGGGACGAGGCGGTGGTGTACCAGGGGGGCAACCTCGCGCGGCACCAGGAGGACGCGCGCCGCCTGCTGGCCTCCGGTGCGGCCTACTGCGACTTCACCCCGGCGTCCGAGCTGG
>JAGWYS010000365.1 GCA_018969225.1 Gemmatimonadota bacterium | reverse complement strand
GGGGAGGCCAGGAGCCGCTCGAAGGTGGGGTACTCGTCCTCGATGGCCTGGATGGCCGTGCGCCCCAGGGGGCCCTGCAGCAGCGCCTTGGTGGCCCGCAGGGCCTCGCGCGGCTGCGCGGCCAGGCGCAGGGCCAGCGCGCGCGCCTCGTCCAGCAGCGCCCCCTCGGGGACCACCGCGGTGGCCACGCCCGCGCGCACCGCCGTGGCGGCGTCGAAGGGGTCCCCCAGGTACAGGAGCTGCGCCGCCAGCCGCATCCCCGCCCGCTGCGGCAGCAGCATGCTGGAGCCTCCCTCGGGGCACAACCCCAGCGGCACGAACGGCAGCCGGAAGCGCGCGCTGTGCGCCGCCAGCACGAAGTCGCAGTGCAGCAGCAGGGTGGCGCCCACGCCCACGGCGGCCCCCCCCACCGCGGCCACGATGGGGGCCGCGCAGCCGGCGATGGCGTGCAGGAAGCGGTGGCCGGCGCGCTCGCGTCGCGCGCCGGTGGCGGTGAAGTCGTCCAGGTCGTTGCCCGCGGTGAAGCAGTCGGGCTGCCCGTGCAGCAGCACGGCCCCCACGTCGTCGCGCGCGGAGGCCGCGTCGAAGGCGTCGGCCAGCGCGGCATACATCCCCTGCGTGAGGGCGTTGCGGCGCGCCGGGCGGTGCAGCTCGATGGCGAGCACCCCGTCGGCCAGCGCCAGCCGGATGTGGGGGTCGGCGGAGGGGAGCGTCATGGGCGGAGGTGCCGCCCCAGGAAGTCGGCGGTGGCCTGCCACACGCGCAGCGAGTTCACGTGGCGCACCCAGTGGTGGTTGTCGTCGGGGATGATGAGCTCCTCGTATGGCACGCCGCGCGTGTCCAGGCGACGGATGAGGTCGATGGTGTGGTAGAAGCGCGTGGTGCGGTCGTCGTCGCCGTGGATGAACAGCACGGGGGAGCGCCACCCGTCCACCCACGCCACCGGCGAGGCGCGGAAGGCCACGTCGGCCGCGGCGGCGCGATCCCCCTTCTCGTAGTCCCACGCCAGCCCGCCAATGCGGCGGCCGTCGTCGGCGGTCCAGTCGGCGGGGCCCATCATGTCCACCCCCACCGCGAAGAGGTCGGAGTTCCGCGCCAGCGCCATCCCCGTGAGGAAGCCGCCGTATGACCCGCCGAAGATCCCCAGGCGCGCCGAGTCCACCTGCGGGAGGGCGCGCAGGTAGTGGGCGCCGGCCACGATGTCCTGGTATTCCGACGCGCCGCGCGACCACCCGTCCACCACCTGGTGGAAGTCGAAACCGTAGCCGATCCCCAGGCGGTAGTTGGGGACCAGCACCACGTACCCCTGTGCCGCGAGGTACTGCGTCATGGCGTAGGTGGTGGCGTAGTACTCCATGTTGTGCCACCCCAGCAGCATCTGCCGCTCGGGGCCGCCGTGGCCGAAGATCACCGCCGGCTTGCGCGCGGGGCCGCCGGCGCGCTCGAACAGCTGCGCGCGGATGAGCAGCCCGTCGGGGGCGCGATAGGTGACCACCCGCGGCGCCACCAGCGCGCCCAGCGGGAAGCGCGCGGGGAGCGCGCCGGCGGCCAGCGGCTGCGGCGCCCCGCCGGCCAGCGCCAGGCGCATGGGCAGGGGGGGCTGCTGCGCGGTGGCCCCCAGGAAGGCCACCGTCACCCCGTCCCCCGTCATCACGGGGGTGTAT
>JAGWYS010000128.1 GCA_018969225.1 Gemmatimonadota bacterium | reverse complement strand
GGCTGGTGCTGGCCGCCTTCCGCGTTCCCGCGCTGATGCGCGTGGTGTGGTGGGGCGCGCGGCTGCTGCGCGACAGCGGCCTGGCGCGGTGGCTGGCGCCGCGGCTGCCGCAGCGGCTGGGGTTCCCGCTGGGCATGCTGGCCGCCACGGCGCCGCACCCGGCGCTGCGGGGCGCGCGCCCGCGCGCGCCGCTCCCCCCCGACGCGGAGCCGATGGTGATGCTGACGGGGTGCGTGATGGACGGGCTGTTCGGGCACGTGCACGAGGCCACGCGGCGCGTGCTGGCGCGGCATGGCGCGGCGTGCGCCTCCCCCGCGGGGCAGCAGTGCTGCGGCGCGCTGCACGCGCACGCCGGCGACCTGGACGGTGCGCGCGCGCTGGCGCGCGCCAACATCGCCGCCTTCGAGCGCAGCGCCCCCGCCCCCATCGTGGTCAACAGTGCGGGGTGCGGCGCGATGCTCAAGCAGTACGGGCACCTGCTGCACGACGACCCCGCGTGGCGCGCGCGGGCGGAGGCGGTGGCCGCGCGCACGCGCGACCTGAGCGAGGTGCTGGCCGAGCGCGGCGTGCGGGGCGGCTCGACGCCGGTGCCGTGGCGCGTGGCGCACGACCCGCCGTGCCACCAGTATCACGCGCAGCGGGTGGTGCGCCCCCCCGAGCAGCTGCTGGCGGCCGTCCCGGGGATGACGCGCGCCCCGTTGGCCGAGGCCGACCAGTGCTGCGGCTCGGCGGGGATTTACACGCTGGTGGAGCCGGAGGTGGCGCAGGTGGTGCTGGACGCCAAGCTGCGGCAGGTGACGGCGTCGGGCGCGGAGCTGGTGGCCACCGGCAATCCGGGGTGCCACATGCACCTGGGCGCCGGGCTGCTCCAGCGGCGGCTGCCGGTGACCGTGGTCCATCCGGTGGAGCTCCTGGACGCCTCGTGGAGCGGACCGCCGGGGGCGTCACCCGTGTGACGACGGGCGAACCGCGCGCCGGCGAGGGGGTGGTGGTGGGGGTGGACGGCGTGCTGGCCGCCACGCCGGCCTTGCGCGCGGCGGCCCTGCGGGAGGCCTGCGAGGCCGAAGGGGTGCCCTGTCCGGTGGAGCGGCTGGACGGGTGGCTGGCCGGGCGCTCGATGGAGGAGGGCGTGGCGGCGCTGGCCACCCTGCTCGCCGCACCGGCCGGCGGGGAGGCGCCGGTGGTGGTGGAGCCGGCCGCGCAAACCGTGCTCACGTTGCGGGCCCAGCGTGCGCTGGCGCAGCGCACAGTCCACGGGGTGCTGCTGCGGCCAGCGGTGGTGGAGCGGCTGCGCACGCTGGTCACGCGCGGAGTGCGCGTGGCGTGGCGCGGGGACAGCGACCGGGGCGCGCTGGCGTGGCTGGACACGGATCCCGCACTGGCGGGCCTTGGTACGATGCTGCGTGCCGCCGATGACCGCCCGGCAGCCCCCGGCGCCCCGTCGCTGGCGGGGAGCTACCGCGCGATCATGGCGCGCGGCGCGGCCTGGGGGGTACCGGCTGATGGCTGGTGGGGGTGGGAACTCGCCCCGGTGCACGCCATGCTGGCCGCCTCCGGGGTGGCGGTGCGCCCGCTCCCCCCTGCCCCGCTCTCCTGACCCGTCATCGCGTCACGCTTTTTTCTGCGTCCTCCCATGACCATCTCCCCGTCGCCTCCCCTCGCCGCCGGTGCCCAGGCCGCCGACGCGGCCGCCCCACGCCTGGCCTTTCCCACCCCTCCCGACGCGCGCGACCTGGCCGCAGCCGCCGTGCTGCCCACCGGGGCGGCGTGGTGGCCCGCGCCGCTGGCCTGGTGTGCGGTGCGCGGCGAGCAGGCAGCGCTGGCGCTCAACGGGCTCGTCACCAACGATGTGATGGCGTTGGCCGTGGGCGCGGGGCAGCGCGCCGTGACGCTGACCCCCAAGGGGAAGGTCATCACCGACCTGCTGTTGCTGCGGGAGGACGCCGGCAGCCTGCTGGTGGCCACTCCGCCGTCGGGGATGGATCCGTGGCTGGGGGTCCTGCGCAAGTACGTCAACCCGCGCCTGGCGCGCGCCACCGACGAGCGGGGCTCCCGCGCGGCCGTGATGGTGGCCGGTGCGCGGGCGGCGGCCCTGTTGGCACCCGTGCTGGCGCCGGGGGACGCGGCCGGGTTGGACGCGCTCCCCGAGTGGCATCATGTGGGGGGGACGCTGGGGGCGCACGCCGTGCGGGTGGTCGTGCACCCGCGGTGGGCGCAGGTGCCGCTGTTCCTGCTGGTGACTGAGGCGGCGGCCGGGGACGCGGTGGGGCAGTGGCTGGCGTCGCAGGGGGCCGTGGCGGCCGGCGAGACGCTGGGCGAATGGCTGCGGGTGGAGGCGGGGGAGCCGCGCCTGGGGGCGGACATGGACGAGGGGACGATTCCGCAGGAGGCCAACCTGGACGCCCTCGGGGCGATTTCCTTCACCAAGGGGTGCTACACGGGGCAGGAGACCGTGGCCCGCGTGCACTTTCGGGGGCACGTGAACCGGCGCCTGCTGGGGGTGCGCGCCGAGGCGGCGGTGCCGGCGGGGGCGGCGCTGCACGATGTCGGCGGCAAGCTGGTGGGGACGGTGACGAGCACCGTGCTGCGCCCGCAGGGGGGCGCGTTGGCGCTGGCCATGGTGCGCCGCGAGGTCCCCGTGGGGGGGGCCGTGACGGTGTCTTGGAACGCGGGCGAGGCGGCGCACCAGCTTCCGGCCACGGTGATCGCCCTCCCCGAGGTGGCCTAGCAACGGACGAGGGGCGGAAGGCGACCAGCGCCCCCCGCCCCTCGGACTTCCGCGGACGGCCGCGTAGCGCCGCGAACGGCGCCGAGCGGCCTGTCGCGCCGACGACGTGCTTAGTGCTTGGTGGTGTCGGCGGGCTTGGCCGAATCGGCCGGGGCAGCCGGAGCGGCCATCGCGGCCGAATCCATGGGAGCCGGCGCGGCGGCCGGAGCCGGGGCAGCGGCGGCGGAATCAGCAGCGGGAGCGGCCTCCTCCTTGGAGCAGGCGGCGAGCACGAGGGCGGCGGCGACGAGGGCGATGCGCTTCATGATAGGTGGACTCCAGGCGGTGCAGAAGAAGGCGCCGTGCGTCCGGATAAGCGCACGGCCCCCCCGGCGGAATGCCGGCGGGGATCAAGCGCAGGAAACCTCAACGAGCGACCTCGTGCTGTCAAGAGTGCCGTTCATCACAACGTGGGCACGCCTTGGGCACGAGGCCGACCGCCACGGGTACCGGGAAACAACCCTCCGGGGTTGTGCGCTGTAGCTGCATGCGGCGCGCCACTCCGGCCGCCCTCCCCCTCCGCTGACCGCCCCCCTTGTCCGTCCTTCCTGATACCCTCGGCGCCTTGCGCCGTTCCCCGTGGGCCGCCAACCGTCCGACGAGCGTCAAGGATGAGCTGCGCCGCAACCTGATGGCCCGCCTGCAGGATGGCGGCGCCCTGTTCCCGGGGGTGCGGGGATACGAGGACACGGTCATCCCCCAGGTGGTCAACGCCCTCCTGGCGCGCCACAACTTCATCCTGCTGGGGCTGCGCGGGCAGGCCAAGTCGCGCATCCTGCGGGCGCTGGTGACGCTGCTGGACGAGGCCATGCCGGTGATCGCCGGGAGCGAGGTCAACGACGACCCCTTCGCCCCGATCTCCAAGTTCGGTCGCGAGCGGGTGGCGGAGCTGGGAGACGACACCCCCGTGGCCTGGGTGGGGCGGGATGCCCGCTATGTGGAAAAACTGGCCACCCCCGACGTGACGGTGGCGGACCTGATCGGCGACGTGGACCCCATCAAGGCGGCGCGCGGCGGGCACCTGCTGGGCGACGAGCTGACCATCCATTACGGCATGCTCCCGCGCGCCAACCGCGGGATCTTCGCGCTGAACGAGCTCCCCGACCTCGCCGGGAAGGTGCAGGTGGGGCTGTTCAACATCATGCAGGAGGGGGATGTCCAGATCAAAGGCTACCCGGTGCGGCTGCCGCTGGACGTGCTCCTCTGCTTCTCCGCCAACCCCGAGGACTACACCGCGCGCGGCAAGATCATCACGCCGCTCAAGGACCGCATCGGCAGCGAGGTGCTGACGCACTATCCCGCGGAGGTGCCGCTGGGGGTGGCCATCACGCGGCAGGAGGCGTGGACGCGGCGCGACGCGGCGCGCCCGCTGCGCCTGTCGCCGCTGGTGGAGGAGGTGGTGGAGCGGGTGGCGTTCGAGGCGCGCGGCGACGCGCGCGTGGACAAGCGCAGCGGCGTGTCGCAGCGGCTGCCGATCACCACGATGGAGCTGGTGGTGTCGGGCGCCGAACAGCGGGCGCTGCGGCAGGGGGAGGCGGCGGTGTCGCCGCGCATTGCCGACGTGTACGCCGCGCTCCCCGCCATCACCGGGAAGCTGGAGCTGGAGTACGAAGGGGAGCTGGTGGGGGGCGCCGCGATCGCGCGGGAGCTGATCCGCCGCGCCTGCGACGCGACGCTGGCGGCGCACGCGCCGCAGCTGGACCCCGAGCCGGTGGTGCTGTGGTTCGAGGAGGGGGCCGCGCTGCAGGTGGCGGACGACGCCGCGCCGGCGCTGGTGCGCCAGGGGTTCGCGCTGGTCCCCGGGCTGGTGGAGCAGGTGGTGGCGTCGGGGCTGGCGGCGGCCGAGGACGACCCCGCCGTGGTGGTGGCGTGCGAGCTGGTCCTCGAGGCACTGGTGGCGCGCCGCAAGCTCTCCCGCACGGAGGGGGGGCACTACGGCCGGGCGGAGCGCGAATCGCGCCGCCGGCCATCTCTTTAGCCGACGCGCGCGCGCCCGCCGTCGCCGTCCCCTCCTGTCGCCCTTCGCCCCCGCGCCCCATGCGCCAGCACACCTACTCCAAGTTCGACCCCCGCCTGGCCGACGCCGTGGACCTCCAGGCGCTCCTCGACCAACTGGCCGACTACCTCCTGCAGTCGGGGTTCGCCGGCGGGGGCGACCCCGGGTGGGGGGTCCCGCCGGAGGGGGAGGACCGCTCGCTGGAGGCGCTGAAGGCGGCGATCCTGCAGGCGCTCATCGAGGGGGGACAGATCACCCCCGAGATGCTGGCGGCGCTGCGCGGCGACGGCGACGCCGTGTCGGAAGAGCAGTTGGCGGCGCTGCTGGACGGGTTGGTGCAGCGGCTGGTGGAGGACGGCGTGCTCACCGTGGAGGGGGGCGCGCCGGTGGCGGCGGGGCACCAGCCAGTGACCGGGAAGGGGTCGGTGGCCCAGGGGGCCGCGCAGGGGGTGCAGTTCGGGCTCACCAGCAAGGGGATCGACTTCCTGGGGTACCGCACGCTGCGCCACCTGCTGGGATCGTTGGGAAAGGCCAGCGTGGGGGCGCACGACACGCCGCAGCTGGCCACGGGGGTGGAGTCGGAGGCGTGGAGCAAGCCGTACGAGTTCGGCGACGTGCTCAACCTCGACGTGCCAGGGACGCTCACCAACGCGCTGGCGCGCACCGGGTCGCTGGACGTGCCCATCGACCTGGACTACCGCGACCTGATGGTGCGGCAGTCGGAGTACCGGTCGAGCTGCGCGACGGTGCTGCTGCTGGACACGTCGCACTCGATGATCCTGTACGGGGAGGACCGCTTCACCCCCGCCAAGAAGGTGGCGCTGGCGCTCACGCACCTCATTCGCACGCAGTTCCCCGGCGACACGATCCGCGTGGTGCTGTTCCACGATTCGGCCGAGGAGATCCCGTTGGGGGCGCTGGCGCGGGCGCAGGTGGGCCCGTACCACACCAACACCGCCGAGGGGCTCAAGGTGGCGCGGCGGCTGCTGCTGGCGCAGAAGAAGGACATGCGCCAGGTGATCATGATCACCGACGGGAAGCCCTCGGCGCTGACCATGCCCGACGGGCGGATCTACAAGAACTCGATGGGGCTGGACGGCTTCGTCATCGCGGAGACGCTGCGCGAGGTGGCGGCGTGCCGGAAGTCGGGGATCATGATCAACACGTTCATGCTGGCGCGCGACCGGGCGCTGGTGGAGTTCGTGCGCCGCGTGAGCGAGATCAGCCGCGGCAAGGCGTACTTCACCAACGCCATGAGCCTTGGGCAGTTCGTGCTGATGGATTTCCTGAAGAAGAAGGCGCGGCGCGTGGGGTGACGCCGCCCCTCAGGCGAGGGGCGGCCGCCCCGCCGTGCGGCGGCGGGCCACGCCGACGACAGCCAGCAGCCCGGTGCCGAGGAGCGCGTAGGTGGACGGTTCGGGCACCCGCGTCCTGGGGAGTGCGCCGTCGGTGGTGGCCAGCGCGTCGCGGGCGTCGGCCAGGGTGAGGCCTAGCCCCGGGCGCGACAGGATGCGCGGTTCGTCGCGGACCGCGACGCAGGGGACACCGGCGGAGCCGGGGCAGATGGCGGTTGGACCCGACCGGTCGATCGCGTGCGCGCGGGCTTCGCGAGCGCTGAGAGCCAGGGCCACGACCAGCGGCACAATGGCGCGACGGAGCATGGTGAGCAAAGGGACAGGGGTGGAATGCCGGATCATCGCGCCGCATGCGCACGATGACGGCGTGAGCAGTGGGCAACCCTCGTGCCATGCGGTCCCCCTGGGCAGGGCCGTCAGGGTGCACGCCGGCAAGATCAATTCTGACAACGGGTTGGGATGGCTTTGCGGCACCGGACGCGGGGGCCGCGCCCAGGCGAGCTCATCCGCGCGACGGCGTGGCGTCGGCGCCACAGCCCGAGCCTACCGCGGCGCTGCCTGTGGCATTGCCCCAACACCAGGGGGTGAAACGCGTGAGGCCGGGCGCCCGCAGGGGGCACCCGGCCTTCACCGGTGTTCCGGGCGGAAGCGGATCAGGCGGGCGTGTCGCCCACGCCGTTGGTGGTGGCGCTCCCCGAGCGCCGCCGGCGCCGGGCGACGCCCAGGAGGGCCAGCATCCCGGTGCCCATGAGGACGTAGGTGGAGGGCTCCGGAACGACGGAGGCGGTGATGCTTCCCGTCACGTTCGAGCTGGTCCCCGGGGCCAAGTTGAGGGTGTTGGTGTTGAGCGTGTACAACCCACCGGCGAAGGTCCCGCTGACGGAAGCCGGGGTGAAGGCCACCTGCACCCCGCCGGCACCCGACCCCGACACGGCCCCGGCCAGGTACGACTCGAAGGTGGGCGTGCTGGAGCCCGGGGGCGAGGTAAAGGTGACGCGCATCCAGAGCCGCCGGTTGACGGCGTTGGAGTAGTCGAACGCGGCAGTGGTGAGCGTGGCCAGGCCGAGGTTGGTGATGGC
The DNA here is from genome assembly GCA_018969225.1 of Gemmatimonadota bacterium. Classification (GTDB taxonomy): domain Bacteria; phylum Gemmatimonadota; class Gemmatimonadetes; order Gemmatimonadales; family Gemmatimonadaceae; genus Gemmatimonas. The sequence goes on along the minus strand of JAGWYS010000128.1, from coordinate 3,328 downwards.
CGCGAACCCGCCGAAGGTGGTGACGTTGAAGGAGCCCGAGGCGAGGGTGAGCCCGCCCAGCGTGGCGCTGTTGCTGTAGCTGGAGCAGCTGGTGGCCGTGACGGCGGTGAAGCAGAACTGCGTGGAGCCGACGAAGTTGATCGTCTGGGCTTGGGCAGTGGGGGCGCCGATGAGGAGCACGGCGGCAACGGAGGTGAGGGCGCGACGGATCATGGAATGGGGGGGTAGGGTGTGAGGTGTCGAGCTCGCTGCGTGCCCTAGGGAAGGGCAACCGGCGTGCCATGCGAGCTGGGCCTTGCCCCATCGCCTGGCCCCTAACCAGCCCCATCCATTGCAAATGATTACCAATCAATCTCTTACAGAATTATGGCCCGGATGAGCCTGTTGCGCGCATCCATCACGGTGCCAGCCAGCGGGCTCGGGCGTGTCGTGCCGGCGCCTCAGTGGCAGACTGGAGTGTGGCGTGCCCTCGACAATGCCGAGCCCGTTTGCCTCGCACACGGGCCACCTGTGGCGCGTCCGCTACGAGCGGGGGGGCACGTTCTGGCGCTGGAAGGACCGACCGGATGCGTTGCCGATGAGGATCGGGGGCAATCACGCCAACAGGATCGCCTCCAGCATGCGCGTGCCGTCCAGGCGCCTGCACGGGGTCCCTGCGAGCGGGGACGCGTCACACGAAAAAGGCCGGGCGCCCTTGTCAGGGCGCCCGGCCTTGGCCAGCGGGGTGCTGCGGCGCGCTCGGGCGCGCCGCAGCGTCTCAGGACAGGCCGATCAGGCGAGCGTGGGGCCCGCAGCGCTGTCGGCGATGGTCCCCGAGCGCCCCCGGCGACGGGCGACCCCGAAGAGCGCCAGCATCCCGGTGCCCATGAGGACGTAGGTGGAGGGCTCCGGGACCACCGCCGTGATGGAACCGTTCAGCTGTCCGGTGGTCGTGCCCCCAGGGGTGGCCGGGGCGTTGAGCGACAGGTTGTTCATGGTGAGCGTGTACCGGCCGCCCGAAAACGTCCCGTTCACCGAGGCCGGACTGAAGGTCACGTTCACGCCGCCGGCGACCCCCGAGACCGCGCCAGAGAGGTACGACTCGAAGGTGGGGGTGCTTGAGCCCGGGGGCGCGGTGAAGACCACGCGCATCCAGAGCTTGCGATTGGTGGCGGTGTTGTAGTCGAACACGGTGCCGTTGAGGACGGTCGTGCCCAGGTTGCTGATGCCGGCGAACCCGTTGAAGGTGGTGACGTTGAACGAGTTGCCGGCGGCTGCGCCGACGGTCAGGCCGCCCAGGACGGCGCTGTTGGTGTAGCTGGAGCAACTGGTGGCCGAAACGGCGCTGAAGCAGAAGCTGGTGGAGCCGACGAAGTTGACAGTCTGGGCTTGGGCCGCGGGCGCGTTGAGGAGGAGCACGGCGGCGACGGAGGTGAGGGCGCGACGGAGCATGGTATTGGGGGGGTTGGGAGGGTGTTGGTGTCGAGCTCTGCTGCTGCCCAGCGCTAGCGCAACCGGCGTGCCATGCGAGCTGAACCGTACCCTTGGCATGGCCACGCCGACCTAAAGAATTGCAAGTTATTGAAAAACAATAGCTTATTGGATTGCTCGTTCAATCGGTGGCGTCCGGGACGTCCGCGGGCGGAGGGGTGACGGGCTCGACAGTGTCGGACCGGAGCCTCATTGGCGGCCTCAACTGTGGCATGGTCCCCACACGGTTGAGTTCGCCTGCCACATCATCGCCCCCTGCCCGTGCGGCGCCAGCGGCGCCGACGCCGCGGCAGGGGGGACACGCTCCTGTTACCAGCCGCCCACGCGGAGGAGGAGCACCGGGATGGTCCGCGCCAGGATGCAGACATCCGTCCACATGGACTGCGTGCGCATGTAGAGGATGTCGAAGGCCACCTTGCGGCGCACATCGTCAATGGTCTGGTCGTACGGATTGCACACCTGCGCCAGCCCGGTGATGCCGGGCTTGACCCGGTGGCGCACCGGGTACTCCGGGATGTGCTCGCGGAGGCGCACCACGATGCTGGGGCGCTCGGGGCGCGGCCCGACCAGGTTCATGTCGCCACGCAGCACGTTGAACAGCTGCGGGAGCTCGTCCAGGCGCATCTGGCGCAGCAGCGTCCCGATGGGGGTGACCCGGTCGTCGTTGCGGCGCGCCCACACGGCCTTGCCATCCGCCTCGGCGTCCACCCGCATCGAGCGGAACTTGTAGATGGTGAACGGCACCCCGCCGAGGTTCTCGGCGCGGCGGCCTCCGGCGGCGCTGGCGCGCGCCCACCGCCGGTCGATCCCCACGCGCGTCTGCGCGTACAGGATGGGGCCGGGGGAGGTGAGGCGGACCAGCAGCGCCACGACCACCATCACCGGGAGCGCCACCACCAGCAGCAGCAGCGCCGCCGCGATGTTGAAGAGCCGGCTGGTGAGCACCGACCGGGAGCGGGGCTCGAAGTCGTCGCCGGGGCTCCCCGCATAGGCCAGGGCGCGCACCCCCTCGTCCGCGGGGCGGGCGGGCGGCACCGGCACGCCGCGCGCCGGGGTGGGGAGCACACCGGGCGGCGGGAACGCCGCCACCCCCTGCGCCGGTGTGCGGCGCAAGGGCGGCGCCACGCCTCCACCCGCCAGGCGGATGGCGCGCACGACCGGGGGGGTTGGAACGCGGGAGGCGGAGTCCATCAGTCGTGCTACCGCTGCTGGCCGTAGTACCAGGTGATGAACTGGACGCTGGCCAGCAGGATGGACGTGACGAACGTGGTCGTCTGGATGACCCCGAACCAGTTGATCTGCCGCTTGCCCGGCACGACGAGCTCGTCCCCCGACTGGATGTCGAGCTCTTCCAGGGTGCGCCCCTCGTTGATGGCCCGCCGGATCGCCTTGCCATCCAGGAGCACGCGCCCGTCGCGGCGCACCGCCATGTCATCCAGCCGCGCCACCGGCGACGGCCCGCCCGCCGCCATCAGCAGGTCGCTGATGGGGCGGTCCGGGGGCACGTAGCGGTAGCCGGGGGCGCCCACGGCGCCAAAGACGGCCACGCGCGTGAGGATGCTGGCGCGCAGCTGGTAGCTGCGCAGGAACTTGGCCACGTGCTTGTCGAGGTGCGCATCCAGCTCCGCGCGCAGCACGCCGGCCAGGCGCAGGTCGGGCATGTTGCCCACGGTGATCGTGAGGCTGTCCCGCACGCTGACGGTGTCCACCCCCGACTTCTCGAGCCGGTAGGAGAGGACGAAGCGGTCGCCCACGCGGAAGTCGCCGCGCTCGAGGCGCTGGCGCGTGGCGGCCAGGTCCGCGCGCGCGCGCGACGAGCCCTTCCGCCCCGAGGCCGCCTCGGCCTCCAGCGCGGCCA
>JAGWYS010000364.1 GCA_018969225.1 Gemmatimonadota bacterium | reverse complement strand
CTGGGCACCGGCTTCGGCATTGACCAGTTCTCCGGTACCATTGGAGGTGCGTTTACCATGGGGAGCCTCACCGGTAACGAGAACGAACGTCCCGTGCGCACGGTGACTGTTAGCAACTTCCGCATCCAGAAGAGCGAGGTGACCCGTCGTCAGTGGCAAGCGGTGATGGGGGCCAGCTGGACCAACCCCGGTGCTGCTGGGTGCAACGACCTGGATTGCCCGGTGTCCGGGGTGAGTTACGCGGAGGTCACCGCCTTCCTGTCGCGCCTGAACGACCAGATCCCTGGCCTGAACTTCCGTCTCCCCACGGAGGCCGAGTGGGAGTATGCAGCTCGCGCTGGCGGCACCGGTGACTACGGCAACAGGACTGCCACGAGCGCTGGTACCCTGGACGAAATGGGATGGTGGAGCGGCAACAGTGCCGGTCGGGCGCGCCCCGTCGGCAGCAAGACCATCACCAACCACTTCGGCCTGTACGACATGACCGGGAATGTTGATGAGTGGGTGAGCGACTGGCTCGCGTTCTACGATCCGGCCGCCCTCAACAACCCCACCGGTCCTTCCAGTGGCACGGCGCGCATCCTCCGTGGCGGGTCGTGGGGCAGCTCGGCGTTCGCGTCGCGCGTCTCCTTCCGCTACTGGGTGCCTGCCACCGAGGCCCCCGTCTCCGGCGGCTTCCGCCTCGTGCGCAACCCGTAACCCCGCAGTCCCCTCCCGTGCGCGCCCCGCCCCTCGCGGGCGGGGCGCCACGGGACCCGCGGCCGCCGGCTCCCTCGGGAGACGGCGGCCGCGGTGCTTTCCGGCGCATGCGCCAGGCTCACGCCAGTTCGCATGCGGGCCTGCGCCGCCGCGGGATGCACCAGCCGCACAAGGCGCGCATCGCCGCGCCCGTCATCCCGACGCCCCGCGCGCCATGGTCAGGGAGGGCGCCCGCAGCGCGGCCCGGAAGCGGATCCGACGCCACCGAAAAGCCCCCGGGCCATGGGACCATGGGCGGGGGCTTTTCACCACGAACGAGCCGCCAAACCACCCCGTCGCCCGACCGCATGGGACAGACTCGGCGCGGCGCCGTCAGCCGGCGCGCGTGGACGCGCGCATCCCCAAGGAACTGCGTGACGTGGTGGGGGTCATCGCCGCGGAATTCGGGGGCGAGCCCGAGCCGTTTGCCGGCGGCGTGGTGCGCTACTACCTGCGCGCCCTGCGCGACGACGCCAGGCTGGCGCGCCGGGTGGCCACGCTGGCGCGGTCCCCCGAGGCGCGCGGCACCCCCGGCGCCCGCATCGCGTTCCTGACCGAGCGACAACTCCTGGCCGACGCGCTGGCCGCCGCGGCCCGCATCCACCCCACGGACCGCTCCGCGCTGGTGCGCGGCATCCTCGTCGCCGCCGCGCACGACACCTTCACCACCCCCCACGCGGCCCGCCGCGAGGCGCTGCGGGCCATCGCCGCGGCGGCGGGCGCGTAGGAGCCCACCGTCCGGGGGTGTTGGTGGTGCTGCATGCCCGCGCTCCCACATCGCATTCCCAGTCCAGGCACGCGGCGGCGTATTGACGCTCCGAGCCCCTGCGCGTAGCGTCGAACAGGCCGGAGCGCGTTCGTCGGCGCTCCCACGCACTGGCCACGACCGCATCAGCGTGAGGTTCCATGGGTGCCACGCCCTCTCCTCCGTTTGCCG
>JAGWYS010000127.1 GCA_018969225.1 Gemmatimonadota bacterium | reverse complement strand
GGCGATGGGGGCGCAGGCGGCGCTGGCCGACGCGCAGGCGCGGGTGGCCAGCGCCGAGAAGGCGCTGCGCAACACCAGCGTGCGCGCCCCCTTCGCCGGCGTGGTGTCCGAGCGCGTCGTGAGCCCGGGGGACATCGTGGCCCCCGGGACGGCGCTGTACAGCATCATCGACCCGCGCTCGCTGCGGGTGCAGGCCGATGTCCCCACGGCGGCGTTGGGCGACGTGCGCGTGGGGGCGCCCGTGGTGTTCCGCGTGAACGGCAGCGACCGCGAGCTGTCGGGGCGCGTGACGCGCGTGGTGCCCATGGTGAACCCGCAGACGCGGCAGGTGCGGCTCCTGGCCTCCGTCCCCAACGGCGGGGGGGCGCTGGTCGCGGGGCTGTTCGTGGAGGGGCGGGTGGTGGCCGAGGTGCGGCAGGGGCTCCTCGTGCCGGAGCAGGCGGTGGACCAGACGGGCGTGGCGCCGCTGGTGATGCGCCTCAAGGGGGGGAAGGTGGAGCGGGTGGAGGTGGCCGTGGGGGTGCGCGACGAGGCGCGCGAGCGGGTGGAGGTGACGCGCGGGCTGGCCGCCGGCGACACGGTGCTGCTGGGGGCCGCGCGCGGGATCTCCGCGGGGACCGCGGTGACCGTGTCGGCCCCCGGCGACACGCCGGCGGCCGCGCCGGCGCCCGGGCGGGGGTCCTGACCCCATGGTGATCTCCGATTTCGCCATCAAGCGGCCGCTGCTGACCGTGGTGGCCATGGTCGCGCTCGCCGCGTTCGGGGGCGTGGCGCTGACGCAGCTGGAGACCGACGAGTTCCCCGAGGTGCAGCCGCCGGTGGTGCTCACCACCGTGATCTACCCGGGCGCCTCCCCCGAGCAGGTGGAGCGCGAGGTGCTGGAGCCCATCGAGGAGGCGATCCAGTCCATCGCCGGGGTGGAGTCGATCAACGGCGAGGCGCGCGACGGCTACGCGCAGGTGATCACGCAGTTCGTGTTCAGCAAGGACCTGCAGGAGGCGTCGCAGGACATCCGCGACGCGATCGCCACCAAGCGGCAGGACCTGCCGCAGGAGATCGAGGAGCCGATCCTGCGGAAGTTCAACCCGCTGGACGCGCCGATCGTGACGCTGGCGCTCTGGTCGTCCACGCTGGCGCCGGCGCAGCTCACGCAGCTGGCCGACCCCGGGATCACGCGCGAGCTGCGCGCCATCCCCGGGGTGGCCGACGTGTCGGTGACCGGGGCGGTGAAGCGCGAGCTGTCGGTGGAGCTGGACCCGCGGCGGCTGCAGGCGGCGGGGGTGTCGGTGCCGCAGGTGGTGGCGGCGCTGCAGGCGGGGAACCTGGCGGTGCCGGTGGGGCGCGTGGCCGGGGCGCTGGACGAGCGCACCATCCGGCTGCGGGGGCGGCTGGACGGCCCGGCCGACTTCATGGCGCTGGTGGTGGCCGAGCGCGGCGGGCGGCTGGTGCGGCTGGGGGACGTGGCCGTCGCGAAGGACGGCATCGAGGAGCAGCGGACGCTGGCGCTGTTCAACGGGCGCGACGCCGTGGGGCTGGAGATCAAGAAGACGAAGGGGTACAGCACCACCGAGGTGGCGGCCGCGATCCAGGCGAAGGTGGAGCAGCTGCGCCCCACGCTGCCGGCGGGGGCCACGCTGGAGCTGGTGAAGAACAAGGGGCGCCGGGTGGAGAACTCCGTGGCCAACGTGCAGAGCGCGCTCATCGAGGGCGCGGTGCTCACGGTGCTGGTGGTGTTCCTGTTCCTCAACTCGTGGCGCTCCACGGTGATCACCGGGCTGGCGCTGCCGGTGTCGGTGCTGGCCAGCTTCGTGGCGGTGTGGGCCTTCGGCTTCACCCTGAACACGATGTCGCTGCTGGGGCTGTCGCTGGCGATCGGGATCCTGATCGACGACGCCATCGTGGTGCGCGAGAACATCGTGCGGCACGTGGAGATGGGGAAGGACCACTACACCGCGGCGCGGGAGGGGACCGACGAGATCGGGCTGGCGGTGGCCGCCACCACCTTCTCCATCGTGGCGGTGTTCGTGCCCATCGCGTTCCTGGAGGGGGAGGCGGGGCAGTGGTTCAAGCCCTTCGCGCTCACCATCGCCTGCTCGGTGCTGGTGTCGCTGTTCGTCTCCTTCTCGCTGGACCCGATGCTGTCGGCGTACTGGCCCGACCCGCACCAGGCGGAGCATGAGAAGGCGTGGATCACGAAGCGGCTGGACCGCTTCAACGCGTGGTTCAACGGGCTGGCCGACCGGTACCGCGGGCTGATCCGCTGGGCGCTGGGGCACCCGAAGTCGATGGTGGTGCTGGCCGTGGGGACCTTCGTCGCCGCGCTGGCGATGCCGGCGCTGGGGCTGGTGGGAGGGAGCTTCTTCCCGCTGGAGGACAACGCCGAGCTGCAGATGAAGGTGGAGGCGCCCCCCGGAGCCAACCTGGACTACCTGCGGCAGAAGGTGGCGGAGACGCTCGCGGCCACCGACCGCGCGCGGAACCCCGAGGTGCTGTATTCGTTCGTGACCGCCGGCGGGGCCAGCGGCGCGGTGGACCAGGCCAGCATCTACCTCAAGCTCAAGCCCAAGGGGGAGCGGCTGGCCACCGGCGAGCGGGGCGCCGAGGCGCTGGCGGCGCAGATCCGCGAGGATGTGAAGCGGATCGGCGGGGCCACCGTGTCGGTGTTCACCAGCGACTTCGCGGGGCTGGAGAAGCAGATCTCCCTGGAGCTGCGCGGCACCGACAAGGGGGCGCTGCAGGGGGTGGCCGACCGCTACCTGGCGGCGGTGCAGGGGGTGCGGGGCGCGGTGGACGTGGGGCTCAGCACCAAGGGGCAGAAGCCGGAGCTGACGGTGCAGGTGGACCGCGGGCTGGCGGGGGCGCTGGGGCTGAGCGTGGGGCAGGTGGCGCAGGCGCTGCGCCCCGCCTTCGCGGGGCTCGACGCCGGGGACTGGGTGGACCCCACCAACGAGACGCGCAAGGTGATGGTGCGGCTCGCGCCGGAGGCGCGGGCCCGCGCCGCCGACCTGGCGCAGCTCCCCGTGGCGGTGGGACCGGGGGCGGGGGCGGCGCTGGTGCCGCTGGCGCAGGTGGCGCGCATCCGCAGCGAACTGGGCCCCGCCATCGTCAACCACCTGGACCGCGACAAGGTCATCAAGGTGGAGGCCAACGTGGCCGGGCGCTCCCTCTCGGAGGTGCAGGCCGACATCAAGACCGCCACCGCCGGCATCCCGCTCCCCCCCGGTGTCCGGCTGTCGGAGGGGGGGCAGGTGGAGCAGCAGACGGAGGTGTTCACCAAGATCTTCATCGCGCTGGGGGTGGCGGTGGGGTTGATGTACCTCATCCTGGTGGTGCAGTTCGGGTCGTTCCTCGACCCGCTGGCCATCCTCATCTCCCTCCCGCTGTCGCTCATCGGGGTGATGGGGGCGCTGGCGATCACGGGGTACACCATCAACCTGATGTCGCTCATCGGCGTGATCCTGCTGTGCGGGATCGTGGCCAAGAACGCCATCCTGCTGATCGACTTCGCCAAGTGGGCGCGCGAGCGCAACGGGATGCCGTTGCGCGAGGCGCTGGTGGAGGCCGGGGCGATCCGGCTGCGTCCCATCCTCATGACCACCTTCGCGCTCATCGCCGGGATGGTGCCGGTGGCGCTGGGGCGCGGCGACGGGGCGCAGTTCCGCGCGCCGCTGGGCGTGGCGGTGATCGGCGGCGTCATCACCTCCACGGTGCTCACGCTGCTGGTCATCCCCACGTTCTACGAGATCTTCGACCGGGCGCGGACGCGGCTCAGCCGGGCCGTGGGGATGGGCGCGCCGCACACGGCGGAGTTCCCCGCCGTGTCGGTGCGGGGCGCCGAGGGGGCCTGACCGGCCGCGCCTGCGGGCCCCGGCCGGGGGCCCGCGGGCCGGTGCCGGCCATTCCAGCCGGCGCTAGATTGGCCGCATGTCGTCGCTGGTGACCGCCCTTCCGGCCCTGCTGCTCGCCGCCTCCCCCGTGGACTGGCTGGGGGGGATCTCCGACGTCTGGTGGGCCTACTGGGCCATCGGGGCCGTCACCATCGTGGGGGAGGAGTTCCTCCCCCTGTTCGTGGGGATCGCCGTGCACGAGGGGGAGTTGCGCCTCCTCCCGGCCCTCGCGGCGCTCACCGTCGGGGGGTGGGGCGCCACCACCCTCCTGTACGCCCTCGGGCGGTGGAAGTGGGACACGCTGCGGCGCCGCTTCCCCCGCATCCGCGCCACCGGGACGGTCTCCCTTCGGGTGGTGGCGCGCCGCCGCATCACGGCGTCGCTGCTGGTGCGCTTCCTGTTCGGGCTGCGCATCGTGCTCCCCATGGCGTGCGGCGCCGCGCGCGTCCCGCTGGTGCTGTACCTGCCGCTGTCGTTCGCGGGGTCGCTGGCGTGGTCGGCGCTGTACGTGGCGCTGGGGTACGGCGCCGGCGACATGGCGGTGCGCGCCATGGGGCACCTGGACCAGGCGGGGGAGATCGTGGGGACGCTGCTGCTGGGGGGGGCGCTGCTGGGGTTCGTGCGGTGGCAGCGGCGGCGGCGCGAGCGGAAGGCGGCGCGCCGCGCGCCGCGCTGACGCCACGGGACCGGCGTCAGCGCGGCGTCAGGCCGGCGTCAGGCCGGCGTGACCTGCAACGTGAGCCCGTCCCGCCCGACCACCCGCAGCTCCGTCCCGGCGGCCACCGGCACCGACGACGTGGCCGGCCAGGTGGATCCGCGGAACTCCACGTGCCCCGCGTGGCCGTCCCCCCCGAAGGCGGTGGCCGCCACGGCCCGCTCCCCCACGAACTGCAGCGACAGGTCGATGTCGCCGGGGCCGGCCAGCCGCCGCCCCCGAAACGCGTTCGGGAGGAACCGCCGCCCCACCGCCAGCGCCAGCAGCGACAGCACCAGCCACGCCGTGACCTGCCCCCACACCGGGAGGCCGGGGGCCACCGCCAGCAGCAACGCCACCCCCCACGCCCCCACCCCGAAGAACAGCACCAGCACCCCGGGGACGGCCAGCTCCAGCAGCACGAGCGCCAGCCCCCCGGCCAGCCACCACACCGGCGGCGCCCACATCAGCCCCGCCCCCCGCGCCCGGCGCCCAGCACCCCCGATGCCACCCGCAACACCGCGGTCAGGTCGGTCAGGTCGGCCGGCACCACGATGGTGGTCCCCGCCTTCGCGATCTCCCCGAAGCGCTCCACGTACTGCTCGGCCACCCGCAGCCGCAGCGCCTCCTCCCCCCCGGGGGCCTGCAGCGACGCGGCCACGGCGCGCAGCGCGCCAGCGGTGGCGTCGGCGATCTGCGCGATGCGCGCCGACTCCCCCTCCGCCTCGTTGATGAGCCGCTGCCGCTCCCCCTCCGACTGCGCGATCTTGGCCGCCCGCTCCCCCTCCGCGCGCGCGATCGCCGCCGCCCGCTCCCCCTCGGCCTTGTTGATCGCCGCCTGCCGCGCCCCCTCCGACTCGGCGATCTGGGCCCGCTTCTCCCGCTCCGCCCGCATCTGCTTCTCCATCGCGTCACGGATGCTCGGCGGCGGCACGATGTTCTTCACCTCGTACCGCGTGACCTTGACCCCCCAGCTCTCGCTCGCCTTGTCGATCGCCGTCACGATCGCCCGGTTGATGCTGTCGCGCTCCTCAAAGGTCCGGTCCAGCTCGATCCGCCCGATCTCAGAGCGCATCGTCGTCTGCGCCAGCTGGATCGAGGCGAAACGGTAGTCGTCGATGCCGTACGACGCCCGCACCGCGTCCACGACCTGCATGAACAGCACCCCGTCCACCTCCACCTGGATGTTGTCCTTGGTGATGCACGTCTGCGGCGGCACGTCGATGGCCACCTCCTTGAGCGTGTGCTTGTAGGCCACGCGGTCCACCACCGGGATGAGCAGGTGGAAGCCGGCCTCCAGCATCCCCTGGTACTTCCCCAGCCGCTCCACCACGTAGACCTGGCGCTGGGGGACCACGCGAGCCCCCAGCAGCAGCAGCGTGACCACGACGCAGGCCAGCAGGAGCGACAGCAGCAGGATGGCATTCATTGGACGGGCATGGTGGCGGGGAAGGGGCCCGCGCCCCCTGGCGCGGGCCGGCTGCGCCAAACGTTAGGCGGGTGCACGGGGGCGCGCCACCTCGCGCCGGCTTCCGCCCCGGCCACCCCCGCCGCCAGTCAGGGCCCCGCCGCGACCGCCTCGCGCAACGCCTGCCACGCCGCCGCCACGTGCGTCCGGTCGGTGCGCAGGTTGCCGATGGCCAGCCGCAGCAGGTAGCGCCCGTTCACCTTGGTGTGCGACAGGAACGCCCGCCCGTCGGCGTTCACCCGCGCCAGCAGCGTCGCGTTCCACGCGGCCAGCGCGGCCTCGTCCATCCCCGCCGGCTCGTGCCGGAAGCACACCAGCGACAGCGTCACCGGGGCCATCAGCACCCACGGCGCCCCCTCGACGTGCACCATCCCCGCGAACTCGCGCGCCAGCTCGCAGTGGTGCCGCACCCGCTCGGCCAGCCCCTCGGCGCCGAACGCCCGCAGCACCATCCACAGCTTCAGCGCCCGGAAGCGACGCCCCAGCTGCACCCCGTAGTCCATGAGGTCCACCGCCCCGTCGCGCCCCGTGGTCACCAGGTACTCGGGCACCAGCGCGAACGCCTGCCGCAGCCGGTCGGGGTGGCGCGTGTACAGCACCGAGCAGTCCATGGGGGTGAACAGCCACTTGTGCGGGTTCACCACCAGCGAGTCCGCGCCGTCGGCGCCGTCCAGCACGTGGCGCAGCTCGGGGACCACCGCGGCCGCGCCGCCGTACGCCGCGTCCACGTGCACCCACGCGCCGTGCGCGCGCGCCACCCGCACCACCGCCGCCACCGGGTCGATGCTGGTCACCGAGGTGGTCCCCACCGTCGGGACCACCGCCATGGGGCGGCATCCCGCCGCCGCGTCGGCGGCCATCGCCGCGGCCAGCGCGTCGGGACGCATCCGGAACGCGTCGTCCGCCGCGACCTTCACCAGGTTGTCGTGCCCCAGCCCCAGCGCGATCACCGCCTTGTCCACGCTGGAGTGCGCGTGCTCGCTGCAGTACACCCGCAGCCGCGGCAGGTCGGCGCGGCCGGCCATCCCCGCCTCGCGCACCCCCGCCCCCAGCGCTTCGCGCGCCGCCGCCAGCGCGTACAGCGTGCTGATGCTGGCGGTGTCGGTGATCTCGCCGAACCAGTCGCCGGTGAGCCCCAGCAGCTGCCGCAGCCAGTCCAGCGCCACCTGCTCCAGCTCGGTCACCGCGGGGCTGGCCGCCCACAGCATGCCGTTGGCGTTGAGCGCCGCCGCCAGCAGCTCCCCCAGGATGCCGGGGTACGGCGCCGAGTTGGCGAAGTAGGCGAAGAACCCCGGATGGTTCCAGTGCGTGATCCCCGGGAGGAGCACGCGCTGCACGTCCGCCAGCATCGCGGCCAGCGGCTCGCCGTGCGCGGGGGGCGCCGGCGGCAGCGCCGCGCGGATCGCCCCCGGCGCCACCCGGCTCTTCACCGGCGGCGCCGTGGCCGGGTCGGCGTTCCCCTCCAGGTAGGCGGCGATCCACTCCACCGCCGCGTGCGCCGCCGCACGGAACTCCGCGGGGTCCACGTCCCCGGTCAGGGGGCGCGGGGCGTCCCCCCCGCTCACGGCGCCTTCACCGACAGCCCCCAGTGCACCCGGAGGTACTCCTCCAGCACGGTCGCCGTGACGTCGCCGAAGCGGTCGCGGTTGGCCGGCGTGTCGCGCACCCCGGTGAAGTGGCTCTCGATCTGCACGCCGCAGATGTTCCCCCCGGTGGTGCCCCCCAGCGCGGTGGCGCCGCTGCCGCAGCTGTGGCGCACGGTGTTGTCGCCGCCGTTGAAGTAGTCGGTGCCGTTGGGGGCGGGGTCGGCGCCGCTGGGAATGGCGGGGATCCCGCGCGCGACGTACAGCGACCCCAGGCTCGCCGGGCCGCGCAGCAGCGCGCTGAAGGAGAGCGGCGACAGCCCCGAGAGGGTGCGGATGCTGGACTGCTGCTCGTAGCTGGCGGCGGCGTCCAGCTGCGCGTCGGGGCGGTTGAGGTCCGCGTCGGCGATGAGGTAGCCCAGCTCGAGCCGCGCGATAGGGTGCCCGTGCCCGTGGATGTCCATGTACCATCCCCGGCCGTGCGTGCGCAGCACCGCCGCCTTGGCCGCGTTGACGAAGTCGTGCCAGTCCTCCATGGCCGCGCCGGCCTCGGTGTTGCCGCACGCCGCCTCGGGGGGGACGCGGTTGGCGTCCACCTTGCGCCGGTGCAGGTGCATGATGACCACGTGCGGGACCGTCCCGTGCGCCGCCTGGAAGCGGGCCTGCATCGCGCGCACGAGGTCGGCGGTGTTCACGTCCTGCACCGTGGTGGCGCTCCCCCCGCACGCCGAGGCGGTGCGGTCGGGGATGGACGCCGGCAGCAGCGCGCCGCCGTGCGGCGCCGTGAGGATCACCGGGGCGTTCCCGGGCAGGTACTCGACGTAGTTGTTGCGCCCGAACACCGGCTGCCCCACCACGAAGGTCGGCGCGCCCGTCACCGTGACCGTCACCGAGCCGCCCACCGCGCCGGCCGTGGCGGAGATGACGGCGCTCCCCGGCGCCACGCCGGTGACGGTGCCGCCCGCGTCCACCGTCGCCACCCCCGGCGAGGCCGACTGCCAGGTCACCCCGGCCGTCATGGGGTTCCCCTGCGCGTTGCGCACCAGCGCGGTGAGCACCGCGGTGCGCCCCACCGGCAGCGCGGTGACCGGCGCCAGCACCTCCACCCGTGCCGGCACCGCCGTCGGCGTGGTGGGCGGGGGCGGGGGGGTGACACTCCCGTCCCCGCCGCCGCACGCGCCGGCGGCGAGGGCCGCCGTTAGCGCCCCCGCCGCCAGGACTCGCCGCATGTCAGCGCCCGCCCGGGCCGCCCGGCGCCGCGCCACCCGCCTGCGCGTCACCGCGCGGCTTGTTCTCCTGCGGCCGCACCGTGGGGTACTCGATCCCCAGCTGCTCCAGGTACGTCTTGTACTTGCTGGGGTCGTAGTAGAGCTTGCGCTGCTGCTCGCGGAACCGGTCCATGATCTCCTTGTTGAGCCAGATGGGCGGCTGGTCCTGCGGCCGGATGAACGGCTGGTACTTCACGTCCTTGGTCTGGACGTTCTTGAAGTAGTCCCACGCGTCCGTCACCACCTTGGGCGTGAGCAGGATGTCCAGCAGCGTGAGCGCCTGGACCTTGGCCCCCGCCAGCGCCCCCTTGTGCGCGATGGGCGTGGCCATGGCGATCGCGTTGGCCCAGTTGTGCCCCGGCAGCCCGGGGATGTTGGACGGGAAGCGCAGCGTCACCGTGGGCACGTTCCACGACACGTCGCCGATGTCGTCCGACCCGCCCCCCATCCAGTTCTGGGGAGTCTCCGCCCCGCGCAGCTGCTTGTTCACCTGCATCTCCAGCCCGAAGTCGGGCTGCCCCAGCTCGCGCTGCAGCCCCTTGGCCAGCGCCTGGTCCTTGTCATCCCACGCCGGCATCCCCACCGCCTGGATGTTGGCGTGCATCGCCTCGGCCACGGGCTTGCTGAAGTGCCCCGCCCAGCCGGACCCCAGGATCATCACCGTGTCCAGCTTCGTGTCGGTCATCATCGCCGCGCCCTGCGCCACCCGCTTCCCCATCTCGAACAGCGCCATGGTGCGCGGGTAGTCCTGCTCGCGGAAGTAGAACCAGATGCTGGCGGTGCTGGGGACCACGTTGGGCTGGTCGCCGCCGTCGCGGATCACGTAGTGCGACCGCTGCTGCAGCCGCAGGTGCTCGCGCCGGTACTCCCACCCCTGTCCCATCAGCAGCGCCGCGTCCAGCGCGCTCTGCCCGCGCCACGGCGCGCCGGCCGCGTGCGCGCTGGACCCCTTGAAGCGGAACTCCGCCGAGATGAGGGCGCTGGACCCGCTGGCGCCCCACGACACCCCGAGGTCGTTCCCCACGTGCGTGAACAGCGTCACGTCGGTGTTCTTGAACACCCCGTCGCGCACCAGGAACGCCTTGCCCGCCATCTGCTCCTCGGCGATCCCGGGCCACAGCAGCAGCGTGCCGTTGATCTTGTCGCGCTGCATCAGCTGCTTCACCACGATGGCGGCCACGATGTTGAGCGCCTGGCCGGCGTTGTGCCCCTCGCCGTGCCCCGGCCCCCCCTGGACCATCGGGTCGCGGTACCCCACGCCGGGCTTGCTGCTGGCCTGCGGGATGCCGTCCACGTCGGAGCCCAGCGAGATCTCCGGCTTGCCGGTGCCGTAGCGCCAGGTGGCGGTCCACGCCGAGGGGATCCCGGCCACGCCGCGCACCACCGTGAATCCCTCCTTCTCCAGGAGGCCGGTGAGGTACTTCTGCGACTCGAACTCCTGGAAGCCCAGCTCCTGGAAGGAGAAGAGCATGTCCACGATCTCCTGCACCTGCTTGGCGCGCCCTTCCACCAGCTTGAGCGCCTCGCCCTTGAGGCGCACCAGGCGCGCGCTATCGGGGCCCGCGGCGGTGAGCGCGGCGGGGGTGGCGGGAGCCGCGGGCGCGGCGGGCGCGGCGCCCCCCTGCGCCCGGGCGGCCGGCGCCGAGGCAAGGGTGAGCGCCGCCGCGAGGAGGGCGGAGGGGACCAGGGATCGCGAACGGGGCGGC
>JAGWYS010000126.1 GCA_018969225.1 Gemmatimonadota bacterium | reverse complement strand
CGCGACCACCGGTTCGGGCCGGTGGTCGCGCCGGCGGCGCCGCCGGCGTAGGCGGCCTGGGCGGCGCGGGTGCCGTCGGCGGCGCGCCGGGCCGCCGACGGGGAGGATCACTTGCGGCGCTGGGCGCGCCCGTTGGTGGTCCAGATCACGATGACGCCGCAGCCGGCGTTGGTGCCGGCGAATTCGCCGGGGACGTCGCCGGCGCCGGTGTAGACCTCGAGCCCCTGGATGTCGCGCAGGGCGACGGTGGGGCCGAAGGCGTTGTCCTCCCGCTCATCCACGATGTACAGCGGGGGGCACCCCATGGGGGCGCGCACCATCTGCGCGAGGCAGGAGCCGCCGCCGCACAGCATCTGCACGCCGCGCATGTTGCGGAGGATGTCCTGGAGGGAGTTGTATTGTCCCTCGTCGATCTCGTCGCGGGTGCGGTACTGGCCGCGGCCGGTGGCGCGGCGGCGCTCGAAGTCGATGAATCGATTTCCCATGCCCGGCATGGCGGTGACGGGCACGGCCGGCAGGCGCTGCGCGCGCGGCGCGGAATCCGTGGCGGCGGCGTTTCCGAGCGGTTCGAGTTCCAGCTCGCGCTCCAGCACCTCACGGGGGGCGAAGGGGAGGGTGAGGGGGCCGCGCTGGTAGCCCGGGGCGGTCACCAGCAGGCGCACGATCCCCGGGGGCAATCCCGGCAACTGGAATCGCCCGAGCGAGTCGGAGCGCGCGCTGAGCCCCGCCGAGGTGGCGGTGACGGTGGCGCCAGCGATGGGGGCGCCGGAGACCGCGTCGTAGACGCGCCCCTGGAAGGTGGCCGCGAGCGCGCCCGGGCGCTGGGCAACGAGGGGGGCGGGGCGGACGATCGCGCCAGAGGCCGCGAGGGCGGCACACGCAATCGCGGTCAGGGGGCGCAGGGGCACGCGCAGAGGGGGCAAAGGGGAGAGGGTGTGTCGGCTATGTGACGCGATCGTCGTGATTTCGGTTGCAGGATGGGACAGACGGCTGCAAAATCGTCTGATCCCCCCGCCGAGGCGGGCAGTCCCGGGATGCACCCTTTCACGGACAGGAGTACGAATGTCACACCTCGTGCGTCGGTTGGTCGCCGTCGCCGTCACGTTGGCTGTCACCGCGGTTCCGCAGGCACTGCGGGCACAGGGGCAGGCGGTCATCACGGGACGCGTCACCTCGGCGGGAGAACCGCTGGGGGGCGCGAACGTGGGGATCGCGGAGCTCGCCGCGGGCGCGGTCACGGACGCGAACGGCCGGTACACCTTTACGGTGGATGCGGGGCGGGTCGCAGGCAAGCCGGTGACCCTCGTGGCCCGCTACATCGGCTACCGGCCGATCCGGCGGACGGTCACGCTGGCGGCGGGGCGGAGCGAGCAGAACTTCGACCTCGAGAAGGACATCCTGAACCTGGAGGCGGTGGTCACCACCGGCGTGTCGGACGCCACCTCGCAGAAGAAGACGACGTTCGCGGTGGCGGCGGTGGACAACGCGCAGATCAAGGAGGCGCCGGCGCAGTCGCCGCTGGGGACGCTGAACGGGCGCGTGGCGGGGGCGAGCGTGACGGCGGTGAACGGCGAGCCGGGCTCGGCGCCGCGGATCCGGCTGCGCGGGCCGACCTCGCTGACCGGGGGGCAGGACCCGCTGATCATCGTGGACGGGACGATCACCCGCATCTCGCTGGCGGACGTGAACGCCGAGGACATCGAGCGGATCGAGGTGATCAAGGGGGCCGCGGCCAGCTCGCTGTACGGCTCGGACGCGGCCAACGGCGTGGTGCAGATCTTCACCAAGCGCGGCGCGGCGCTGGCGCAGGGGCAGACCAGCGTGACGGTGCGCAACGAGATGGGGTCGAACGAGCTGCGGAAGTTCGTCTCGCAGAACTTCTCGCACGCCTACCGCGTGGACGCCACCGGGCAGTTCGTGCGCGACGCCAACGGCAACCGCGTGCGCGAGACCGACCTGATCTCGGACAACGCGTATCCGGTGGTGTACGACCAGCTGGGGCAGGTGTTCAGCCCCGGGCAGTTCATGACCAACTACATCTCGGTGGGGCAGCGGAACGCCACCTCCAACTTCAGCGCGTCGTTCCAGAACACCAAGGACGGCGGCATCGCCAACCTGCTGGACGGCTTCCGGCGGCAGAACTTCCGCATGAACCTGGACCTGTCGCTGCACCCCAAGCTGGACGTGCAGACGGGGGCGTTCTACGGGCAGTCCACCGCCGACCAGGCCGATGACAGCTCGGGGAACGAGTGGTTCGGGCTGCGCTTCCTGGAGCCGAACATCAACCTGCTGGACAAGAACCCGGACGGCACGCCGTACAAGGCGGCGATCCGGCAGCCCCCCAACTCGGGGAACCTGAGCAACCCGCTGTACCGCTGGAACACCATCCAGAACAGCAACGACCGCACGCGGTTCACCGGCACGCTCAAGGTGCGCTACCGCCCCGCCTCGTGGCTGACGGCGGAGGCCAACACCAACTTCGACCGCGGCTCGACGGTGTTCAAGTCGTTCGTCCCCGTCGGCTTCATCAGCTCCGTGGGGACGGTGAACAAGGGGTCGCTCTCCAGCAGCAGCAGCGAGACGCAGGCGTACAACCTGGGCGCCACCCTGACGGCGCAGAAGAGCACGTCGTGGTTCACCAACACGACGAAGCTGGCGTGGGTGTACGAGGACCAGGAGAACCGCGGGACCAGCGTGTTCGCCTCGGCGCTCACGGTGCCGCGGGTGTCGGAGTTCGCGGCGGCCTCGCGCGACCCGGAGAACCCCATCATCCCGGGCTCGTTCACGCAGCCGATCCGCAACCAGAACTTCTTCGCCATCACCACCTTCGACATCAAGGACAAGTACATCATCGACGGGCTGGTGCGGCAGGACCAGTCGTCGCTGTTCGGCGCCGACCAGCGGAGCCGGCTGTTCCGGCGGCTCTCCGGGGCGTGGCGCGTGTCGGAGGACCTCAAGCTCCCCGGGGTGGACGAGTTCAAGCTGCGCGCCTCGTACGGCGAGGCGGGGCTGCGCCCCGTGTTCGACGCGCAGTACGAGCAGTTCGCCATCCAGGGGGGGAGCCCGGTGAAGGTCACGCTGGGGAACCCGAACCTGCGCCCGGCCTTCTCGCGCGAGATCGAGGGCGGGTTCAACCTCAGCTTCCTCAAGAACTTCACGCTCGAGTACAGCTACTCGAGCAAGATCACCGACGACCAGATCCTGAACGTGCCGGTGTCCTCGGCCACCGGGTTCCGCAACCAGTGGATCAACGGCGGCTCGCTGCATGGCCGCACGCACGAGCTGCTGCTGGGCGCGGTGCTGGCCTCCAAGAAGGACTTCCTCTGGCGGCTCAACATCGCCGGCGACCGCACGCGGCAGACGGTCACCGCGCTCTCGGTGCCGCCGTACCTGGTGGGCCCGGTGGCCAACACCACCATCTTCCGCCTCGCCCCCAACGAGCCGTTCGGGATCGTGTACGGGAGCAAGTGGGTGCGCACCGCCGAGCAGCTCAACAGCATGATCACGAACAGGCGGCTCACGGGCACCGCGGGCGACTACGTGCTCAACGAGGAGGGGTTCTACGTGGCCAAGTCCGGGTGGCGCACGGTCAACGAGCGCCCCATCAAGTTCCTGGACGACAAGGGGGGCGACCTGTTCCAGATCGCCGACGTCAATCCCGACTTCAACCTGAACTTCAACACCCAGCTCAACTGGAAGTCCTTCGCCCTCACGGCGGTGGTGAACTGGGTGCAGGGCGGGCAGATCTACAACTATACCCGCCAGTGGCCCTTCTTCGACGAGCGCGACCCGGTGTTCGACCAGCGCGGGAAGCCCGAGGCGGAGAAGAAGCCCACGTCGTACTACATCGTCTTCTACAACAACTTCAACGCGAACGAGTACTTCGTGGAGGACGGGAGCTACGTCCGCCTGCGCGAGCTGGCGCTGAACTACCAGGTGCCGCGGGCGCTGGCCCGCAAGCTCGGGCTGGGGGACGACCGCACGGCCAAGCTCGGCATCGTCGGGCGCAACCTCTTCACCTCCACCAAGTACTCCGGCTATGATCCGGACGTCTCGGGAGGCGGGAGCAACCCCTTCGCCTACCGGGTGGACTACTTCACGTATCCCATCTTCAAGACGTTCACGTTCATGCTGGAGCTCGGCCTGTGAGCCCCCTCACCCGGAGCACCCCGACCATGCGACAGCGCGCCCGCGCGGCCACCCTGGGGGCCCTCCTCCTGGCGGGCTGCAACTCCCTCGACGTGGTGAACCCCAACGCGCCCGATGCGGCGCGCGCGCTCGCCGACCCGCTGGCCATCGAGCAGGTGGCCGCCGGCACGCTGCGCACGTGGTTCAACACGTACGACGGGATGGAGGGGGGCGGCCCCCTCAACACGATGGCCCAGGCGTACTCGGCCTCGTGGAACAACTACAACATGAACTTCTACTCCTCCATCGACCCGGACGGCACGCGCAACACGCGCGCCTTCAAGAACGACCTGGCGTCGGCGGAGCGCACCACCATGATCGCGTACTGGGAGGGGTACTACTCGGTCATCTCCTCGGCCGTGGACGTCCTCACCGCGATCCGCAAGAACAACCTCGTCATCGGCACCGCCGCCAACACGCGCCGCGCCGAGGCCGTCTCGGAGCTGATGCGCGGCGCCGCCCTCAGCGGCATCGCCCTCAACTACGACAAGGGCTACGTCATCGACGAGAACACCGACCTGGCCAAGCTGGAGTACCGGAACCGCAAGCAGGTGCGGGACGCGGCCGTGGCGGCGCTCACCAGCGCGGCCACCATCGCCGCCGCCAACACCTTCACCACCCCGGCCGGGTGGACCAACGGCACCGCGTACTCCAACACCCAGATCGCCGCCATCGCCCGCACCATCGCCGCGATGACGCTGGCCTACTACCCCCGCACCCCCGAGGAGAACAATACGGTGGACTGGGGGGCGGTGGCGCAGCTGGCCGCGGGCGGGATCTCCGCCGGGAACAGCAAGTTCGACTTCGTCTTCACCGGCGACGGCTGCAGCTCGTGGTGCCATGACATCCTGTACTGGTTCAACGCCTTCGACGGCGGGCGCGTGAGCACCCGCGTGGCGGCGCTCATCGACCCGGCCACGCAGCGGCATCCGTACCCCGATGGCGGCAACCGGCAGCCCAACTCGGCGGACCGGCGCATGGGGGACGGCTCCTTCGGTCCGGACGATCCGGAGTTCTTCGGCTACTTCGGCACCGTCCCCAAGACGGCGCGCGCCGGCACGGACTTCGTGTACTCCCGCGCCGAGATCTTCCGCCCGGCCCGCGGCATGTACCACCAGTCCAACATCGGGCACATCCGCTACGACCGGTCGGGTGAGCAGTCGCCCAACGGCATCTACGGCGGCTTCGGCCCGGCTCCGGTCATCACGCGCCATGTGAACGACCTGGTCTGGGCGGAGGCGGAGCTGCGCCGCTCGGGGGGGAGCCTGGCCACGGCGGCCAACCTCATCAACGCCACGCGCGTGGATCGCGGCGGGCTGTCGCCGGCCACCGCCGCCGAGGGGCAGGCGTCGCTGCTGCAGAAGCTCGTCTACGAGCAGGAGGTGGAACTGCTCGGGTTGGGGCCCATCCCCTTCTACCAGCGCCGGCGCGTGGCTGGCGGGCTGCTGGCCGGCACGCCGCGCGAGATGCCCGTCCCCGCCAAGGAGCTGGGCGTGAAGGGCGATGCGTTCTACACCTTCGGCGGCACGGGCGCCGCCAGCAGCCCCACCCCGCCGTGATCTTCCCCCCGTTCCGCCGGGTGGCCAACGGCGGCGGGGGGCAACGGCAGCGCACGGCCCGGGCAGTCGCCCGGGCCGTGTTGCGTCCGGGGGGGCTCCGGGCCGTGGCGACCGCCGTGCTGGCCGCGGGGTGTTCCGGCGATGGGCGCGATGGCGTCGTTCCCCCGCGGGTGGCGCTCCCCCCGGGGCTGGGCGTGGCCGCGGTCCAATGGCAGCAGGAAGCGCCGGGGTGGACCGGCCGAGTGCCCGGGGACTCCGCCGTGCGCCTGTCCGTGCGTCCGCGCGTGGAGGATGCGGCCACGCGCCGTCTCTGCGGGTTTCTCGTCACCGACAGCCGCCTGCCAGCGCGCCTGCCGGAACACTGGTCGGTGGATTCCGCCGTTCCCCGCCTCTTGGTGCGGCCGATCCGTGGTGATGCGCTCGAGGGGATCCGCTACCTGACGCCGGGGGCGGGGGCGCACTTCTGGTTCGAGGGGCTGAGCCGCGATGGGGCGTGGCGGGTCAGCCTGCGCTGGCCGGTCCGCTCGGATGCTGCGCGCCCCATTCCGGCCAACGCCACCGACTCGGTCATGGAGGCCGCGCTTCAGCCCGCGCCGTCGTTGCTGGATGCGATGGCCACCGGGCTCGTGGTGCCGCCGTCCCGCACCGCACGGTCTGGGTGGCCGCTCCCCTCCGAGGGGGAGGCGGAGGAGGGCGCCGTCATCCTCGCCCGCGACTTTCCCGACCAGACGCTGGCACTGTCCGACGCCTGCCCCCAGGCCACGGTCCTGATGCCGGTGGTGGCGCGGATGGACAAACGCCTGCGCATTCCCGTGCGGCGCGGGGACCGCGTGGTGGCGCGAGGCACCGTGCTGGACGGCGCGGTGCGTCTGGCGTTCGACGAGGCGCCCCCCACGCCGGAGGATGCGATCCGCGAGCGCGCGTTGCTTCGCGCGCCGGTCCCCGAGGCCGCCCTCACCGCCACGGAGGACGGACGGCTGACGCTGCGCGTGCGCCTGCTGGTGGTGCCGCGGGCGCAGCAGGCGGTGCAGCCGGTCAGGGTGACCGTGGCGGTGAACCCTTCCCGCTGACACCGTCGGGCACGGCCCCCGCCGCGCCAGCGCGGCGGGGGTCGGCGCCGGCGGTGACGGTGCCGCGGTCGATGCGCACCGCCGCGCCATACCCCTCGCGCAGCTCGCCGCGCAATGAGACCGGCTGCAAGTCGTACCCCAGCGTCCGGAGCTGTTGCATCACCGCCGGCGCGAAACCGTCTTCCACCTGCACCATGGGGCGCCCGGCGGCCCCTCCGCCCCCGGGGAGGAAGCGCGGCTGCTCCAGCGCCGCCTGCGCCCCCAGGCCGAAGTCCACCGCCCCCACCACCGCCTGGTACACGGCGCTGGTGATCCACGCGTTGCCGGCGGCGCCCACGGCAAACATCGGGCGCCCGTCCTTGTACACGATGGTGGGCGCCAGCGTGCTGCCATGGCGCGCAAAGGGGAGCCGCGCCCCGTACTGCGCGGGGTCGGTGCCGTACGAGGTGAGCTTGTCGTTGGCCAGGAAGCCCAGCCCCGGCGGCACGTGAAAGGTGCCCCCCCACGTCCCCAGCGTCTGCGTCACGGCCACCACGTTGCCGTCCGCGTCGGCCACCACGAACGCCGTGGTGCCGGCGGCGCGGCAGGCGCCCGCCTCGGGGGCGTGGTCGCCAACGCACGCCGACATGGGGAACGCTCCCGCCATCTCCAGGCCGGGGCGCCCCGGCACGGGGTCCACCCCGCCGGTGGCGGGAGGGGCCGCGCGCTTCAGGCACGGCAGCGGCTCGCCGCGCAGCTCCGCCGCCGTCAGCGCGCGCGCCGGGGAGAAGCACCCCCACCGTGCGCGCGCCGTGTCGCGGCTGGTGATCGGCTCCACCTGCACCGGCCAGAAGGCGGGGTCGGCCACCCGCCCCCGCGTGGAGGGGACCAGCTGCCACGCCGCCAGCATCGCATGCAGCGTGGGAGCGTCGTCCGGGTACGGTCGCGGCGCCGCGTGCTGCTCCAGCAGGTTGAGGCGCGCCACCAGCTCCGCGCCGCCGCTCACCGGTGGCGCGCTGGAGAACACCGTGTGCCCCCGATAGCTCCCGCGCACCGGGGCGCGCTCCACGGCGAAGTAGCGCGCGAGGTCTCGCTCGGTCATGGCGCTGCCGCCAGCGCGCAGCTCGCGCACCCAGCGCTGTGCCACCTCTCCTTCGTAAAACCCCGCGGCCCCGCGCTCGGCCACCTGCTCCAGCACCCACGCCAGGTCGGGGTTGCGGAGCGTGTCCCCCGCCGGCCGGGGGACCCCAGCTCGAAAGAACAGCGCCACGCTCCCCGGGTATTTCCGGAAGGCCGCCTGCTCCGTGGCCAGCGTGGTGGCCAGGCCGTCGCTGATGACGTACCCCTCGCGTGCGGCCCGGATGGCCGGCGCCAGCAGCGCCTTCCACGGCAGCCGCCCGCTCCCGTACCGCTGCCATGCCAAGTGCATCCCGGCCACGGTGCCGGGGACGTTGGTGAGCACCGGGCCGTCCGACGGGTACCGCCCGTTCACCAGCAGCGCGCGGTTGTCCAGCCCGGCCGCCTCGGGCACCCGGCTCATGAAGTCGATGAGCGTGGGCGCGGGCTCCCCGGCGCGGGCCACCAGCATCTGGCCGTAGCCGCCGATCCCGCTGGCGTCGGGCTCCACCACCCCCAGCGCGAAGCTCACCGCCACCGCGGCGTCCACCACGTTCCCCCCCTGCCGCAGGATCTCCACCCCCGCCGCCGTGGCCACCGGATGCGCCGACGACACCGCTGCGCGCCCCCGCGCCTCGGCGCGCAGCGGCGGGCGCTGGCGCAGCGTGGCGTGCAGCACGTCGGCCAGCGCGCTGTCATTGCCGGCCGCCACGGCCCGCGGGCGCTGCGCGTCGCGCACGCGCCTCCACGCCGCGAGGCGGGCGGCCGCCTCGGGCCCGGCGAAGTACAGCTGCGCGCTCCGTTCCCACACCCGGTCGAAGGCCTCCGCGTTGGCGATGGCGCGGGGCGTCGGGGCGGACGCTCGCACCGCACGCGCCGCCGCATCCGGCGGCGCCGGCGCGGGGATCACCACCAACGGGGCCAGCGCCCCCTCCTGGCGCAGGGCGCCGCGGTCCAGGCCGCGATCGGGATCGCCGTTGTACGCCACCGCCACGGGGGCAACGGGGGCCACCGCCAGCCGTACGCCATCGGCCGACCACGCCACCTCGGCGCGCTGCCGCGACACGGCCTGCCGCCATCCGCCGGTCATCGGCACCACGGACACCCCACCGCGCCCTCCGATCACGAGCCGGTCGTCCGGGCCCCACGCCAACGACTCTGCCGTGCTGTCGGCCGCGACCCGCCGTTCCGGGGGGGCATCCGTGGGGCGATCGGTGGCCCCGGGGACCACGCGCACCACCACCTGGCGTCCCGCCTCCTCGTCCACCAGGAACGCCACCAGCCGTCCATCGCGGGACAGGCGCGGGAGCCGCTCGGTGCGGTCCCCGATAGTCAGCCGGTGCTCCCGCCCGTCGGCCTCGCGCATCCACACGCGGCTGGAGGCGCCGCGCCCCCGCGTGAACAGCAGCTGCCCGGATACCGAGGTCCCCTGCGGCGCGGCGTCGCCGTCGCGACTGCCGGTGACCCGCTCGGCGGGACCCGCCCCGCCCGCGGCACGCCACGCGCGGCGCCAGAGCACGGTGTGGCCGGCGCTGTCGCTGGCATACAGCAGGGTGTCCCCCTCGCGCGTGAACGACGGGTCCCGATGCCACGCACTTCCGGCGGTGACACGCGTGGTGCGCCCCTGGTGCTCCACCCACACGTGCCCGTCCAGCGCGAAGGCCAGGGCGCCATCGGGGGCGAAGGCGGGGGTACGCGCCCCCACCACACCGCCCTCGCTGGCGGCGTCCCCCCCGGACCCCGGGGGCGCCCGCCGGATGCGCACCGACGCGATCACCGCCCCCTCCTGCACGCGGTCCATGACGTCCAGCCCCTCCACCACCTCGCCGAACACCGTGTAGTCGTGGTCCAGGCGGACGTTGTCCACGAGGTTGAAGAACAGCTGCCCGTCGCCGGTGTCGCGCCCGCGCGTGGAAATCCCCAGCGTGCCGCGCCGATGGCGCCCGCCCACCTCGTCGCGCATGAAGAACGTCGTGGCCGGGTCGTATTCGTCGGCCCCCGGGCTCCCCCCCTGCAGCACGAAGTTGGGGACCACGCGGTGCAGCGTGCGACCGTCGTAGGCACCCGCGTCCGCCACGGCCACGATGGCGGCCACCGTGGCGGGGGCGTCGTCCGGGTCCAGCCGCACCGTCATGGTGCCCAGACCGGCCATGGTGATGCGCGCGGTGGCGCCGCGCAGTGCCACCAGCACAGACTCGGCGGGGAAGGGGGGCTCCGGCAAGGCGCGCGTCTGCGCCGTCACGGGGCGCCCGGCGCGCGCCGACAGCGCCCGGGCGGCGATGGCCGCCACCGCCGGGTCCGCGTCGCCCAGCCGCTGCTCGAGCCACGCCGCCGGCGTGGCGTCGCCGGCCTCGACGATGCGCTCCAGCAGCGCCACGCGCGGGTCCCGCCACGTGATGGGGTGCGCGGCCGTCAGCCGCTCGAAGGCGGTCACCAGCGCGGGGCGCGCCGTGGCCAGCGCCGGCGTACCCTTCAGGAACTCCGCGCCGGCCAGCACCAGCCCCGCATGGTTGCCCCGGACGGCGCGCAGCGCGTCATCCGCCGCGGTGATGGCGGCCGCGGCCACGGTGGGGGCCGGATCGCGCGCGAGCCGGCGCAGGGTGGTGCTGTCCTTCAGCAGCCGCGCGGCCGTGACGGCCCACGCCCGCGCCTGGAACTCCGGGGCGGCCGCAAGACGGCGCACGGCGGCCGCCGCCTCTGGCGTCCCCAGCCG
>JAGWYS010000363.1 GCA_018969225.1 Gemmatimonadota bacterium | reverse complement strand
CCGCCAGCTCGTCGGCGAAGCGCTCGGGGGTGGTGGCGCGCGCCTCCGGGGCCAGCGTGCGCACCGCCGCCTCCACCTCGGTGAGCCGCCGCGCGCCGCACCGTTCGCCCCAGTTGAGCACCACGTGAGTGGCGGTGCGCAGCTGCGCCGCCTCCAGCGCGTTGTGCCACCACCGCTTCTGCCAGCGCCCGGCGTCCACCACCGTCACCTGCAGCGGCGGCGTGCAGTGCGCCAACTGCCGGTCCATGGTGAGGTAGGCGAGCAGCTCGTCGGTCTCGGTGGCGCCGTTGGCCTCCACCAGCACCGCGCCGCGCGGGTCGTCCGGGATGGCGCGCAGCACGTCCAGCAGCTCGGTGAGGGAGCCGCAGCAGACGCAGTCGCCCGCCAGCGGGGTGACCAGCGCCTCCAGCTGCGCCAGCCGCGCGGCGTCGATGCGCGCGTTGCGGAAGTCGTTGAGCACCACGTGCGGGCGCACCCCCGCCGCGGCCAGGCGCGGCAGCAGCCGGGTCAGGAAGTGCGTCTTGCCGGCGCCGAGGAACCCCGCCAGCAGCACCAATGGCATCATGGGCGGCGCCTCACGCGCGTGCGCTCACGCGTCGTGCGCGTGGGGGGTGAACTGCAGCTCCCCCACGAAGTCGCGCGGGCCGCGGCGCAGCAGCGACCCGGCCACGAGCACGGTCATCACCACCAGCGCGCCCCACGCCACCGCGCTGTGCGCCTCGGGGGAGGTGGCGGCCACCGGCGGCAGCGCAAGCGGCGGCAGGAGGTGGTTCACCGCGAACCCCAGCAGCACGGCGATCCCCGTCATGGCCACGGCAAAGACGGCCGCGAAGCGGCGGCCGTGCAGGCGGGCCAGCACGCCGAAGGTGGCCACGTTGGTGGCGGGGCCGGTGATGAGGAGCGCCAGCCCCGCGCCGGGGGAGACGCCGGCGGCGACCAGCACCGCCACCAGCGGGGTGGACGCCGAGGCGCAGATGTAGAGCGGCACCCCCAGCGCGGCGAAGGCGAGGACGTCCACCACGGGCGGAAGGCGCGTGACCCAGCTCCCCGCCAGCAGCGGCGCGGCGAGCGCCGCCACCAGGAGCCCCAGGAGCACCCACGGCGTGGTGTGATCCACCAGCTCCACCGCACCGGTGCGCAGCGCCACGCGCCACCGGGACATCGGAATCGGCGCCACCGCCTGCGGGAGCGTCCGCCGCGAGGGCGTCGCACGCACGCGCGCCATGAGCAGCGCCACCGTGACCGCGGCCACCATGGCGGCGGTCACGCGCACCACCGTGAACGGCGTCCCCAGCAGCGGCATGGACAGCAGGATGGCGTCCACCCCCAGCTCGGGGGTGGCCACCAAAAACGCCACGGCAGCGGCGGTGGGCACCTGCTGACGCACGAGTCCCTGGTACAGCGGGACCACCCCGCAGGAGCAGATGGGGAGCGGCAGCCCCACCGCCATCCCCGCGGCCGCCTGCCGCAGCGGGCCGCCGCGCCCGATCCACTGCAGGGGCGCCGAGGGGATCCACGCGTGGAGGAGCCCGGCGGCCACGCACGCCAGCAGCAGCGCCGGGGCGCTGTCGAGCGCCAGCGACAGGAAGGTGGTGCCGATGACCCCGTCGGCGCTTTCGTGGGGCGCGATCAGCGCCAGCGCCGCCGCCAGCGCCAGCCCCGCCACCGCCCCCACGCCGTCGGGGCGCACCGCCATCGGGCCCA
>JAGWYS010000362.1 GCA_018969225.1 Gemmatimonadota bacterium | reverse complement strand
GCGTGGCAGGCGGGGCAGTCGTCGCGGAGGAGCAGGAGCGGCGTGTCCGGCGGGGTGCCGTGCAGCGTGGCGCGCACGGCCAGGTGGAAGCGGTGGAGCTGCGTGCGGGCGGCGGCGGGGATGGCGGCGGTTGAGGCGGGTGCGGCGGTGGGGCGCAGTGCGCGCGCTGTGCCCAGGAGGCACAGCGCGCCGAGGGTCCCTGCCGCGAGGCATTGGCGCCATCGCGACGGGGGGTTCATCACTGTTGCGCCTCCTTGATGGCGCTGCGGCAGGCGTTGAGGCACATGCCGATCACGCCGCCGGTGAGGCTGGGGTTGGCCAGCAGCACGCCCCATCCGGCGGCCCCGGAGAAGAGGACCACGGTGCCGGCGGCGACGCAGGCCCCGCAGACGACTTCGTCCCATCCGCCGCCGGCTTCCGGGCGGGGGGCGGGGGTGGCGGTTGGAGCGGTGAGGTGGGTGAGGAGGAGTGCGGCGGTGGCCGCCGCGGCGAGCGGTGTCCGGCTGCGCATGGCGGTCATGGGTCAGTCCTCTTTGGTGAAGTAGGCCCAGCAGGCGGCGACGCACGCGGCGATCGCGCTCCCTGCGGCGACCGACGAGGCGCCGCCGGTGACGGCGTGGGAGATGATGATGACGGGTCCGAGTTCCAGCACGGCCACCGTGCCGGCGACGATGCAGCCGAGGCAGGTCAGGCCGGGGCCGCCCCCGATTTCGGCCGAGACAGGGACCGAGGCGGGGATGGTGGCGGGGATGGTGGCGCTGGCGATTGATGTGGTGGCCAGCGGGGTTGCGACCGGGGCCGTGAGCGGGGTGGCCGGCGTCATGGCCAGCGCGAGCGCGGTGGCGACGGCGGCCATCCTGGTGCGGCGTGTGCGGGTGGTGCGCATGGCGTTCTCCTGGTGCTATGGGGTGATCGGCGGCGCCGAGTGGCGCGGCCGGATGAGCTTGCCGGTCCAGTCCTGCCGGAAGGCCTCGCGCGCGAGGTGGACGCGCCCCACCATGGGGTCGTAGTAGCTCACGCGGGTGGCGGATGCGGCGAGGACGAGGACGTAGTGGTGCGTGCGGAGGAGGACCACGTCGTGCGGCTGCAGCGGGGTGTCCCACGCGTGCCGGAGCACGGAGCCTGGGTGGCCCAGCGCGCCGAGTCCGGCGGCGAGGGCGTCGAGCGTGATGCCGTGGGGGGTGAGCGGCAGGGCCGCGCGGGCCGCCGCATCCGGGAGGGCCTGGTGTCGGAGTCGCGCCAGTTCGTGGGCCACCGCCACCCCGCAATCGTTGGCCGCCTGCTGGAGGCGCGAGGCGGGATAGGGGTCTACCGTGGCCCCGTGCAACCGCAGACGTGCGCCGTGCAGGGCGCGCGCAAGGGCCATGGGGGTCAGCGGCGGGGCGGCGAGGACGATCGCGGCTGCCAGCAGGGGCAGGAGGGCGATCGTGGCGCCGGCGACCGCGCGCCGGGCGCGTGCGGACGGGCGGGCGGGGGCACCGGGGGGGGTGTCCGTGCGCGCGGCCGTCGTGGGCGCGGGGGCGTGCGGGTGGTGGCGGGTGGTGGTGGCGGGAGCTGGGGCGATCGGGAGGGTCATGACGAGGCGTCCGGGTGCGGCGGTGCGGTGTCCCGCTCCGCACGCGCATGGTGTCCCCGGGGCGTCAGCGACCCGTCATTTTGGGCGTGCGGGCGTGGTGGCGGGCGCGATGGCCTGCCCCGGCGTCCC
>JAGWYS010000361.1 GCA_018969225.1 Gemmatimonadota bacterium | reverse complement strand
GACGACCCGGAGACCGCGACGGCGTACCTGTACCGGCCACTCGCCGCGACGGGCGCGCCGACGGCAGCGGAGTGGATTGACGCCGCCACGGTGGACCACTGGAAAGTGAACGCCGTGGGGGGAAGCCCGCGTGGCCGAAGCGATCTCGCGGTCGTCCTCCCTTGGCTGGCCCGGTACAAGGAGTGGCTGGTCGACCGCGTGCGCCTAAACAAGCTCAAGGCGTCCTTTGTGTACGAGGTCACGATCAACGGCGCGCGACGCGACGATCTTGAGGCACTGCGCCGCGAGTACGAGGCGTACCCGCCGGAACCCGGCAGCATCCTGTTTCACGGCGAACACGAGAGCTGGAAGGCGGTGCAACCGCACGTAGCCTCCGACGCCGTCCAGAGCGACGGGCGCGCACTCCGGTTGATCGTGGCGACCGGGGTGCTGATGCCGGAACACATCCTGCTGGCCGAAGGCGGCAACGCGAACCGCGCGACCGCGACCGAGATGAACTTGACAATCACCAAGCGCACCAGGCGGCGACAGGACATGCTCCGGCGCATCCTCGAGCGGTTGGCGATGCGCGTGCTGGTGGCGGCGCGTGGGGCGGGGCGGCTCCGGGCGGATGTTGATGCGCGGGTGACGGTGACGTACCGCGAACCGATGGAAGAACACAAGCAGTCCACACGCGCGACGAACGTCAACGCCGCGACGGCGGCGGTAGCGCAGGCGGCGTCGCTCGGCTGGCTGACCAACGAGGAAGCGGGGCGGATGTGGCGCGGGCTGGCGGGGGTGGCGCGACCAGATGAGGCACTAGAGGGAGGCGCGCCGTGAGCGTCGAGTGGACGGTGACCCTGCTCCGCGAGGGCGTGGCGCTTTCCGGGCGCGAGTACACCCGGCAGGCGGTGGAGGACGTGGTGGCGCAAGCGGAGGGGCTGCACGCGTACGTGGACCACACGCCCGCGGGGACGCCTCCGGGCACGGTTCGCACGGTGCGCGACCTCGTGGGGCAGTACAGCGGCCCGTACCTCCATGAGGACCGCGGGGTTGCTGAGGCACGGGCGCGCCTTCGGCTGATTGGGCACGCGCAATACGTGGGCGACCTCGCACGCATGTCGGTGAACGGCACGGGCGCGCGCACGCCACAGGAGGACGCGACGGCGCAACGCGTACCGGCGGTGGGGCTGTCGATCGACGCGGTAGCACGGCTCGCGCCGGGAGGGCGGCGGGTGCTGGGCATCGCGCGGCTGCTCGCGTGCGACATCGTGACGCGGCCATCGGCGGGCGGGCGCTTCTTGGTGGGGCACGGCAATGGCCCGACGCCGCAGCGTGCGACGGAAGCGGCCTCCGACGACTATGCCGACCCGATGGACGTACCGGCGTGGATGCGCGAGGCGGCGGCGCAGGGGCTGGCGTGGGTGGAGCAAGGGCGCGGGGGCGACGGGCTGCGGCCGGGGACGATTGCCGAGGCGCGGCGCATTGCCGACGGGGAGATGTGGCTAGACAAGGCGGTCCGTATGCGCGCGTGGCTGCGCCGTCACGCGGGCGACCTGGAGGCTCCGGGGGCGATGCCGGGAGAGGACGGCTTCCCCACGCCGGGGGTCGTGGCGAGTGCGCTCTGGGGCGCGGGTACCAGGCGGCGTAGCGATATGGCGATTGACTGGCTGGACCGGTGGATAGCGGCCAGCGAGGAGAAGGCATGAACGAGACCTTGGCATACCTCCG
>JAGWYS010000125.1 GCA_018969225.1 Gemmatimonadota bacterium | reverse complement strand
GTCAGTCCTCGTCCACGTCGAGCATCTTGCGGATCTGGTCGCGCGCGTCCTGCAGGTGCGCGCGGCTGGTGCGGTCGCCCGTGCGCCCGATGGCCGCGGCGAGCTCCCGGTCGAGCGTGCGCATCTCGTCCTTGAGCAGGGGGCGGAAGTCGCGGGTGTTCACCGCCCCGCCGCCCATGAACTGGGCGAGGGCCGCCTCCTGCGCCGAGGGGGCGGCGGGCTTGATCTTGCTGGCCATCGCCTCGAGGTAGGTGGCCTGGAGGCGGCGGCGGTAGGCGTCGATGGGCTTGCCACCGTAGATCTCCGCCCACAGCCCGCGGCGCAGGTCGGTGAGCATCTCCCCCAGCGGGTACCCCTGCCCCGGGGCGGCCATCGCCTCGAGCTCGACCATGCGCTGCAGCCGCTGGTTGGCCACCAGCGACGACAGGGCGCGCGCCTGGGCGCCGGTGATGCGGTTGATGTTGCCGTCGGTCTCCAGCTTGCGCAGGATGGACGGGACGATGAGGTACTGCGGCGTGCTGAACACCTCGTCGTTCAGGAAGCGCATCGCCTCCTTCTGCCGCGCGCGCGACACCGGGACGTACACGGGCCCCGCCTGCCCGACGACCTTCTCCTGCTTGTCCACGCCGCCGACGATGCGGGTGACGTGGTTGGCCTCCGTCCCCCACTGGCCGATGACGTTCTGGTAGGTGGTGCGGAGGAGCGAGAAGTCGGCGGTCTTGTCCTGGGTGGCCGCGGGCTCGGCGAGCTTCATCACGCGGGCGAGGTTGCGGAAGCCCAGCCGGGTGCTGCGGACGGCGTCGGCGTCGCCGATGGCCTCGGACTGCTCGCCGGGGTCGGCGCCGCCGGCGCCGGCGTCGCTGGCGAAGCGGTACCACGGGACGGAGTCCTGCATCCGCGCCCACCGGTCGAGGGTGGCCACCTCCTCCTCGGGGGTCTTCGCGCCGGCGATGGGGGAATACCCCCACTTCACGGCGAAGCGGTCATACGGGCCCACCTTGGGGACCAGGTCGCCCAGGGCGATGCCGTCCTCGGGCTGCGCGATGTAGTTGAAGCGCGCGTAGTCCATGATGGACGGGGAGTGCCCCATCTTGGCCACCCACGTCTTGCTGCGGATGGAGTCCACCGGGTACATGGAGCTCCCCTTGAAGTTGTGCGGGAAGCCCAGGGTGTGCCCCACCTCGTGCGCCACGACGAACTGCACGAGGCGCCCCATCAGCGAGTCGGGGAAGGGGAACTTCTGCGCGCGCGGGTCGAGGTGCCCCACCTGCGAGAAGTACCAGTTGCGCTGCAGGTCCATGATGTTGTGGTACATCTGGACGTCGGCGTCGATGATCTCGCCGGTGCGCGGGTCGGTGGTGCTGGGGCCCACGGCGTTGGCCACCGGCGACGGGAGCCAGCGGACCATGGCGACCGACGCGTCCTCGCCGGAGAAGTCGGGGTTGTCCTTCGGGGCCTCGGCGGCGACGATCCCCTGGCTGAAGCCGGCGCCCTCGAAGGCGGGCTGCCACTCCTCGATGCCGGCCTTCACCCACGGCACCAGCCACGCGGGGGTGGCGGGGTCCACGTAGTAGGTGATGGGCTTCTTCGGCGCGCACAGGGCGCCGACCTTGCGGTCGGAGCACTCGAGGCGCCAGCGGGCGATGTAGCGGCGCGGGAGGACGCGCTGCTCGGGGGAGCCGAAGTCGGTCTTGCTCTCGCCGAAGTACCCCACGCGCGCGTCGTTGAGGCGCGGCATCATGGGCACGTCGGGGAGCTTCACGATGGAGAAGGTGTACGACTCGGTGGTGGCGCCCGGCCCGCCGCCGCCCCCCAGCCCGGGGATGGAGAGCCCGCCGGGGAGCCCGCCCCCCTGCGGCGTGAAGGTCTGCGTGGCGGTGACGTTCACGTTGCGCGCGAAGGCGGCGAACTTCTCGATGAAGGAGCGGCTCGCGTCCACGCTGGCGCGGCGCCCGCCGGCGGTGAACTCCTGCACCCCGCCGGTGAACATGCGCGTCACCTCGACCACGGCGCTGGAGTCCTTGCCGTAGGCCTCCACGTTGAGCGCGGCGAGGATGGGGAAGAACTCGATGAGCTGCATCGCCCTCGCCGTCTGCTGCCGCGGATCGGTGGCGACGTTGTCGAAGTTCACGTCG
Source organism: Gemmatimonadota bacterium (assembly GCA_018969225.1). Taxonomy (GTDB): domain Bacteria; phylum Gemmatimonadota; class Gemmatimonadetes; order Gemmatimonadales; family Gemmatimonadaceae; genus Gemmatimonas. The sequence goes on along the minus strand of JAGWYS010000125.1, from coordinate 8,789 downwards.
CGCACGTACACGCGGTTGTCGCGCCGCTCGAAGCGGAGCACGCGGTCGCCGCCGGTGAGGGTGCCGCGCACGCTGATCCCCGCCGGGGTGCCGGCCAGGACGGTGGTGATGACGAAGTCCTTCCCCAGCTCGGCGGCCGGGATCTCGAAGAAGAGGCGCGACCCCACCTGGTGCACGCCGAAGACGCCGCTCTTGCTCTTGGCGCGCGGCGTGATGACCTGCGCGTAGGGACGCGGGTTGGGATCGGCCTGGCCGCCCAGGGCGCCCGCGAGGCCGGCGATGCCGCCGGGGAGGCCGGCCGGGGGCTGGCCGCCGCCAGGCTGGCCGCCACCGGGCTGGCCATTGCCGGGCTGACCGCCGCCGGGCTGTCCGGGCTGTGCCGGCGCGCCGGCCGGGGCCGCCGACGCGGCAGCGGGGCGGCCGGCGTTGCCGGTCGGGGTGGGGGCAGGGGTGGGCTTCTTGGCTGGGGAGCAGGCCGCCAGCAGGAGGGCGGCTGCCGCAAACGGCAGGGAGCGCACGCGCATGGGAGCGGAGGGCGGGAGAGGAGGGAAGACCCGGCAGACGGACCGGGCTGCCGGAGTCTAGAGGGTGGTCCCGCTGGCGCCTAGCGCCCGGCCACGGGTAGGTTGCCCTCCCGGCCGTCCCCATTCCCCATCATGACGCTCGCCGCCCCCCGTGAGTCGCGCCCCGCGCTTCCCCGCCTTCGCGGGGTGAGCCGTTGCCTTGCCGCCACCATTGGTGTGTGGGGGCTGCTGCTCGGCTCTGGAGGGCGCGTGCTGCCGGCGCAGGAGTCCGGCGGGCGCGTGGGTACGCGCCCGGATTCCCTGGGGGTTCCCCAGCTGGATCCCCGGCTGGATCCCCACCGGGATCCCCAGCTGGATTCGCTGGTGGCCCGCGCCATCACCCGCCGGCAGGGGCAGCTGGCCGACAGCACGCTCCTCTCCTACGAGGCCGACGCGCACGGTTTCCTGGCGTTCCTGGGGCAGTTGGGCGACGGCGGGCTGATCCCCCCCCGCGTGGTGCAGAGCGAGGAGCTGGCGCTGCGCATCGCCTGGTGGCAGCCGGGGCGGAGCGCCCAGCGGCTGTTGGGGCGGCGCGACACGACGCTGCTCCCCGCGCAGGTGCAGTACTACCGCGACCGGTACGGCGTGGTGCTGGACAACCTCCCCGATCGGATCCGGCTGGGGGACGGGCAGGACGTGCGCGACGTGCCGCACCCCCTCGGGGCCGGGGCCGAGGGGCGCTACCGGTATGTGCGGGGGACGCCGGTGACCATCCAGCTGCCGGGGCGGACGATCCTGGTGGACGAAGTGCGCTTCCAGCCGCGCGACCCGTCGCAGCCGGCGGCGATCGGCTCGGTGTACCTGGACCGCGAGACCGCCGCCGTGGTGCGGCTGTCGATGACCTTCACCCGGGCGGCCATCCTGGACACGCGGATCGAGTCGCTGGTGGTGACGCTGGAGAACGGGCTGGTGGCGCAGCGGTACTGGCTGCCGCGCCGCCAGGAGGTGGAGGTGGTGCGGGCGAGCACCTGGTTCGAGCTGCCGGCGCGGGGGATCGTGCGCGGGCACTGGGAGGTGGGGGGGTACACGGTCAACGAGCAGGTGCCACCGGCGGTGCGGGCGCTGCCGCGATGGAGCGCCGTGCGGCCGGACTCGCAGCGGGCGTACCCCTTCGCGGGGCGGGTGGTGGACGTGCTCCCGCCGGCGCTGCAGGTGGCCACGCCCGAGGAGGTGGCGCAGGCGCGCACGCAGGCGGAGGCGGCGGTGACCGCCGCGCTGCTGTCGCGCGCCGCGCAGCCGCGGGTGACGGGGCGGTCGGTGAGCGACCTGCTGCGGGCGAATCGCGCCGAGGGGGTGGCGGTGGGGGCGGGGGTGACGCAGCGGGTTGGCGGGGCGCTGTTCACGGGGCGCGCCCGGTACGGCCTGGGGGACGCGCGGCTCAAGGGGCAGCTGGCGGTGGGGCGGGTGCCGGCGTTTGGCGGGCTGCCGCCGGTGCAGCTGTTTGCGGAGGTGGACGTGCGCGACGCGGGGAGTGCGGAGCGGAGCGGGGTGACCAACTCGCTGGCCTCGGCGCTGTTCGGGAGCGACCACACGCTCCCCTTCGGCGTGCGCGGCGTGGGGGTGATGGGGCGCCGCTCGCCGGCGCGGGGGATTCCGTGGGGGTGGCGCGCGGCCTACGAGCAGGAGGCCCCGCTGGCGGTGGTGGGGCGCCCGGCGCACGGGCGCTATCTCCCGCCGCTGGAGGCCTGGCGGCTGCAGGGGGTGCGCGGCGAGGTGACCGGCGGGCGCGGGTGGGTGGCGGGGGATGCGCACCGCACGCGCGGCAGCTGGTCGCTGGCGCTGTCGGCGGCGGCGTTGCATGGCACCGACGGCGACCGGGCCCCTGCGCGCCGCCAGCTGCTGCGCGTGGTGGGGGCGCTGGAGGTGGCGTGGCCGCTGGCGCACGACCGGGCGCTGGTGCTGCGGAGCTGGGGCGGGGGGGCCGCCGCCGCCGGCGGCGGGGCGCTGCCGCCGCAGTGGGGGGTGTACGCGGGGGGGGCGTGGTCGGCGCCGGGGTACGGCTATGCGGCACTGCCGGCGCGCGCGGCGCTGTCGCAGCGGGTGGAGTTCCGGCAGCCGGTGGCGGCGCCCGGGCTGCCGCTGGGGAAGTGGGGGAAGGCCCCCGGGCGGGTGACGCTGGCGCCCTTTGCCCAGCTCACCGGGACGATGCCGCTGCCGGACACGCGGGTGCGGTGCCTGGCGGTGGGGGTGTGCCCCTCGGCCCCCGAGGGCGGGGTGTGGCCCAGTGTGGGGGTGGGGGCGCTGTTCTTCTTCGACCTGATCCGGGCCGACGTGGCGCGCGGGGTGCGCGACGGGCGGTGGCGCTTTGCGATTGACATCGACCGGAGCTTCTGGGGGATGCTGTAGGATCGCGGCAGCCCTCGCGCCGCGGGCGCCCGGGGTGCAAGCTGCGTATCCTGTGCGATCCGGGGCGGCGTGCCCGGCCCGTCGGCGCCGTCCTTCCCACCTCCCGCCTCCTCCCCGTCGCAGGCCATGCCGGCTCCCGCTGCGCCCATCCCCCCGCGCCACCCCTGGCCCCGCGTTGCCGTGCTGGCGCTGGCGGGGCTGCTGGCCGCCTGTCGCGCCGACCCGGCGTCGAGCGCGGGGGACGGCGGCAACCCCGACTGGACGCCGGCCACGCACGGCAGCGGCGTGGCGCCCAACTACGACGTGGTGTTCCCGCAGCAGGCGGTGAACACGCTGGAGATCGCCATGACGGCGGCGCAGTGGACGGCCATTCGCGCCAACATGTGCACCATCCTGGGGTCGGACTTCGGGCAGCCGGCGCCCGCGGGCGGCGGTGTCCCCCCCACCGCGCAGCGCCCCGACCCCGACTACGTGGACGTGACGCTCACGTTCAACGGGCGCCGGTGGACGCACGTGGGGTTCCGGCTCAAGGGGAACTCGTCGCTCAACGCCGCGTGGCGCCAGGGGAACTACAAGCTCCCCTTCCGCCTCCACTTCGACTGGTTCGAGGCGCAGTTCCCCGGGATCGGCAACCAGCGCTTCCACGGCTTCCAGGAGCTGTCGATGTCGCCGGGGTTCAACGACCAGTCGCTCATCCGGGAAAAGACGGCGGCCGACCTGTTCCGCGCCGCGGGGATCCCCTCGGCGGCGACGGCCTTCACCCGCGTGTTCATCGACTTCGGGAGCGGCCGGCGCTACGTGGGCGTGTACACCATGGTGGAGGTGATCGACGACACCATGGTCGCCCGCGCCTTCGGCGACGCCTCGGGGAACATCTACAAGCCCACCTCGAACCTGCGCACCTTCTCGGCGACGCAATTCGAGAAGAAGAACAACCTGGCCGTCCCCGACTTCGGCGACGTGCAGCGGCTGGTGACGGCGCTCAACGACCCGGTGCGCACCACCGACGCGGCGGCGTGGCGCACGCGGCTGGAGGCCACGATCGACATGCCGCACGTGATCCGCTGGCTGGCGGTGAACACGGCGATGGTGAACTGGGACACCTACGGGGCGATCGCGCACAACTACTACCTGTACGCGCACCCGTCGCGGAAGCTGGTGTGGATCCCCTGGGACCTGAACGAGGCGCTGAACGGCAGCCCCGGCGTGACGGGGACGCCGGGAGGGACGGGGGCGCCGGTCCCCGGGGGGCCCCGCGGGATGTCGCTGTCGATGAACGAGGCGTCGGCCACCACGTGGCCGCTGATCCGCTACATCGCCGACGACCCGGTGTACGCCGCGCAGCACCGCGCGGCGCTGCGCGACTTCGTGACGCGCGTGTTCACCACCGACGCGATGCACGCCATGCTCGACCGGAACACCGCGCTGGTGGCCCCGCACGCGGTGGGCCCGGCTGGCGAGCAACCCGGGGCCACCTACCTGCAGGGGGGCGGCGCCGGGTTCACCGCCGCGCTGCCGGCGCTCAAGGCGCACGTGCAGGCGCGGCGCGCGCTGGTGCTGGGATGGCTGCCCCCCTGACGCGGTCCCTCCCCTTCCGCTCCCCGGCATGACTGCCTCCGCCTCCGACCTGCTGCTGCGCCTGGCGCTCGACCTCGCCTCGCTGTGGGTGCTGCTGCGCCACGCCTTCCTCCGTCGCGGGGGCGACCCCAGCCGGCTCCTGATGCTGGTGGCGTTCAACCTGGTGCTGTTCCTCATCGCCCACCTGCTGAGCGCGGTGGAGATGACGATGGGGGCGGCCTTCGGGCTGTTCGCGGTGTTCTCGCTGCTGCGGATCCGCACCGAGGGGATCTCCTCGCGCGACATGACCTACCTGTTCCTGGTGATCGCGCTGGGGCTGCTGTCGGCGGTGGCGCGCCCGGGGGTGGGGGTGCTGGCCGCGCTGGCGGCGGCGATCCCGGGGCTGGCGCTGGTGCTGGAGAGCGGATGGGTGGTGCCCGTGGAGACGAGCCACGAGGTGGTGTACGACAACCTTGCGCTGCTGGCCCCGGAGCAGCGCGAGGCCGTGGTGGCGGACCTGCGCGCGCGCACCGGGATGCCGGTGACCCGGGTGGAGATCCATCGCGTGGACCTCCTGCGCAAGGTCGCCCACCTTCACGCCTACGGTCCCCTGCCATGACCTGCTTGTCCCGTCGTGCCCTGCGCGCCCCGTCCACGAAGGCGCTGCGGTCGCTGCCGCTGCCGCTGCCGCGGCTGGCCGTCGCGCGGCTGGCCGTCGCGCTGCTGGCGGTCGCACTGCCGGCGGCGTCGCCCCCGCTGGCGGCGCAGCCCACCCGGGCCGACCCCGTGGACTGGCAGGCGTGGTACGGCGGCGCGCTCACGGTGGACCTGCCGCGCCGCTGGGAGACGCAGGTGGACTACCGGGTGCGCTACCAGGACAACGCGTCGCGGTGGCTGGGGTCGTATGTCACCACCGAGCTGTCGCGCGGGGTGGGGCGGGGGTTGCGGCTGGGCGGCAGCTACCGCCTCGCGCAGGTGGGGGACCGCACCTTTCATCGCCTGGCGGCCGGGCCCTCGTGGGAGCGGCGGGTGGCCGGCGTGCGGGTGGGGGCGCGGGTGCTGGCGCAGTACCAGCGGCAGACCTTCGACGGCGACGACGAGGGGGGGAGCGACACCGACACCTTCGTGCGCACCCGCCTGCAGCTGCGCCGCCCCCTCACCCGCTGGCTGCGCGGGTACGTGTCCACCGAGCCGTTCTTCGCGGTCGGAGGGGACTTCCCGGCGGACAACTGGCGCAACACCATCGGCACGGAATGGGACCTGGGGAAGGGGCGGGCACTGGACCTCTTCTACATCTACCGGCCAGACTACGGGAAGCGCTCGTACAACCGGACCTTCCATGTCGTTGGCGTCCAGCTGGAGCTGGACTGGAAGCCGTAGGCGCCCCCGCCGCCGGGGGTGACGGCGCGCCACCCCCCTGCCCCCCGCCTCGCATGTCCCTTCGCTCCGCGCCCCTGCGCCTGATCCTCCTGCTGGCGTGCGCCCCCGCGGTCCCCACGCTCGCGCAGGGCGCCGCCTCCGCCCAGGGAGGGACCGCACGCGCCGCGCTGGCGGCGGCGTACCTGCGGATGGACGACGCCTATGCCAAGGCCGACGCCAGCGGGGGGATCCCCGACACGCTGCGCGCGGCGGTGAACCGCCAGTTCGACAAGGCCACGCTGCTGTTCTTCGGCGGGCGGTTTCCGCAGGCCATCGCCACCATCGACACCGCCTACGCGGCCCTCACCGGGGTGGCGCCGTCGGCCGTGACCCCCGCACCCCTGCCGGCGCCTCCGGGCGGGGCCACGCGGCAGGTGCAGGGGCAGGCGCCCAGCGCGGTGCAGGCGGCGCTGCGCGCGCGGCTGGCCGCGGTGGACAGCACCGGACCGTTGGCGCAGGCCGTGGCCAGCGCGTCGGCGCGCGCCGCGCTGCTGGTGGACACGCCGTCGCGGGAGCGGAGCGCCGAGATCCTGGCCGACCCGGTGACGCTGGCGGCGGCGGTGACCGCCGAAGTGGCGGCGCTGGAGCGGGGGAAGAATCCGTATGCCGGGCGGCGCGGCGACACGTGGCGGGTGCTGCGCGGCGACGGGGGGGCGCTGGTGCCGATGCGGGTGGTGGTGCCCACCTCGGCGTCGGGGCGGCGGCCGCTGGGGGTGCTGGTGGCGCTGCATGGCGCCGGCGGCGACGAGAACATGTTCGTGGATGCCTACGGGGCCGGGGTGACGCCGCGGATGGCGGCGGAGGCCAACCTGATCCTGGTGTCGCCGGCCACCACGGCCTTCGCGCGGTCGCCGGCCACGCTGGACACGCTGCTGGCCGTGCTGGGGCGGGAGCATCGCCTGGACCTTGCCCGGGTGTACCTGATCGGGCACTCGATGGGGGCCGGGGCGGCCGCCAAGCTGGCCGGGGAGCGCCCCACGACGGTGGTGGCGGCGGCCTGCCTGGCCGGCGGTGCGCCGGTGACGGCGACGGGGGCCCCCCCGGTGCTGTTCCTGGGGGCGGCGCTGGACCCGGTGATCCCCGCCGCACGGGTGGAAAAGGCGGCGCAGGGGACCCCCACGGGCACCTACGAGCTGCGTCCGCACGAGGGGCACACCTTGATGGTGGGGGGCGGCGTGCGGCGCGCGCTCCCCTGGCTGCTGGCGCAGCGCCGATCGCGCTGACGGCGGCGGGGCGGGGGCGCCCACGGCGTGGGCGCCCCCGCCCGTTGTCCTACAGGGACCCGAGCAGGTCGTCGATGGCTTTTCGGTCGGCGTCCTGCAGTGATTCGCTCCCGTGCAGGATGCGCTGGAGGATGTCCACCGCCTCGGCCGCCAGGTTGTCGCCGTGCCGCCGGTCGCCGGCAAAGCGGACGATGTGCCCCAGCAGGATGGTCTCGAAGGGCGGGGTGTCTTCTCCGTCCCCCTCCGGATCGTCGTCGCCCTCGTCGTCATCGCCGCTGGCGCGCTGCCCCATCGCCCGCGAGGCCTCGTAGCTGGGGACCGACGCCTTCCACGGCTCGGCGGCGTGCTCCCCCGCCTCCAGGGCGGCGCGCGGCACGAGGGCGTACAGTCGGCACTGCACCCCCGGGTCCTCCTCGAACGCGAAGAGCCCCAGCGGCACCGGCTCCTCGAAGAGGCGCAGCTGGCGCAGGCGGTCGATCGCCTCGGCGGGCATGGCGCTGCGCGCCACCAGCCGATCGTGGATGTAGGTGGCCAGCACCGAGCCGTCCGGCGCGCGCGTATCCTCCACGGACTCGATGCGCAGGGCCACCGGTTCCCGCGTGGTCACGAACACGGCGGGACGCCCCTCCGACGCCCCCTCCTCGGGGGCGTCCTCCTCCCCGTCGTCGTCGGCGTGGTCGTCGTCATCGTCGTCATCGTCGGGGGGACGGGCGTCGTCTGGATCGAACGGGTCAGCGGCCATGCGTGGTCACGAGGAGGAAGACTCCGGCACCTCGGTAACTTCGGTGGCCTCGAGCCGCGTGCCAAGGGCCGCGATGGCCGGGGCCAGCTGCAGCAGGAGGACCAGCGCCGCCGCCACCGCGGCGGCCGCGGGGCGCCACGCGCCCAGCCCCCCGGTCAGGAGGTAGGTGATCAGCGCGGCGGCGCCCGGGAAGACGAACGCCACGAGCACCACCAGCAGCGAGGCCCCGGCGGTGAGGATCCCCTGGCCCATGGCCTCGAAGCCGCGCTCCCCCGTGCCCAGTCGCACCCAGGCGGGGAAGTACAGCGCGACGCCGTTCTGGATGGTGAAGAGCAGCGCGTTGACCGGGGGCAGCAGGAGCAGCACCGCCACCAGCCACGGCACGATCTGCGGCGCACGCTCGGCCAGCTGCGGGGTGGTGAGCAGCTGCACCACGGGCACCACCAGGAGGGTGCCGATGGCCACCGTCTGGAGCAGGGTCACGCCGGCGATCTCGGCGGCCACGATGCGCCATCCCGGCAGGGGCCAGGCCTTGAGGATGGCCAGCCGCTGGAGATCCTGCCGGAGGTCGAAGCGGGTGCCGAGTGGTCCGGTGAAGAGGAGCATGGCCCCCACGCCGGCGGTGACGCCCATCAGCGCGCCGTCCGCCCGTCCCCCTTCGAGACGCAACGCCACCGTGAGGACGCCCAGCAGCACCACCTGGATCAGGAGCTGCGCCTTCCAGGCGCCGGCCCGGACGGCCGCCGCGACGTTCTTCCAGGCGATGGCCACTTCGGGGAGGCCGCGGAGCCCCAGCGCCGGCATCCGGGACACCTTGCGGGAGCCGCTGCGCGGGAGGCGCAGCTGTCCCGCCCGCAGCTGCTGCAGCACGGCGGCCCGGTGCTGGGACGCCTCGATGGCGGCCTCCTCGAAGCGGCTGTCCAGCCGGAGGATCCACGC
>JAGWYS010000360.1 GCA_018969225.1 Gemmatimonadota bacterium | reverse complement strand
TCAAGCACCTGGCGCGTCACCCGCGGACTCAAGGCAACAAGGAACTCCGCCTCGGCGAGGATATGCCGGAGGAACTCACGCGGCTCGTAGGACATCCACAGCATCCGCGAGAATGTGCGGCCGAAGGTACGGCGAGAGGGATTCGGGAGTGACCAGCTCCACCGGATGGCCGAGGACGCGCTCCAGGAGATCGCCAAGGTCGAGGAGATGGTCGTAGGACTTCTCCCCGGGGGCGAATTCGACGAGAAAATCGACGTCGCTTCCCACCCCTGCGGCATCACGCCGCACCGAGCCAAAGAGCGCCAGGCGCCGCACGCCAAGGGCAACGATGTCCGGCTGGGCTTCGGCCACGCGCGACTCCACGTCGGCACGGTTTGGCGGTTGGGCAGGCATCAGCTCGCCACGACGGATGGCCCCGGCCTGGCGGATGCTCTCCAGCAGCTCGTTGAACGCGTCGGCCTCCATGGAATCTCCTCGCGCAGGTCCAGCCAGCATGCCGCTCGGTCTTCACGCGCCTTGTGCACGCGCTCGACGAACTATGCGCGTTCCGCATGCGATGCGCCACGGTGCGATTCCTGGTATCGGTGGGAACGGCGGCCAGGGTCGTCACCCTCAGCAGCCACCAGCAGGGGGGGCGGCCGCGCGGTATACTCGGGCATTCCTCGGGTCCCCCCTGCCCTCCTGCCCGCGCCCCCATGCCCCGTCGCCCCGCCCCCATCGCCGCGCTCCTGGCCGCGACCCTCCTGTCGCTCCCCGCCGTCGCCACCGCGGACGCGCAGGCCAGGAAGGTCTACATCTCCGTGGACATGGAGGGGATCAGCGGCATCAACGGCGACGACCAGACCGCCTCTGGGCGCCCCGAGTACGGGCGGGCGCGCAAGCTGATGGCCGAGGACGCCAATGCGGCCATTCGCGGTGCCTTTGAGGGGGGCGCCACCGAGGTGGTGGTGAACGACTCCCACGGCAGCCAGCGCAACCTCCTCCCCGAGGAGCTCGATCCGCGCGTGCGCCTCATCAGCCACAGCTTCAAGCGCCACGGCATGATGGAGGGGCTCGACTCCACCTACGACGCGGTGCTGTTCGTGGGGTACCACGCCAAGGCCGGCTCGCCGCGCGGCGTCTTTGCCCACACCGGCTCGGGGGTGGTGCGCGACCTGCGCATCAACGGCCTGTCGGTGGGGGAGGGGGGGATGAACGCCCTCATGGCGCGGTGGTTCGGCGTGCCGGTGGTGCTGGTCACCGGCGACGACGTGGCCATCGCCGAGCAGCGGGCCACCGTGCCGGAGGTGCGCGGGGTGGTGGTGAAGCGCGCCATCAACTCGCGCGCCGTGGAGCTGCGCCCGCTGGCCGACACGCGGCGCGAGATCCAGGAGGCTGCCAAGGCCGCCGTGGCCGGCGCGCGCCGCACGCCGCGCGAGCGCCTGCCGCAGTACACCGTGCAGCTGGAGCTGCGCGACCCCACCATCCCCGAGGTGGCGGCGGCGTTCCAGGAGATCCGCCTGGTGAACCCCACCACCGTGGAGTTCACCCGCGCGTCAATGCCCGAGGCCTACCGGCTCATTCGGGTGCTGTACCGGTTCATCAACACGGACTGAGGGGGCGGCGGACGCCGCGGCGCTGGCGGGGTCGACGGGGCTCCGCTGGGGTGCAGGCGTCCGCGTCAGCTCGGGCTGAGCTCGTCCCCCAGGATCGCCATGACGTCCTGGCGCTCGCCCAACAGCCGCACCACGTCGAGATGGT
>JAGWYS010000124.1 GCA_018969225.1 Gemmatimonadota bacterium | reverse complement strand
GAGCCGGAGACGTAGATGTAGATGTTGGCCTTGTCCTTCGGGTCCTCGAGCACCGTGTGGGTGTGGGAGCCGCGGCAGGTCTGCACGTTGGCCAGGAGCTTCGGGGCCTTGATGTCGCTGATGTCGAAGATGCGCACGCCGCGCATGCGCTCCTTGCTGGCGACGTCGGGCACGCCGCCCGGCTTGCAGTCCACGCGCCCGTTCATGGCCTCGGCGGACATGAACATGAGGTTCTTGTGCACCGACACGTCGTTCTGCGACGCGGGGCACTCGTAGGCCACCACCAGTTGCGGCTGCGCGGGGTTGCTGATGTCCCACACCACCGGGCCATTGTAGTTCCCCTGGATGACGTAGTTGCCGGTGAAGGCCAGGTCGGAGTTGGTCTCCCCCAGGAACCCCTTGGGGGAGGCGACGCGCGCGAGGACGCGGAGGTTGGAGACCGCCTCGCCGGCGTCGAAGAGCCCGGCCTTGAGGGCGTTGCGGGGATCGGTGGCGGGGGAGGGGGCCAGCGCCGGCTTGGAGGCCGGGCGGCAGGCGGCCAGCAGCAGCAGGGCAGCTGCGGCCAGGCGCGGGGAAACGGAGGGCATGGCAGGCATTCCCGAAAACGAAGGAAAAAAGGAGGAGGCGGGGAGGCGCCCCGCCGGTGAACGGTACGGGACGAGACCGGCCCGGGTTTCCGCGCGACGTCGCGCGACCGGGCGGCGGCACCCCTTGCCCCCCGGTTGCTCCCGCCCCCAATCTGCACCGCATGGACACCGTCATCCACTACTTCGGGGGAATCCCCTCCTCCCACCGGGCGCTCATCATGGCCGGGGGGATCGCCGTCTTCTGGCTGTGGGAAGGGGCGGCGCCGCTGGTGCGTTTCCACTATGCCAAGTGGACCCACGCGCTGGTGAACATCTTCTTCACCGTCACCACCATCGTGGTGAACTTCGCGCTGGCGTTCCTCCTGCTGCGCGCGTCGGAGTGGACGGTGGCGCACGAGGTGGGGGCGCTGTTCCTGGTGCCGATGCTGCCGCTGGCGGCGCAGGCGCTGCTGGGGCTCCTCATCCTGGACCTCGTGGGGGCGTGGCTGCCGCACTTCGTGGAGCACCATGTGCCGTTCCTCTGGCGGCTGCACCTGGTGCACCACTCCGACCAGACGGTGGACACCACCACGGCCAACCGGCACCACCCCGGGGAGAGCGTGGTGCGCTTCGCCTTCACCGCGCTGGCGGTGGTGGTGACCGGCGCCCCCATGTGGCTGGTGTTCCTGTACCAGTCCGTCAGCGTGGTGCTGAGCCAGTTCAACCACGCCAACATCGCGCTGCCGCGGTGGCTGGACCGCGGGCTGGCGTGGGTGCTCGTGTCCCCCGACATGCACAAGGTGCACCACCACTACGTGCTGCCGTACACCGACACCAACTTCGGCAACGTGTTCTCGGTGTGGGACCGGCTGTTCCGCACCTACCGGGAGCTGGAGCGCACCGAGGTGGTGTACGGCATCGACACGCACATGGCGCCGGAGGAGCACCGCTCGGTGGGGGCGCTGCTCACCATGCCGCTGCGCCCGGGGACCAAGCGGCGCGGCGGCTGACCGCCCCTAGTAGCGCCAGCTGGTGAGGTCGGCCCCGGGGGGGGCGGTCATCCGCATCCGCTCCACCGCCCACGGCAGCACCATCTGCGGGTAGCGCAACCGCGAGTACGCGTTGCTGCGGGTGTGGTCGCCGTTCCAGCAGTGCTCGGCGCGGTCGCCGTAGTCCACCACCGCGTCGGCGGCGGGGACCGCCGACTTGAGGAACGCCTCCACGCCGTACACCGCGTTGTTGAGGTAGTAGTTGTCCATGTCGCCCACGTAGATCCGCAGCTTGCCGCGCAGCTTGGGCCCCAGGGTGGGCCAGTCGCGACGCAGGATGTGCGCGAGGTCGTAGTGCTCGCGCCAGTAGGCGGCCACGGTGGTGTCGATGACCCCGGTGATGCGGTCCCAGATCCGGGCGGGGTAGCCGCCCTCGCCCACGGGGGAGAAGACGCTCTCCCACACGTCGTACTGGTCGCCCGAGCGCGCGCGGGAGCCCAGCGCCAGCTCGCGGCGGTTCATCTGCTCCAGCGTGGCGGTGACGTGCCCCAGGTAGTTGCGGTGCCCCGGGCGCGGGACGCGCTTGAAGGGCCCCTCGCGGTAGTACGCGTTGCGGTCCGCGTAGATGTCCACCACGGTGTAGTGGCGGAAGTCGATGGGGTCGGGGCAGGCGATCCACGCCCCGTTGAACTCGTCGGGGTAGAACATCTGCACGGCCATCGACTCCCACCCGCCGGTGGACCCCCCGTACACGAAGCGCGCCCACCCGGCGCCCAGCCCGCGGAAGCGCCGCTCGATCTCGGGGATGAGCTCGCGCATGATGGCGTCGCCGTAGGGGCCGTTGTTGGCCGAGTTCACGGCGTAGGAGTCGTCGTAGAACGGCGTGGGGTGCTGGATCTCCACCAGCAGCGCCCGCGGGAAGCCGGGGCCCGTCCATGCCTTGTGGAAGTCGTAGGCCAGCTCCTGCTGGATGCGGTTGTAGCCGGCCAGGTTGAAGCGCGCCGAGAAGTCGGGGGCGAGGGTCGGGTCGGGCGGTGTCTCGCGCCACCCCGACAGGGAGGACGGGAAGTGCCCGTGGTTGATTACCAGCGGGTAGCGGGCGCCCGGGTGGCTGTCGAACCCCTCGGGGAGGAGCACCCATGCCGCCAGGTACATGTCGGTCCCCCAGAAGCGGCTCAGCCGCTCCGAGCGGATGCGCACGTGCTTGACGTACCTGGTCTCCTGCAGCGCCGGGTCGGGGAGCGCGGGGATCTCCTCGGTGAGCGTCAGCGCCACGCGCCCGTTGGCGGTGACGGTGACCGTGGCCGGCGCCGAGTACAGGTTGCCGGGCTTGGCGTTCATCTGCTGCCCTTCGCCGCGGTCGGGGGGGAGGAGCAGGGTGTGCCCGTCGGCACGGGTGAAGCGTTCGTAGCGGTTCAACAGCGCCTGGACGCGGTAGCGCCCGGGCGCGAGCTGCCGCAGCGATTCCAGCGGGTAGCCCACGGCGGCGGCGTCCACCACCTGCGCGGTGCCGGGGCGCCAGTCGGTGACGTCCACGCCGAACACCTGCGCGGTGCCGGCATTGTCCGAGACCTGCGTGCGCGGCGTGCCGGTGGTGTCGGCGGAGACGTAGAAGAGGAGGCGCCCGGAGAGGGGCGCCTGCGCGCGCGCGGCCGGCAGCGTGATGATGGCGCGCGGCTGCGCGTGGGCCGCCGGGGCGGCCATGGCGAGGGCCAGCGCGGCCAGCGACGGCGCGGCCAGGGGCAGGGTGGCAAGGGCGCGGGAGGTCATGCTGGAGAATACCGCCAAGCTACGAGGCCGCTAGCGCGTGACCCCCTCCAGCCGCCACAGGTACACGTCGCCGCGGCAGTCCTCCACCAGGCAGGTGCCCACCGGCGCCCGGGCGGCCACCACGGCAGACGGCACCTTGCACCGCTCGGGGAGCGTCACGGCGATCGGGGCGCGCCCGGGGACGGGCGCGCGCGGGTCGAGGCGGCGCAGCACCGGCATCCGGAGCGCCGCGTCGAAGTCGCCGTAGTACACGAAGCCGTCGTCGCGCCATGACAGCGACGTGCCGATGGCCGGGCCAGGGACGCGCTCCAGCACGGTGAAGGCCCAGCGGTCGAGCGGGGTGACGCCGAACAGGGTTTCGCGCGGCCCATGCAGCTCGAGCGCCATGCGCGTGGCATCGGGGCTGAGCGTCGCGGCCATCACGAGGGTGGAGTCGGGGGCGGCGAGGCGGCGCACCGGGGCACCGCGACGGTCCACCACGAGCAGCGCCCGCAGGTCGGCGGCGACGCCGGCGAGGCCGTCGGTGCCGAACGGCAGCAACCCGGGGCGCCACGTGCCGTCGTCGCCGCCGGGGAGCGTCCGCACGGCCGGCTGGCCCTCGACGTTCACCTCGAGCGTGCGCAGCGAGTCGCCCACGTACCGCTGGAAGAGCACGCGGCGCCCGTCGGGCGACACGAGCGCATAGATGGACACGCCGGCGCTGCTCCCCGTGGTCAGCGCCTCTTCCATGGGGGCCGCCGTGTCGGTGGCCACGCGGAACAGGTTGTCGCCGTTGCCGTTGCCGCTCAGGTAGTAGATGGCGCGCCCGTCGGGGGCGATGGTGGGGAAGCTGTACCACGAGGTGCCGCTGGTGACCTGCCGCGAGGTGGTCCGCTCGCCGGGGCGCACCGGGAAGGTGTGCAGGTCGCCGGTGGCGTTGCCGGTGATGATCGCGAGCAGGCCGCTCTTGCGCGCCACGTCGAAGCTGCCGCGGAACACCATCTGCGCGCGCGGGGCAATGGGCACCGGTGCGCCGGCGAAGCGCCCCGTGCCGTCCACCGCCACCCGGAGGAAGTCATCGTCGCGGCCGGCGGCCGGCTGGAAGAACAGGAGCGCGTCCCCTGCGGGCGTCCAGCGCAGGTGCGGCCGCGACACCACCGCCAGCGAATCGGTTGCGCCCGTGGCGCGATCGACCAGGTAGAGGCGCCCCCGGGCATCGGTCGCCGCGATGTGCGCGCCGTCGGGCGACCATGCGATGCCCGTGAGATACCGCGATGGCATGGGGACGCTGTCGGTGACCTCGCCGGTGGCCAGCGCGATCACCCGCGCATGGGAGGCGCTCTCGAACTCGACGGTGCCCGGCAGCACCAGCACCGTGTCGCCGCGGGCATGCACATCCACGAACCCCAGTGCGCCGACGCGCCTCGGCGTCCCCCCGAGCCGGGGAATCACGTAGCTCCCCCCGGATGCCGAATCCAGCTCGGCCGACACGACGAGGGCGGTCCCGCTCGGCATCCACCGCAGGTCCTGCACCTTGCGCACGTCCCGCAGGACCGTCACCGGTGAGGCGGTCCCGGTGTCCTGCACCAGCACGCGGTCCGCGCAGGGAACGGCGTCGACCCCGATGGCGAAGTTGCCCTGGTGGCCGTCGTGGCTGGGC
This sequence comes from Gemmatimonadota bacterium, assembly GCA_018969225.1. GTDB lineage: Bacteria > Gemmatimonadota > Gemmatimonadetes > Gemmatimonadales > Gemmatimonadaceae > Gemmatimonas. The sequence continues at coordinate 6,100 of JAGWYS010000124.1, read as the reverse complement.
TGGGCGCACCGGCGTTCCACATACGCCAGCACATCCCCGTCGGGGGCGAGCGCCGGGAGCCCCGCCACCCCGGTGAAGGTGGCCTGCACGCGCGTGAGCGTGGCGCCGCCGGCGTCTCCCACGGCCTGCCGCCCCCGCGCGCGCCACCCGCCCGCCGCCCCCACCAGCAGGGCGCCCGCCACCAGGGCCGCCTGCGTACGCGACCGCAGGGTGCGCGTCGCCGGGGCGTGGGGTGACCGCGCCGCCGCCACGGGCGCCAAAACGGCCGCGGCCAGCGCGGCAGCGAACGCCGCACTGGAGGCGTAGCGGTCCCCGGGCACCTTCTCCAGCGCGCGCATCACCACCGCGTCCACGGCCGGCGGCACCGACGGGCGCTGCCGGCGCAGCGGGCGCGCCGCCTCGGTGAGCACCTGCGCCACGATGGCCTGCGCCGACGCCCCCGTGAAGGGCGGGGTGCCGGCGAGCAGCTCGTACAGCACCGCCCCCAGCGCGTACACGTCGGTGCGCGCGTCCAGCACGCGCTCCCCCATGGCCTGCTCGGGGCTCATGTAGGTGGGGGTGCCCATGGTGACGCCGGTCTGCGTCATCCGCTGCCCGCCGGCCTGCTGCACGGCCAGCGCGATGCCGAAGTCGGCCACCAGCGCGTGCCCGTCCTGCACCAGGATGTTCTCGGGCTTGATGTCGCGGTGCACCACCCCCTGCCCGTGCGCGTGGTGCAGCGCGTCGGCCACCTCGCCGGCGATGCGGACGGCGTCGTCCACGGGGAGCGCCCCTTCGCGCGCCAGCCGCGCGCGCAGCGTCTCGCCGCGCACGTAGGGCATGACGTAGAACAGCAGCGGGCCGGCGGCGCCGGAGTCCAGCAGGGGGAGGATGTGCGGGTGCTGCAGGCGCGCGGTGGTGCGGATCTCCGCCAGGAAGCGGTCGGCGCCGAGGGCGGCGCCCAGCTCCGGGTGCAGCACCTTGATGGCCACGTCGCGCTCGTGGCGCAGGTCGTGCGCCAGGTACACCGTGGCCATGCCGCCCGCGCCGAGCTCGCGCTCGACGCGGTAGCGGTCGGCGAGGTCGGTGGTGAGGCGGGCGAGGGGGTTGGTCATCGGCGTCCCAGGGCGCCGGGAAGCCCGATCTGCCGCAGCAGCGCGGCATGCTCGGGGAGCGCGCGCACGGGGGCCGCGTTCGGCATGGCGAACGCGAAGATGATGAACTGCGGATCGCGCATGGCCACGGCGCGCTGGCACTGCGCCACCGCCTCCTCCGGCTCGCCCAGCGCGGCCGCCAGCATCCCGAGGATCGTGGGCGGGACATGCTCGCGCCGCGACCGGCCGAGGAGCTCGTCGCGCACGGAGCGGGCTCCTGCCAGATCCCCCGCGCGGGCCAGCGCCAGCCCGAGGTCCACCATGGAGATCGTCTGGCGTCCCGAGGCGGCCAGCGCGAGGTCGGCCGCCGCCCCGTAGTCGGCCCACTGTTGCAACGCGCCCAGCATGAGTTGCCGGGTCCACAGCGTGAGGAAGGCGTCGGGGTCCACCTCGGCGGCCCGGTCGACCCACTCCAGCCCCTCGGGCTCGGCAAAGGCGCTGGCGTAGCAGATGGCCACCACCGCGGCCACGTATCCCGAGCGCGGGTCGCGCGCATGCAGGCGCTTGAGCCCCGCCATCGCGTCCGACCAAGCCCCACTGGCAAAACCCTGATAGAACAGATGGTACCAGGCGGCCCCTTGCCAGTATCCCGGGTTGAGTTCGAGGCACCGCAGGAACTCACGCTCGGCCAGCGCGAAGTCCCATTCGAAGAGCAGGGCCAGCATCGCCCGCGCCGAGTGCGACTCGGCCAGGTCGGGGCCATATTCCAGCGCCTTTGCCGCCGCCGGCGCGGCCCCGGCGCGCGCCTGCTCCGGGGTGATGTAGCCGTAGTAGCCCAGCAGGCTGTAGTGGTCGGCCACGCCGGCCCAGGCCGGGGCGTAGGTGGGGTCCAGGTCCAGGGCCCGCTGCATGAGCGCCATCCCCTGCCGGATGGCGTTGCCCCGCCGGTAGAGCAGCGTGCGCCCCTTCAGGTAGCACTCGTACGCCTCGATGCTGTCGGTGGCGCGCTGCTCGCGCGCGTCGGCCGACGGGGCGAAGGTGCCCTGCAGCTTCGCCGCGATGGCGGCCGCGATCTCGTCCTGCACCGCGAACACGTCCGTCACGTCGCGATCGTACCGCTCGGACCACAGGTGGTAGCCGTCGGTGACATCGATCAGCTGGGCCGTGATGCGCACCCGCCCCCCGGCCCGGCGCACCGACCCCTCCAGCACCGTGCGCACCGTCAGCGCCTCGCCGATCTGTCGCAGGTCCTGGTGCTTTCCCTTAAAGCTGAAGCTCGACGTGCGCCCCGCCACCTTCAGCTCGGGCACCTGCGCCAGCGCATTCAGGATCTCCTCCGTGATGCCGTCGGCGAAGAACTCGTTTTCGGGGTCGGTGCTGAGCGATGCGAACGGCAGGACCGCGATCGATTTCCCGGGGGCGGCGGGCACGAGGGCGAGCGGCGCCGCCGCCGGCTCGGGGGCGCGCAGCGCCGCGGCGAAGTCGGCGCCGGTGTGGAAGCGGTCGATGGGGGTGCGGGCCAGCGCCTGCTGCACCGCGCGCGCCACCGGCCGCGTGACCCCCTCGCGCAGCGCGGCCACGTCGGCGGGGGTCTGCACGAACCGCTTCGCGATGACCGCCTGCACGGTGGGCCCCGTGAAGGGCGGCTCGCCCGCGAGCATCTCGTACAGCACGCACCCCAGCGCGTACAGGTCGCTGCGCCCGTCCACCGTCTCGCCCGCCGCCTGCTCGGGACTCATGTAGGCCGGCGTCCCCACGCTCACCCCGGTCCGCGTGAACGCCTCCCCCTCCACGTCGCTCAGCACCTTGCCGATGCCGAAGTCGGCCACCAGCGCGTGGCCGTCGTGCAGCAGGATGTTCTCCGGCTTGATGTCGCGATGCACCACCCCCTGCCGGTGCGCGTAGTCCAGCGCGCTGGCCACCTCGGCCGCGATGCGGACCGCCTCATCCACCGCCAGCGGTCCGGATGCGTCCAACCGATCGCGCAGCGAGCGCCCCCGCACCGCGGGCATCACGAAGTACAGGAGCCCCTCCGACTCCCCCGAGTCGAACAGCGGCAGCACGTGGGGATGGGACAGGCGCGCCACCAGCCGGATCTCGCGCAGGAACCGCTCGGCCCCCACCGTGTCCGCGATCTCCGGGTGCAGCACCTTGATGGCCACGTCGCGCTCGTGGCGCAGGTCGTGCGCGAGGTACACCGTGGCCATGCCGCCGGCGCCGAGCTCGCGCCCGACGCGGTAGCGGTCGGCGAGGGCACCAGCGAGTCGCGCCAGCACATCGCTCACGCGCGTGGGCTCCGCGCCGATCGGCACTTCGAATCCGAGAAGGACGTCACGCCCGTAAACTGCACGCGGTTGAGGCTGCCGTCGAGCGATGCGCGCCGAGCGCTACTCGCCGAGCGCTACTCGCCGAGCGGGTGCCGCCAGCGCAATCCGGGAAAACGTGCAAAGTCGCGATCCGTGGTGACCCATTCCGCGCCAGATTCGATCGCGAGCGCCGCGTGATAGGCGTCGGCCACGAGATTGCCGCGGACGGCGCCGCGGCGGCAGAGCTCCGCAAACAGGTCCCAGTGACGCGTCCCCGGGCGGAGCGACACCACGCGTGGATGCTGCCGGATCGCCTCGACGTAGGCCAACGCGTCGGCCAACGGCATGGGCGGATCGAAGACGCGACTGTTGGTCAGGACGCGAATCACCCCGGACAGCACGAGCTCGGAGATGCCAAGGGGTTCCGGCGCGGCAAGTGCGGCCTCGAGCCACGCCCGAAAATCCGCATGGCGCGGCGCGTCGTCCCGCGCGGCGTGGACCAAGACGTTGACGTCCGGCGCGATCACCGGAGGTGGTCATCCATCAGGTCGAGCAGCGCGGCGTTGCTGTCGAGATCGACCCCGGGGCGCAGCCCGCGGCCGCCACGAAAGACGGGAAGCGGCGGTGGCGCTGGTGCTGGCGCGCCATCGGTCCGCACGGCCGCCCGGACGGCGTCCTCGATGAACTCGTTCAGTGACCGGCCGGCACGCGCCGCCTGGGCCTTGGCTTCCCGAAGGAGGTGGTCTTCGAGGCGGATGGTGGTGCGCATGTCATGATGTTGCAGGCGTGACACTTAAATGTCAATATGCCAGCTTCAGGAACGCAGACCGGCGCACCGAGGGCGGCGCGAGGCGCATCCGGGAGTCGCTCATCGCCCCCCTGGCCCCATGGCGGGCGCCACCGCCCCGCGACGCAGCGCCTCGCAAGCCGCGTCGCCGCGGTAGCGGTCGGCGAGCGCGGCCGTGAGGCGGGCCAGCGTGTCGCTCACCGCGCGCCGCTCCCCGCGCTCGTGGCCGCGCGCAGCGCCTTGCGCCAGTTGGGGACGGCCACCACCTGGCTGCCGTCGGGGCCGTCGAGCACCGCCACCGCGATGCGCCCCGTGCGCCGGTCGAGGTCCCACGTGTTCGTGATGCGCGCCGGCACCCGCACGGGCTGCGGCGCCCCCACGGTCACCACGGGATCCAGCTGCAGCGGCACCCGCCAGAGGGTCCCGCTGTCGCGGCCGCGGAAGACCACCGCGCGCCCGTCCCCCGACCAGCGCGGCCGGAGCCCCCCCGCGGTGGACAGGCGCCACTGCCCGCCCGCGCGCGCCGGCGGAAAGGGGCGCAGGACCACCTCGCTCCCTCCCGCCTCGTCGGTCACGTACGCAATCCAACGGCCGTCGGGGGACACCGCGGGGTCGATGCCGGTGACCAGCGGGGCGTCCCCCTCGGTGGGCGTGAGGGCCCCCGGGCGCGGATTCAGCGCCACGATGCCCACCTGTCCACGCGTGACCCCCGCGGGGCTGCCGTCGCTGAACACCAGGAGGGAATCGTCCACCCAGGCCTGTGCGTGCTGGTCGCCGCGCCGCCGCACGAGCCGGCGCGGGGGCTGGGTCCCGTCCACGGGCTGCACGAAGAGATCCTCGGCGTCGGTGCCCTCGTTGGTGGCCGTGAACGCCAGCCAGCGGCCGTCGGGGGAGAAGACCGGGGCGTGCGCCCCGCCCGGGGCGCCCAAGCGCGTGAAGGTGCGCGCGGCCACGTCGAAGAAGTCGATGGCCCGCTCCGTGCCGCGGACCGCCCCGACGGTGATCGCGAGGCGCGCGCCGTCGGGGGCGAAGCGCAGGTAGCTCGTGGGCTGCGGCGCCATCGGCAGCGTGTCCGCGCGACCGTCCGGGGCGATGATCACCACGCGCACCATGGGCTCCACCCCCACCCGGTACGCCACCAGCTCGCGCGCGGACAGCTGGAACGGACTGGTGAGCCCGTTCACCGCCATGTCGGGGAAGAGGGGCACGGCGCCGCCGGTCACTGCGCGCCGCTCCTGGTCGAAGGGGACGGCAAAGAGCCCGCCCTGCGGATGGCCGTACAGCACGACCCCCGCGTCGGTGAGCTCCCCCTCGCCCGCCTCGGCCAGCACCTGCGTGGTGTCGCCGGAGGCCAGGTCACAGTACATGAGGCGGACGCCGCGCGTGGGGTTGGCGAACAGGAGGCCGCGGCCGTCGGGGGTGAAGCGCGGACCCACCCCGCCCACGGTGTTGGCGAGGAGCCGCGGGGGGCCGCCGTCAGCGGGCGCCACCCACAGCGCGCCCCGCGCCTCGAACGCCAGCTGCCCCTGTGCGCCGTAGCGCACCCGACCGGCATCCAGCGTGTCGGCCGCCAGCACCGCGATGGGGGTGCCGCCGCGCACCGACACCTTGCGCAGGCGTCCTTCCGCCGAGAAGGCGATCCACTGGCCGTCCGGGGAAAAGGTGGGCGACTCGGCGGTCACCGTGCCCGCGAGCCGGCGGTACTGCCGCGTGCCGGGGTCGCGCACCACGAGCCCGCTGTCCGTGGCATACGCGACGGACTCGCCGTCGGGGGAGACGGCGAAGCGGAGGAGATCGGGGCCCCCGTCGGGGAGGTCCACCAGCAGCGGCAGCGCCGGCGCGTCCGCGTCGGGGGCCGTCCCCCGCGCCAGCCAGCCGCCGCCCGCGGCGCCCGCCAGCGCCACCAGCGCCCCGGCCGCCAGCAGGGCGCGCGC
>JAGWYS010000123.1 GCA_018969225.1 Gemmatimonadota bacterium | reverse complement strand
GGCCACCGGCGCGGGGGCCGGCTCGGCGCGGGTGCCACCGCGGGGCGCCGGCGGCGCGGCCGGCCGCTGGCGCACCCAGTCGCTGTACCCCCCGGCGTACTCGCGCACCACCCCGGGGGCGTCAAAGGCCAGCGTGCTGGTCACCACCGCGTCCAGGAAGGCGCGGTCGTGCGACACCAGCAGCACGGTGCCGGCGAAGTCGGCCAGGAGCTGCTCGAGGAGGTCGAGCGTCTCCATGTCGAGGTCGTTGGTGGGCTCGTCCAGCACCAGCACGTTGCAGGGGCGCGTGAACAGCCGCGCCAGCAGCAGGCGGTTCCGCTCGCCGCCGCTGAGCGCGCGCACAGGGGTGCGCGCCCGCTCGGGGGGGAAGAGGAAGTCCTGCAGGTACCCGTGCACGTGCCGCCGCTGCCCCCCCACCGTCACGAAGTCGGCGCCGTCGGCGATGCTGTCGAAGAGCGACCGCTCGGGGTCCAGCTGCTCGCGCCGCTGGTCGAAGTAGGCCACCTCCAGGTTGGTGCCGTGGCGCACCGTCCCGGCGTCGGGGGTGAGCTCCCCCAGCAGCAGCCGCAGCAGCGTGGTCTTGCCGCTGCCGTTGGGCCCCAGGATCCCCACGCGGTCGCCGCGCATGACGGTCACGTCGAGCCCCCGCACCACCGGCACGTCGCCGTGCGCGAAGGCGAGCCCGCGCGCCTCCAGCACCAGCCGCCCCGAGCGCTCCCCTTCCTCCAGCGCGAGGCGCGCGGTCCCCACCCGCTCGCGCCGCGCGGCCCGCTCGCGCCGCAGCGCCTCCAGCGCGCGCACGCGCCCTTCGTTGCGGGTGCGCCGCGCCTGGATGCCGGTGCGGATCCACACCTCCTCCTGCGCCAGCTTGCGGTCGAACTCCGCGTTGGCGGTGGCCTCGGCCGCCAGCTCGGCCTCCTTGCGCGCCAGGTAGTCGTCGTAGCTCGCGCCGAAGTCGGCCAGGCGCCCGCGGTCCAGCTCGACGATGCGCGTGGCCACCCGCCGCAGGAAGGCGCGGTCGTGCGTCACGAACACCAGCGTGACGCCGGCCTCCACCAGGTGCCGCTCCAGCCACGCGATGGCGTCGAGGTCCAGGTGGTTGGTGGGCTCGTCCAGCAGCAGCACGTCGGGGGCGCGCACCAGCGCACGCGCCAGCAGCGCCTGCCGCGTGCGCCCGCCCGAGGCGTGCTCGATGCGCGCCTCGGGGTCGAGCCCCAGCTGCTGGAGCACCACCGACACCCGCTGCTGCGCCCCCCACGCGTCGGCCGCGTCCAGCGCGCGGTGCAGGCGGTCCAGCTCGGCCAGCGCCTGCGGCGTGGCGGCCTCACCGGCGCGACCGGCGGCGGCGTGGTAGCGCGCCAGCAGCTCTCCCGCGGGGCCGATTCCCGCGGCCGCCACCTCGAACAGCGTGCCCGTGAGCCCCTCGGGGAGCGCCTGCTCCAACCGCGCCACCGAGGCCTGTCCCTGCCGCACCACCACCCCGGCGTCGGGGCGCTGGGAACCATCCAGCACCGACAGCAGGGTGCTCTTGCCGGCGCCGTTGCGCCCCAGCACGCACACGCGCTCGCCGCGCTCGATGGCCAGCTGCGCGCCGTCCAGCACCGGCGCGCCACCGAAGGCGAGGGTGACCCCTTGCAGGCTCAGCAGGGCCATGCGGGGGGCGAGGGGCGGGAGGTGAAGCGCATGCCATAGGCTAACCGCCCCGCCCCGCCGGCTGCACCCCACCGCCCCGCCACGTACGTTTCCTGCATGACTGGCCCGCGCACGCCCCCATCGGTGCTGCTGTACGACGGCGATTGCGGACTGTGCGCGCGCAGCGTGCAGTTCGTGCTGCGGCATGAACGCCCCGCGCGGCGCGGCGCGCTCCGGTTCGCCCCGCTGGACAGCCCCTATGGCCAGGCGCTGCGCGCGCGCCACCCCGCGCTGGCGGGGGTGGACTCGGTGGTGTGGCACACCCCCGCCCCCGACGGCCCCGGCACGGTGGCCACGCACAGCGAGGCGGTGCGCGCCGTGCTGCGGCACCTGGGAGGCGCCTGGGGGTGGATGGCCGTGCTGCTGGGGGTGGTGCCGCGCCCGGTGCGCGACACCGGCTACCGGCTGGTGGCGCGCCATCGCCGGCGCCTGTTTGCCCCCACGTGCGTCATTCCCGCCGCGTCCGACCGGGCGCGCTTCCTTGCCACGGAGCTGCCATGACCCTGCCGTTTCCCGAGTACGACACGCTGGACGGCGTGGCGCTGGCCGAGCTGGTGCGCCGCCGCGAGGTGACGGCCGCCGAGGTGACCGAGGCGGCGCTGGCGCGCATCGCGGCGCGCAACCCGGCGCTCAACGCCGTGGTGCGCCCGCTCCCCGAGCTGGCGCGGCAGATGGCCGCGGCCCTTCCCGCGGACGCGCCGCTGGCCGGGGTGCCGCTGCTGGTGAAGGACCTCATGGCCACCATTGCCGGGGTCCCCACCAGCCACGGCACGGGGGTGATGCAGCAGCTGGTGCCGGCGGCCGACTCGGAGCTCATCGCGCGCTATCGGCGCGCGGGGGCGGTGTTCGTGGGGAAGGGGAACACGCCGGAGCTGGGGCTCACCCCCACCACCGAGAGCGCCACGCTGGGCCCCGCGCGCAACCCGTGGGACCGCACGCGCACCACCGGCGGCTCCAGCGGCGGCGCGGGGGCGGCGGTGGCCGCGCGCATGGTGCCGGTGGCCCACGGCGGCGACGGCGGCGGCTCCATCCGCATCCCTGCGGCGGCGTGCGGCGTCTTCGGCCTCAAGCCGTCGCGCGGGCGCACCCCCACGGGTCCGGTGCTGGGGGACGTGTGGCACGCCTTCGTGCAGGAGCATGTGCTCTGCTGGTCGGTGCGCGACTCGGCGGCGTTCCTCGACGCCTCGGCGGGACTGGATGCCGGGGCGCCGGTCCCCTGCCCGCCCCAGGCGCGCCCCTACCTGGAGGAGGTGGGGCGCGATCCGGGGCGGCTGCGCGTCGCCGTCACCACCACGCCCTTCTTCGGGAAGGCGGTGCACCCCGACTGCGTGGCGGCGCTGGACGACGCGGCCGCGCTGCTGGCGTCGCTGGGACACGAGGTACGGCAGGACGCGCCGGTGATCGACGGCGCCGGTCTCGCGCGCGACTTCCTCACGGTGGTGGCGGTGGAGGCGCGCGGGGAGATCGAGTTCCTGGGGGAGCAGCTGCGGCGCCCGCTGCGGCGCACCGAACTGGAACCCGCCACCTGGGCGCTGGCCACCGTGGGCGCCGCCATACGCGGCACCGATTACGTGGCGGCGGTGCGGCGGCTGCAGCAGGCGGCGCGCACGGTGGGGGCCTTCTTCGAGTCGGTGGACGTGCTGGTGACGCCCACGCTGGCGCAGCCCCCCATCCCGCTGGGGACCCTCAAGCCCACGGGCGCCGAGGAGACCACGCTTCGGGTGCTGGGCGGGCTGGGGCTGGGGCGGCTGATGCTGGCTGCGGGGCTCCTGGAGCAGACGGTGGACAAGGTGTACGCGTTCATCCCGCACACGCCGCTGTTCAACGTGACGGGGCAACCGGCGATGTCGGTGCCACTGCACTGGAACGCGCAGGGGCTGCCCATCGGCACGCAGATCGTGGCGCGGCTGGGCGAGGAGGACGTGCTGTTCCGGCTCGCGGGGCAGCTTGAGCAGGCGCGGCCGTGGGCGGGGCGGCGGCCGCCGCTGGCCGGGTGAGCGGGGCGGTGGCCGTGCGCCCCCCCTCCCCGTTGATCCGGCTGCGGGGACGCATGCGAGCCCGCCTGCGGCGCGTGGCGTCCGCCACGGGGCTCGCGCTCGCGTGCGCCTGCGCCGCCACACGCCCCGACACGTCGGCGCTGGCGGCGCGCCCCTCGGGCACCGGCAGCCGCGTCATCACGCGCGAGCTGATTGTCGCGTGGAACGTGCTGGACGCCTACGCGGCGGTGGAACGCGCCGGCGGGTACCGGCTGCGCGACAACGACCGGGGAAACGTCTCGGTGACGCAGCGCCGCGGGCAGACCAGCGTGGTGAACCCCAACGCCGACCGTCCCGTGCTGGTGGTGGACGGCGCGCCGCTCACGGACTTCTCGCTGCTGCGCCGCATCCGGTCGGCCGAGATCGAGCGCATCGACCTGCTCTCCCCGGCCGACGCCACGCTGCGCTACGGCACGCTGACGTCCGGGGCGGGCGCCATCATCGTGACCACGCGTCGCGTGCCCTGACCGGCGCACGGCGGGCGCCAAGCACAACGGGGGGCGGCGCACCGTGCGCCGCCCCCCGTGCCGTTCCGGGAATCCCCGGTCCCTTACGGGTTCAGGTCCTTGCAGGCCGCGGCGCCATTCTGCTGCGGCTGCTTGGGGTTGAACGTCTCCGCGGTGGGGGTGCGGAAGACGATGTCGTTCCCGTACCCCGGGGCGCGGTTGATCTGCCAGGTGGCGCCGTTGGGGAACACCTGGTTGGCGGTCATGCCGTACTGCCGCATCATGCGACGCATGTCGGGGTAGCGGTGCCCGGTGCCGAACAGCCAGAACCCCTTCTCGCGGAAGATCAGGTCGCGACGCGCGGCGGCGCTCCCCGGATCGGTCAGCGCGGGCATCGCCGCGATGGTGCGGGTGTACCCTGGCGGCGCTGCCCGGAGCGCGTTGAGGATGGACAGCGCCCCGTCCCAGTTCCCGCCGCGGTTGAGCGCCTCGGCCTCGTACAGGCGCGCCTGCAGCCCGTTCACCAGCGACACCGGCGAGGCGTCAGTGGTCCAGATGAGCTGGTACAGCATGTTCGGGACCGACGTGTTGCCGCTGTCGAACGGGCGCGCGGTGGTGAGCCCCAGCGCCGTGCAGGCGGCCTGCCCGGCGGCGCAGGTGGGGACGCGCGGGTCGTTGGCCGTGCCGAAGTTCATCTGCAGCGGCCCCTCGTTGTTGGCCACGAGGTACCGGCGCTGGTTGTTGATGAGCGACCAGACGCCCGGGGTGCGCGCCGTGAGGGCGTGCTCCTGGTTCCAGGTGTACGAGGTGGGGACCGAGGCCACCGTGGCCTGGACCGCCGCGAAGTTCCCCTGGTTCAGCAGGATGCGGGCGCGCAGGACGTTCAGCGCGCTGCGCACGCGCGTCTCGTTGGTGCCGGTGGCGGAGCCGAGGCGGGTGAGCCCCGAGTCCACCTTGGCCAGCGCCTGCGTGAAGATGGCGCTGTTGTCCAGCGGCTCGCCGTACTCCTCGACGCCGTCCTTGATGTAGCTGAGCGGCTGGCCGTTGCAGAAGTACTCGGCGAGGAGGTTCATCATGTACGCCTCGACGAAGTACATCTCGCTGTAGTTCCACGCCGGCGCCTGCGGCGCGTACTGGGCGAGCGCGTCGCGCGTCTGGATGGCCCCGATGCGCGGCAGGTGCAGGCCGCGGAACGCCGAGGTGATGTTGGCGTTCTCGGGGGTCAGGGCGCGCTGGTCGGTCTCGACGCGCTGGGTGAAGGTGTCGCCGGTGCCGAACTCGTCGCCGAAGAGTCCGCCGTACAGGAACATCGACTCGCCGCCGGTGGTGTTGGCGTTGAAGCGCCCCATCGTGCCCACGCGCAGCGCGTTGGCGGCGGTGGGGGTGGTCACCAGCTCGGTGCCGATGATGTCCGGGTCGGTGGCCCGGACCAGCTCCGACATGCTGCAGCCGGCGAGCAGCGCCGCGCCGAGCGCGAGGGCCGCCGCGCGGGCGGCGCGGAAGAGGGGAGTGCGGGTCATGGGTCTCAGAAGCCGAGGTTGAAGCGCAGCGTCCACGTCTGGAGCGGCGGGGTGATCTGGAACTCGTCCTGGATGTTGCCGACGCTGGCCGTGGTCTCCGGGTCCACGCCGGTGAAGTCGCTCCAGAGCTTCAGGTTGCGCCCCGAGAGGGTGACGGTGCCGTTCTGGACCCGCGGCAGGCGCGTCACCAGCCCCTGCGGGATGCGCCACGTCACGGCGAGCTCACGGAGGCGCCAGTAGTCGGTGGGCTCGAAGAAGCCGGCGTTGGTCGAGAGGACGCCGGGCTTCTGGAAGGCGGCGCAGCGGGCCTGCCGGTCGAGCGGCGCCTTGGGGTCGATGCGCTCCTGCGAGTTGAGCCGCGTGGCGCAGCGGAAGCGCTCGGTGGTGTTGTTGAGGAGGCCGCCGAACTTGCCGTCAACCAGGAACGTGAAGCGGAGCTGGCCGTCCTTGAGCAGGTCGAAGCCGTTCTGGATGGACAGCTCGGTGCGCGGGATGCTGTAGCCCAGGAAGCGCATCGTCGAGTCCACGTTGACCTCGGCGATCTCGATCATCCCGTTGCCGTTGGCGTCCGCGAAGGTGTACGGGCGGTCCCAGACGGAGTTGATGGGGAAGCCGACCACGTTGCGCGTGGTCCCCGTGCCCGGGGGCAGGTTGCCCAGGTCGAGGATCTCGTTGGAGTTGCGCGACCCGTTGAGGGTGACGTCCCAGCGGAACAGCTCGCGCTGCACGGGGCGCGCGGTGACCAGGTACTCCCACCCCCAGTTGCGGATGGAGCCGATGTTGGCGGCGCGCGTGGTGGAGCCGGTGCCGATGGAGGGCGCCAGCGTCTGGTTCACGATGGCGTCGCTGGACTTCTTGGAGTAGTAGGTGACCGACGTGGTGAGCCGGTCGTTGAACAGCCCGAGGTCCAGGCCCCCTTCCACCTCGGTCACGGTCTCCGGGCGCAGGTTGGCGTTCCCCAGCGTCTGGTAGATCAGCCCCGGGAGGTCGGCGTTGTTGTCGCGGTACACGTTGGACCCGAAGAACTGCAGGGCCGCCGTGGTCCCCGGACGGATGCCGGCCTGCCCCCACGAGGTGCGCAGGCGCAGCTGGTTGATCTTGTCGGCGAGGGGGAACCAGTCCTCTTCCGAGATGCGGTACGACACGCCGGCGCGCGGGTAGTACGCGGTGCCGAAGTTCTTGCCGAAGGCGCTGTTCTGGTCGCCGCGCACGGAGGCCACCACGTCCACCAGGTCGCGGACCTGGAAGTTCTGCTCCACGAAGATGCCGGCGGTCTTGGAGACCGTGGTCCCCTCGCTCACCGAGGGGACGGCCCCCTGGCTGATGGTGATGCCGCCCGGGGGGAGCTGCGCCGCGTTGGCGCTGTACGCGTCATCCTGCCGGTGGACGAACTGGAAGCCGGCGGTGGTGCGCGTCGAGAGCCACGCCAGCGGCCGGAAGGACGCCGTGGCCGACCAGTCGGCGGTCCACTGGAACTGGCGGGTGCGCGACGTGTTCTTGAAACCGAGGCGGTTCTGCCCGAAGTTCGGGCACTCGTCGCGCAGGCAGATGTTGTCGTACGACTCGGCCGAGTAGTCGAGGCCCGCGTTGCCGCGCGCGGCCAGCCACGTGGTGGGCGTCCAGGTGGGGGAGATGGAGCCGATCCAGCGCTGCAGGTCGATCCCCGCGAACTGCTGGAAGATGTCCCCCGGGGTGAACTGCCGGTAGCCGTACAGCGAGTCGGTGCCGCCCGCGGTGAGCGTGCGGAGCGGGGTGCCGGCGCCGCCGAAGGCGTGCGAGCCCAGCCCGGTGGTGTTGTTGCCGTCCTGCGGCGCGCGCTGCTGGCTGCTGAGGAAGTAGCTGTTGACGGGGACCGTCAGCTTGGCCGAGGGGCGCAGCGTGATGTTGGAGCGGAGGCTGAAGCGCTGGAAGGTGTTGGGGTCCAGCCACGCGTCCTTGATCGGGATCCCCTGCCGGGTGAAGCGGTCCTGCTCGAACTGGGGGAGGCCGATGGTGCCCGTGGTGCTCTCCTGCTCGAGGGCGGCGAAGTAGTTCACCGCCTCGGTGCCGCCGGAGACGTTGAGCCCGTACTGCTGGCGGTCGCCGGTCTTGAGCGGCGTGGCGCGCGGGTCCTTCCAGAGGTTGAACGTGGTGATGGAGTCCACCACGCAGGTGCCGTTGGCGATGGTGTTGATCTGGCAGTCCGAGGCGCGGCCGTTGTTGGCCGGGTTGGCCTGGTTGGCCAGCTTCCCCCACGCGGTGTAGGCGAGCGGGTACTTGTTGCGGTCCTGCGTGACGCCCTGCTCGGTGTAGAAGTTCCAGCGGGCGGCGCCCGCGCGGCCGCGCTTGGTGGTGATCACCAGCACGCCGGTGGCGGCGTCGGTGCCGTAGGTGGCCGAGGCGGCCGGGCCGCGGATGACGTCGATGGTCTCGATGTCCTCCGGGTTGATGTCGTTGAGGCGGCTCGCCGGCGCGCCGCCCGTGCCGAGGCCGGAGGTCGAGCTGTTGATGCGGATGCCGTCCACGAAGATGATCGGGTCGCTGGAGAGCGAGATGGACGAGACGCCGCGGATGCGGATGCGCGACGCCGCGTTCACCCCGGAGCCCGGGAGCAGCTGGACGCCGGCCGCCTTGCCGATGAGGAGGTCGCCCACGTTGCTGACCTGGGCGCTCTCAAGGACCTTGGCCGCGTCGATCTGCGCGATCTGGTTGGGGACCTCGAGGCGGCGCTGCTCCCCCGTGGCGGTGGTGACCACCGTGGAGAGGTTGACGGCCACCTTGGTCATGGTGAAGTCCACCGTGACCGTGCCGCCCGCGACCACCGTGGCGGGCTTGGTGCTTTCCGCGTAGCCGATGCGGGCCGCGCGGACCGTGACGGGGCCCGCCGGCACCCCGCGCAGGATGAAGCGGCCGTCGGCGCCCGAGAGCACGCCGATGGTGGTGCCGGCAATCGTGACCTGGGCGTTGGGGATGGGCGTGTTGACGCCCGCCTCGGTCACCACGCCGGACACGGTGCCGATGCGCCCCTGGGCGCCCAGGGGACCGGCCAGCGCGAGTCCGACGAAGGCCGCGGCCCGCGCCAGACGCGTGTGGAAGAAGCTCATGTTGTCGGTGTTGGCTCGGCCGGCCGGTGGGGTACACGGCGCGGCGTGGAGAGGAACGGATGGGAGCGGCCTGTCGTCGGCCGGCCCTCGGGCCACGGATGTGGCCGGCGGTAGCCTAATCGGGCGTGCCGCCGCCACAAAGGGCGCGGGGACGCGCCGGATGCATCGCGCCGCTCCCGTACGGTTCGGACCCGTGGTCCGAACCGCACGGGGTGAAGTCCTAGCGTGCCTCCACCAGCAGGAGCAGTCCCTTCTTCGCCGGCACCACGATCCGCTCACCCGGGGTCCAGCTCCCCGCGGCCTGGAACTGCTCGATGGCCGGCGCGCGAAGCCGCGCCCGCGCCGGGTCGATTCCCAGCGCGGCCCAGTCGATGGCGAGCGTCGCGGCCACATCGCGGTCATGCCACGACCCGATGGCGATCATGGCCCCCCCGGGACGCGTCCAGGTGGTGGCCAGCAGCGCCGGGTCCCCGGTCTGCACGGGGTCGCGCCCCGACCACCAGCCGTGCAGCGTGCTGCGCGCAATCCCGAACTGGTCCCACACCCGCCACAGCGGCGCGGGGTCGCCGCTCCACGGCAGCCGCGCGGTCATCCCCATGGTCATGCCGCGCCAGGGATGGCCGCCCTTCTCCAGCATCTCGCCCATGAGGCCGAAGGGAATGCCCGAGAGCTCCACCAGCCAGTAGTCGGGCGTGGCGTCGTAGTCGAAGTACTCGCCGAACCACAGCCGGTTGATGAACGGGAAGTGCTCCAGGTACAGGTTGGCGCTGGAGGCGAAGCCGTCGCGCGGGTTGTACTGGTTGGCCGAGTGGAGGTCCAGCAGGGCCCCGGGGTTGCCGCGGTCCAGCACCTTGCGGATGCGCTTCATGGTGAGCCGGTCGAAGGCCACATCGTCCAGGTACAGGCCGTCGATCCGCTCGTTGCGCACCAGCCAGTCCAGCCCCTCGATGTAGAAGTTGTGCCAGCGGGACACGCCGCTGTTCACCACGGCGGCGTCGCGAATGGCGGGCACGTGCCAGGCGGCGATGTAGTCGCCCCCCAGGTGCTCCTGCAGCCAGGAGTAGCCGCCCCCCGGGCCGTGCGACAGCACCTCGTCGCCGAAGGAGCGGAGCGCGAACAGCTCGGGCGCGCGGTTGGTGAGTTCGCGGACCGTGTAGTAGATCTTGGCCTTGAGCCCCCGGGCGTGGGCCGAGTCGATGTAGGCGCGCATGGGCGCCGTCTCGATGAACGGATAGTTGATCCAGGGGTTCACCCGGTTGGCGTGGTGCACGTTGATCGTGTTGGCGCCGCGCCGCGCCGCCGAGTCCACGGGGACGAAGGCGTGGAAGTAGCGGGTGGCCCACTGCCCCTGCACGTCCAGCGGCTTGAACGGGGTGATCATCAGGCGGAAGTCGAAGCGCAGCGAGTCCCCCGGCTGGAGCACGTGCGCGCCGCTGCCGCAGCGCACCAGCACCTGCGCCGTGTCCGCCACCGTGCCGACGTCGCACCCGCCGCGGCCGTTGTTGGCCCAGCTGCGCGGGGCCACCAGCGGCTTGGACAGGTAGAAGTTGGTGTTGAGCGGCCGCACGTAGTGCTCGTCGAAGAGCGTCAGCTGCACCCCGGCGTTCACGTCGCCGATCCAGACGGCGTCCTGGTTCTTCTTCGCCACGTCCCACGTCCACCGGAACGCCGGCGGGCGGTATCCCCCCTTCTGCCCCAGCCCCATCAGGTAGCGGGCGGCCGACGGCTGCAGCGGCAGCTCCAGGGCCACGTCGCGCAGCGCGGTGCGGCGGGTGGCGCGCAGTGTCACGGCGTACTCCACGGTGCCGTCAAACTCCAGCCGGGCGCGCGTGTGCAGCTGCAGGGCCCCGCCCTGCCGGCGCACCTCCCACCCCACCGCCCCCGGGGCGCGCACGGTCACCACCGGCGCGGCGCCGGTGAAGGCCACCGGCCCGCCGGTGGCGTCATGCACCGCCAGGCGCGCCGGCGCGGCCAGGATCTCGCGCGCGGTGGTGCCGATAGTGGCGTTGTTGGGGGCGAAGTACGAGCGCAGCTGCGCCGGCAGGCCGTCCTCGCCGAAGGTGAGGTCGCGCCCCAGGAGCGACACCGTGCGCCCCGCCAGGCGCAGCGGCGTGTACGGCGCCACCATGCTGTCGTCCGCCGCCAGCTGCGAATTGAGCCAGCGCAGCCGGGTGAGGTCGGCCGGCACGTCATCGCCGTGGTTGGGGGCCACCATCGCCGACACGGTGAGCGCCAGCGGGATCTCGCGGGTGCCCGCCGCCGTCACTACGGCCAGCCGTCCCCGGTAGGTGCCGGGGCGGGTGCCCACCGGCACGTCCACGCCGAACCAGAGCGCCTGCACGGCCCC
>JAGWYS010000122.1 GCA_018969225.1 Gemmatimonadota bacterium | reverse complement strand
CCCCGGAAACATACGAAGGAACGCCCCGCGGGTCGTACCGTCGCGCGGCCACTGGCCTGCCGAAGGCCGCGCATCACCGCCCACCCAATTCCCCGGGAGGCGCCGCTCTGCCGGTTCAGGCGGGGGCGCCCCCTTTGCGGGGCCCCCGGGGGTGGTTTGTTTTCGCCGTGGACGCCCCCGCGGCGCCATCGGCAGGATCCCCAAGCAGGATGGTTGATGTCGTCTCTCCCGCCCCACGCCACGCCCCACGCGGCCGGCGCCCCGACCGGGGGTGACCGCAGCGGGGGGCTGTCCGCGCCGCCGTTCGTGGTCTTTGTGGCGCCGGTGTTCTCCCCGGCGGCCACGCAGATGCTGGCGGCCGCAGTCGGCGACCCCGGGATCCGGGTGGGGGTCGTGGCGCAGGACCCCGTTGAGCGCCTCCCTGCTGACGTGGCCGCCCGGCTGGCGGCGCACTGGCGGGTCGGCGATGTCACTCGGCCGGAGCAGCTTCGCGAGGCGCTGGGCGCGCTGGCGCAGCGTCACGGCCCCGTGGCGCGCGCCTTTGGCGCCTTCGAGCAGCTCCAGCATCCGCTGGCCCTCGTCCGGGAAGCTTTGGGGATCCCGGGGCTGTCCAGCGCGGCGGCCCATCGGTTTCGCGACAAGGCCGCGATGAAGGAGGCGCTGCGCGCCGCCGGGGTGCCCGTGGCGCGTCATGCGGTGATCGACTCGCACGAGGCGGTGGCACGGGCCGTGAACACCGTGGGGTTTCCGCTGGTGCTCAAGCCCCTGGCCGGCGCGGGTGCGCGTGCCACCCATCGGGTGGCCGAGGCCGCGCAACTGACGCAGCTGCTGGCCGAGATGCCCCCCACCCCGCAGGCCCCGTGGTTGGCGGAGGAGATGCTCCACGGGACGGAGCATTCGCTGGAGTCGGTCTCCGTGGCTGGGACGGTGGTGTGGCAGTCGATCACCCGATACGCCCCCACGCCGTTGGAGGTCCTCGAGAATCCGTGGATCCAGTGGACCGTGGTCCTGCCACGGGAGGTCGATGCCCCCGAATTCGACGATGTTCGTGCGGTGGGCACGCGGGCGCTGGCCGCGCTGGGGATGGACACCGGGGTGACCCACTGCGAGTGGTTCCGCCGCTCTGACGGGACCTTGGCGGTCAGCGAGATCGCGGCCCGCCCGCCTGGCGCCAACATGACCACCATGATCTCCCGCGCCACCGACACCGACTTCGTGGCCTCATGGGTCCGCCTCATGGTACGGGGGACCTTCGAGCGCCCCGAGCGGAAGTACGCCGTCGGGACCGCCTACCTGCGCGGGCAGGGAGCCGGGCGCGTGGTGGCCGTGGAGGGGCTCGAGGCGGTGCGGCGGGACCTCGGTGCGCTGGTGTGCGACCACCGGGTGCCGCGCGTCGGGACCGCCCCCACCGGCAGCTATGAGGGGGAGGGGTTCATCATGGTCCGCCACCCCGAGACCGCCGTGGTCGAACGGGCGGTGCGCCACATCGTGTCCACCGTGCGTGTTCACCTGGGTTGACCTGGTCGGGCATGACCTGAGCCCCGGCAGGGGCGGGAGAGTGTGATGGGCAAGACCGTGCTGATGCTGGCCCCGGGGTATCCGGGGGAGATGCCCCTCTTCACGCGGGCGCTGGCCGAGCAGGGCGCCACGGTGCTGGGGTGCTCCAATGGGCCGGCCCACGAGTTGCCGTCAGACGTGCGGCCATACCTGGCCGACTACCTCGCCGTGCCCGCGTTGTATGCGTCGCCGGACGAGGCGGTGGAACCGGTGCGCCGCTGGCTGGGGGGGCGGACGGTCGATCGGGTGTGCTGCCTCTGGGAGCCGGGCGTCGAGGTGGCGGCGGTGCTCCGGGAGGGACTCGGCGTCCCCGGGCAATCCAGGGAGCAGGCGCTGCGCTTTCGCGACAAGGACCTCATGAAGCAGGCGCTGGCTGCTGGCGGGGTGCGGGTGCCCCATCATGCGGTGGCACGCACGGAGTCCGAGGTGTGGGCGGCGGCGGGGCAGGTGGGGTATCCGCTCATCATCAAGCCAATCGCCGGGGCCGGCTCCATGGACACGTTTCGGTGCGACTCGCCGGAGGAGGTGACCCGGGCCCTCCCTCAACTGCGCCATGTCCAGGTCATGGATGTCGAGGAGTTCATCGACGGCGACGAGTTCACTTTCGACACCGTCTGCACGGGCGGCGAGGTGCGCTATTTCCACGTGGGGGTGTACCGGCCGCGTCCGCTGGTTGCCCGGACGAATGAGTGGATCTCCCCGCAGACGCTCAGCTACCGCCATGTGGACGATCCCGGGGTGGCGGGGGGGCGCGCCATGGGGGAGCAGGTGCTGCGCGTGCTGGGGTTCGACACCGGCTTCACGCACATGGAGTGGTATCGCAAGGCCGATGGCGAGGTGGTGTTCGGCGAGATAGCCGCCCGTCCCCCCGGCGCGCGCACCGTGGACCTGATGAACTTCGCCAGCGACATCGACCTCTTCCGCGGGTGGGCCGAGGCGGAGCTGTTCGGCACCTTCTCGCAGCCGGTCGAGCGCAAGTACAACGCGGCCTGCATCACCAAGCGGGCGATCGGGCAGGGGCGGATCACGCGGATCGAGGGGTTGGACCGGGTACGGGCGCGCTGCGGGGACGCCCTGTGCGTGGTGGATCTCCTCCCGGTCGGGGCTCCCCGTCGCGACTGGAAGAGCACCCTGTTGTCGGATGGCCACCTCATCGTGCGGCATCCGGACTGGGAGACCACGAAGGCCCTCGCCGACTTTGTCGGGACCGACCTCACGATGTACGCCGCCTAGCGTGTGCCGGGCGGCCGCGCCGGACAGGCGCGGTGGTGGCCGGCGCGTCACATGCCTCCGACAAAGCTGTGGCGTCCACGCCACGCATCGCGCCACGCTTGTGGATTGAGCGCCACACGGCGGGAATGGATGAGGCAGCCGCGCCACAGGATACGGCTGAGCGGCGTGGCGTCCGTCGCCGGAGTGTGGCGCCCACGCACCGTGGGGAATGGTTTCCGGGATGTGATAAGAGTCGGATGTGGTGCGTGCGCACCGGTCTCAATGGCGCCTGATCCTGCCCACCCAAAGGCGGACGCGTCTCGGCACGCCGCTTGCAACAGAAGGGAGATGCAGCAATCGACCTTGCACACCGCCCCGAGAATGCGACGCCTCCTCCCCGATCCGCCAATCGAGCCGCTCCGGACCTACTGCTCCCAGGTCTGCCTCCTACTCACGGGGGTGGCCGCCGGAGTGGTGCCGCCGGCCGAGGCGGATGTCCGCCACCCGGTGGCCCGCCACATGGGGCGCCGGGACGCGTACCACCTCCTGCTGGCGTGTCTCGCCGTCCCCGGCACCCCTCGGCAGGCGGCCGACTGGGCGCTGGCCTTCGGGGACCGGATCGGCACGTGGGCCGGCGCCCTGCCGTACGGCCCCGAGTGGTCCAGCGGCTTTGCGGAGGCGGCCCGGGAGGCGGCGGCCGACATCATGATGTACGTCGCTTCGGGTACGCTGCCGCGTTTGGATCCGGCGCGCCTTCGCGCCGCCCGCATGGCGGCGCGGCACCTGACGCCTCTTGGCAAGTGGTGGGCCGCCCGCACCCCCGACGCCGAGGCACCACAGCCCCGTCGCGAGTGGTGAGCGGCGGGCGCGGGGGGGCGGTGTCCGCCGTCGCGCGCCCCGGGGGGCGCTATATTGCCCCGCATGACTGCGCCCCCCGTGACCGTGCTGGACGCCAAGGCGATGGACCGGACCCTGCGCCGCATCGCCGACCAGATCGTCGAGGGTAACGCCGGCACCGAGCGGCTGCTCCTCGTGGGAATCCAGCGCCGCGGCGTGCAGCTCGCCGAGCGGCTCGTCCGGCTCCTGCGCGACCGGGAGGGCGTGGAGGTGCCCAGTGGCGCCCTCGACATCACGCTGTACCGCGACGACCTGCAGACCGTGGGGCCGCGCCCGGTCGTCGGGGCCACCGTCCTGCCCTGGCGCCTGGACGGGCTCCACGTGGTGATCGTGGACGATGTGCTGCACACGGGTCGCACGGTCCGGGCGGCCCTTGACGAACTGGCGGACTTCGGGCGCCCCGCCCGCATCACCCTGGCCGTGCTCATCGATCGCGGCGGCCGCGAGCTCCCCATCCACGCCGACGTCGTCGGGCGCCGCATGGACGTCGTGCCGGGGCAGCGGGTGGACGTCCTGGTGGAGGAGCTGGACGGCCGCGACGCGGTGGAGCTGGCCACGCCGGCCGGGGGCTGAGACGGTGCCCGGCGCCCTGGGCAAGGACCTGCTGGGCCTTGCGTCCCTCTCCGCGGAGCAGCTCGTGCTGCTCCTCGACACCGCCGTCCCGTTCCGGGAGATCTCCGAGCGCAGCATCAAGAAGGTCCCCACGCTGCGCGGGGCCACCATCGTCAACCTCTTCTTCGAGGCCTCCACTCGCACGCGCATCTCGTTCGAGTTCGCCGAGAAGCGCCTGAGTGCCGATACGGTCAACGTGGCGGCGGCCGCGTCGTCCGTGGCCAAGGGCGAGACGCTGGTGGATACGGCCCGCAATCTCGAGGCGATGCGCATCGACATGGTGGTGATCCGCCACCCCGCCTCGGGGGCCGCCCGGTTCCTCGCCGAGCGCATCGAATCCAACGTCATCAACGCGGGCGACGGCACCCACGAGCACCCCACGCAGGGGCTGCTCGACCTCCTCACCCTGCGCGACCGCCTGGGCACGTTGCGGGGGCGCCGCGTCTGCATCGTGGGCGACGTGCTGCACTCGCGGGTGGCGCGCTCCAACATCTGGGGGCTCACCAAGCTGGGGGCCGAGGTGGCGGTGTGCGGCCCCCGGTCGCTCCTCCCCAACGCGGTCGGCGAGATGGGCGTCACCGTCTTCGATCGCATCGAGGCGGCCATCGAGTGGGCCGACGCGCTCAACGTGCTGCGCCTGCAGCTGGAGCGGATGCAGGCCGGTTACATCCCGTCGTTGCGCGAGTACAATCGCGTCTTCGGCGTCACCCGGGCGCGCCTCGAGCGGGCGCCCCGCGACCTTCTCATCCTGCACCCGGGCCCCATGAACCGCGGCGTGGAAATCGACAGCGACGTGGCCGACGGGCCGCATTCCGTGATCCTCGATCAGGTCACCAACGGCGTGGCGGTCCGCATGGCCGTCCTGTACCTGCTGGCGGGCGGTCGGCCGGAACTGGCCGAGGCCGCCAAGACGGGGGGCGCATGAGCGCCGCGCAGGCGCGGGACCTCCTGCTCCGGGGGGGACGGATCATCGATCCGTCGCAGGGAATGGACGCCGTGGGCGACGTCCTGCTGCGCGACGGGCGGGTGCTGGCCTGCGGGGGCGGGCTGGGGGTGCCGGACGGTGCCGAGGTGGTGGACGTGGCCGGGCTGGTGGTGGCCCCGGGGCTCATCGACGTGCACGTGCACCTCCGCGAGCCCGGGCGCGAGGATGTGGAGACCGTGGCCACGGGCGCGCACGCCGCGGTGGCGGGCGGTTTCACCGCCGTGTGCGCCATGCCGAACACCCGCCCGGTCACCGACAACCAGGCCACCGTGGGGTTCGTGAAGCGGCAGGGGGAGGCCGCCGGCTACGCCCGGGTGTACCCCTATGGCGCCATCTCGGTGGGGCAGCGGGGCGAGACGCTGGCCGAGTTCGGCGAGATGGTCGGGGCCGGCGCGGTGGCCTTCTCCGATGACGGCCGGCCGGTCGAGAGCGCCCACCTCGTGCGCACGGCCCTGGAGTACGCGCGCACCTTCGGGGTGCCAGTGGCGGAGCACTGCGAAGACATGTCGCTGGCGCACGGCGGGTCGATGAACGAGGGGCTCATGTCGGCGAAGCTGGGGCTCAAGGGGATCCCCGCCGAGGCGGAGGAGATCTTCGTGATCCGGGACATCCTGCTGGCACGGCGCACTGGTGGGCACATCCACCTCTGTCATCTCAGCACCAAGGGGTCCGTGGAGCTGGTGCGGTGGGGGAAGGAACGGGGCGTCCGCGTCACCGCCGAGGTGTGCTCCCATCACGTGTCCCTCACCGAGGCCGCGGTGGACGGGTACAACACCAACGCCAAGATGAACCCCCCCTTGCGCACGGCGGAGGACGTCGAGGCGCTCCAGCAGGGGCTCGCCGACGGGACGATCGACCTGCTGGTGACCGACCATGCGCCGCATCATTACGACGAGAAGGAGCGCGAGTTTGCCGACGCCCCCAACGGCATCGTCGGGCTGGAGACGGCGCTTGGGGTCAACTGCACCTGGCTCCTGCATCGCGGGGTGGTCTCGCTGTCGCAGATGGTGGACGCGATGAGCTGCAAGCCGGCCCGGGTCTTCAACCTCCCCGGTGGTACGCTGGCCCCGGGCGCCCTGGCCGACGTCACGGTGTTCGATCCCGCGCGCCGGTGGGTCGTCGCGCCGCAGGCCTTCCGCTCCAAGGGACGCAACACCCCCTACGCCGGGGTCGGGCTGACCGGGCAGGCGCGTCTCACCGTGGTCGGCGGGCGCATCGTGTACCGCGCGGAGTGAGCCCCGCCTCCCGCCTTGCCGCCAATCCGCTCGGCGGCGCGGCGGCGCGCGCGCTGGCGGCGGCGGTGCGCCGCCTCCACGCGCGCGGGCTGCTGGCCGGCAACGAGGGCAACGTCTCCTGCCGCCTTCCCGACGGCACCCTGCTGGTCTCCGCGGCCGGGACGGACAAGGGCACCCTCTCGCCCCGCCACCTGGTGCACATCGATGGCACGGGGCGGGTGCTGGCGGGGGCGCCAGGGCTGGTGCCCTCCTCGGAGGTGGGGATGCACCTGGCGCTCTATGCCGCCGGCCCTGCGGTGCGGGCGGTCGTGCATGCGCATCCGCCGGCGGCCACCGGTTTCGCCACCGCAGGGATACCGCTCCCCGACGACGTGCTCCCCGAGATCCCCGCGCTGCTGGGGCGGGTCGCGCTGGTGCCTTACGCCCGTCCTGGCACCCCCGCGCTGGCCGCCGCCATGGCCCCGTACCTCCCGGAGGCGCAGGCGTTCCTGCTGGCCCACCACGGCGCCACGACGGTGGGAACGACGGTGGCCCAGGCGCTGGTGCGCATGGAAAGCCTGGAGCAGGCGGCGCGCATTCTCCTGGCCGCCCGGCTGCTTGGCGGGGCGGGGGCCCTGCCTCCCGGCGAGGCCGAGGCGCTGCGCGGAGTGGCCGTGGCGTTACCGTGACCGCCGGCGCATCGTCCCCGTGCGCCACCGCCGCGTCCAGCGACCGGGGGCGTGCGCTCCCCGTTTCCGCCCACACCACCGACATGGAACCACACGACGCCTCCCTTGACGAAGTCCGGCAGCTGGTCGCCGAGCGCCAGCGCTACGACGGATGGCTGGCGGCGCTGGAATTGCGGCGCCATGACACCCCGGCTCGGGTGTTCGCCCGTGTGCATGAGGACTACAGCGCCCGCCGCACCGCCGTGGTGAGTGCGCTGCAGGCCCACCTGGGCGGGTTGGAGCAGGCGGCGCAGTCGTTGGCGGAGGAGGTGGCCCGTCTGGAGCGCGCGTCGGCCGAGTTGGAGGAGGAGCGCGTGGAAGCGCACCTGAGGACGCAGGTGGGGGAGCTGGATGCCAGCCGGTGGGACGTGGTGCAGCAGGAGCTGGACGGGCGCTTGGCGAAGCTGGCGGATGATCGGGCCGAACTGGCCGGGCAATTGGCTGAAGCCCGGGAGTTGCTGGCGCAGGGGCGAGGTGAGCCCTCCGTTCCCCGGCCGACCGCATCGGCGCAGGCGGCCACCGCCGCCGGGGTGCCGCCTGTGGGACCGCCCGCTCCGGCGCCGGTGGCACGCCCCGTTACCGCTCCCCCCCCGCTCTCCACGTTGGCCCCGCTGGCGGACGCCGTGGGAGACGATGGTGAGGGGAGTGACACCGAAGAGGAGTTTGATCGGGTGCTGGCCCGGTTGGACGAAGCCTCGTCCGCCGCGCCCCCGCCACCGCCGTCCACCAGTGCCGCTCACCCCGTGGTCGATGCGGGGGCGGCCGTACCGTCCGGGTTTGACGAGCTGGCGTTTGTGCGCGCCATCGTGGACCAGACCCCGCCGGACGCTCGAAAGACGCTGCGCTGCGGCGAGTGCGGGGCGCCGAACCTGCCCACGGAGTGGTACTGCGAACGGTGCGGGGGGGAGTTGGCCGCCGAGTAGCGAAGGCGGCCACCCCCCATAAGCACAGCGGGCCGGACTCTTGGAGAAGTCCGGCCCGCTCGTGTTTGTCCGATGGCGCGATGCCTTAGGCGGCGGCGCCCCGCGCGATCCGGCTCTTCTGGCGAGCCGCCGCGTTCTTGTGGATCAGCCCCTTCCGGGCGGCGCGGTCCAGCAGCGACACGGCTTGCAGCCGGGTGTCGGCACCGGCCCCATCGACCTTGGCCTTCTTGACGGCGGTCCGGAGCGCCGACCGCTGCGCACGGTTGCGCACAGCCGCCGCGCGCGACTTGCGAAGATCCTTCTTGGCGGCCTTGATGTTCGGCACGGCGGGACTCCGAAAAAAGAGCGGAAAGTGGAGGTGAAGCCCACGGGAGCCTGAAAAAAGCTCCGCCTTGGACGCGGACAGCCCACAAGAATACACGGCCACCGTCGGTCCGGTCAAGCGCCAGGCGGTACCCGGACCCCATGTGCGCCCCGTTTTGACACCCCCGGGTGCCCGGAGTAGGTTGCCCTTCGCGCTTGCTTGCTTTCGCGTTTCCTCCTTCGCCGCCGTTCGGACGCCCCATGGACTGGTATCTCAAGCTCGCCCTGGTGGGTCCCGTCCTGCTGTTCTCGATGGTGGCCCACGAGTACGCGCACGGCTACGCCGCGTACCGGCAGGGCGACCCCACGGCGTGGCAACTGGGGCGGCTCACCTGGAACCCGGCCAGGCACATCGACCCCTTTCTCACCGTCATCCTCCCGCTGGTGCTGGCGCTGCTCGGGGGGCCTATCTTCGGCGGGGCCAAGCCGGTCCCGGTCAACCCGCGCAATTACCGCAACTACAAGCGGGGCGACATCATCGTGTCGCTCGCCGGCGTGGCCACCAACTTCGTCATCGCGATCGCCTGCGTTCCCCTCATCCTCGCGCTGGGCGCGGTCGGGCGCGCCGTGCCGGCGTTGCAGTCCCCGCTGGCCATCCTGCAGGTGATGTTCGACTACGGGATCCTGCTCAACCTCTCGCTCGTCGCCTTCAACCTGCTCCCCATCCCCCCGCTCGACGGCTCCCACGTCTTCAAGTACCTGCTGCCGCCGGCGTGGGCCCTGCGGTACCAGCAGGTGGCCGGCGCGGGGTTCCTGATCCTGCTCCTGCTCCTCTCGGTGGCCAGCCCGCTGCTTTCTCGCTGGATGGCCCCCGCCACGGCCCTGTGGCAGTGGAGCCAGCGGTGGTACCTTTCGTCCATCCTCCCCCTGTCCCTTGGCGCGTGAGCGTTCCGTGATCGCCCCTGCATTCCGCGTCGCGCCCCCCGAGGCGGCCCCGTTCGTCGTCGAGGTCGGCCCCTACACCGGCCCCCTGGACCTCCTGCTGTCGCTTATCCGCGACGAGCAGGTGGACATCTACGACATCCCGATCGCCCGCATCGCCGAACAGTTCCTGCAGCGGATCAGCACGCTGCAGCTGGACGAGGCGGCCGACTACCTCGAATTGGCGGCGCGCCTGCTGCGCATCAAGGCGCAGATGCTCCTTCCCCGGGGCGACGGCGAAGAAGCGTGGGAGGATCCGCGCGCCGAACTGGTCCGACGGCTGCTGGAGTACCAGCAGATGCGGGAGGTCGTGGACCTGCTGGAGCATCGCGGCGAGTCCCGTCGCCACCAGTTCCCCCGTCGCTGGTTTCCCCAGCCGGTGGACATCGCGCCCGTGCAGGCGCCGCTGGGGCTGACCCTCCCCGACCTGCTGGCGGCCGTGGACCGCGTCCTGCGAGCCGCCAAGGAGCCGGTGTTGCACGACGTGGTGCCGCGCGCCTTGGACGTTGCGGGCGCGATGGGGGTGGTCCGGGGCGTGCTGGCGGCGCGCGCGTCGGCGCGCTGGGGAGATCTCATCCCCCTTGGCGCGGAACCGTGGCAGATCCTGTCCATGCTGCTGGCCCTGCTGGAGTTGGCCAAGCTCGGCGAGCTGCGCCTGGCGCAGCCCCGCCCCTTCGGTCCCCTGGACATCCGCCGTGACGCCGCTAGCCAGGCTGCTTGAGGCGGCGCTCTTCGCGGCGCCGCGCCCGGTGCCGTTCGATGCGCTGGCCGCCCTCGATCCGGAGGCCACCCCGGCGGCGGTCGCCGCGGCCCTCGACGAGCTGCGGGAGCATTACGATGTGGATGGCCACGGCATCGAGCTCGCGGAGCAGGGCGGCGGTTGGCAGCTCCTCACGCGCGCGGAGTTTGCCGAGGCCATCGAGCGCGCCCAGGTGGCCGTCCGCCCCCAGCGGCTGTCGGCGGCCGCGTTGGAGACGCTTGCCATCGTCGCGTATCGCCAGCCCATCGGACGGGCGGACATCGAGGAGATCCGCGGCGTGGCCGTCGGCTCGGTGCTGAAGTCGCTGCACGAGCGCGGCCTCATTGACATCGTCGGGCGCAGCGAAGGCATCGGGCGACCGCTCCTCTATGGCACCACGCCGCAATTCCTCGAACAGTTCGCGCTCCGCCACCTGGAAGAGCTTCCCCGCGCGGACGAACTGGCCATCGCGCTGCGCGGCGTCGGGCAGGCAGCGGTCGCTCCGGAGTGACGCCGCCCCGCCCCCCGCGGCGCCCGGCATCCCGCCCCGCCAGAACGGGGCGGCCAGGCACGCCCCCACCCCCCCCGACTCTCACCGTTCCGGCTCGCGACGATGGTCCCATGCGCGTGCAGCGGGCGCTCGCCCGGGCGGGAGGCATGTCTCGGCGGGAGGCCGACCAGGCGGTCGCTGCGGGTCGGGTGACCGTCAACGGGGTACCGGCCGCCGTGGGTCAGCTGGTCGATCCGGCGCGGGACACGGTGGCGGTGGACGGCACCCCGGTGTCCATCCGGGTGCCGACGCACCACTGGGTGGTCCTCAACAAGCCCAGCGGGGTGGTCACCACCCGCCGGGATCCGGCGGGACGACGCACCGTGTTTGAGCTCGCGCCTTCGGTTCCCGGACTGGTCTACGTGGGTCGGCTGGACTTCCTGACCGAGGGCGTGCTCCTGCTCACCACCGACGGCGACGTCGCGCA
>JAGWYS010000003.1 GCA_018969225.1 Gemmatimonadota bacterium | reverse complement strand
CCGCCAGCAGCTTCCCGTCCTTGGCCAGGATCGTGGGGGTCATGCTGGACAGCATCCGCTTTCCCGGCTGCGCCACGTTGGGGGCGGTGCCGAGGCGGGGAGCGAGATCGCGGTGAACTACGGCCGCCCCAGCAAGCGCGGGCGCGTGCTGTTCAACGGCCTGGGCGACATGAAGTGGGGGATGGTGTGGCGCACGGGGGCCAACGAGGCCACGCACTTCACCACCAGCAAGGCGCTGGACTTCGGCGGCAAGGCGGTGCCGGCCGGCACCTACACGCTGTTCACGAAGCTCGAGGAGAGCGGCAAGTGGGAGCTGGTCGTGAACAAGCAGACCAAGCAGTGGGGCACCGACTACGACGCCAAGCAGGACCTGGTGCGGATCCCGATGACGGTGACGTCGAACAACCCGGTGGTGGAGAAGATGGAGATCCAGGTGAAGCCCGCCGGGAAGGGGGGCGAGCTGGTGATCGCGTGGGACACGTACAAGGCCGTGGCGGCGTTCACGGTGAAGTGAGCGGACGGGCGGCGCATCGCGCCGACAGGGTGGGAACCGGGGGGCGATCCGTGCGGATCGCCCCCCGGTCTTTTCCTACACGACCCCGCATGCGACGGGGAAGCCGCTTCAGGCGCGCACGCGGCGGCGGCGATCGGAGGTCACCGTCCGCGGTCGCATCTCCTCCGTCATGGCGGCCGCGGGGGGCGCTGAGGCGCCTCGCGGCGCACCGCCCAGCACGGCCGTCCCCTCGGCACCGGCCCGCGCCACCAGCGGTTGCAGTTGGCGCAGGCGGGCGGCGCCCGCGCGCACCGAGGGGAAGCCGATCGTGATGGCGGCCACCGCCGCGCCCGTGTGGTCCCACACCGGCGCGCCCATGCCGCAGACGTCGGGGAACCATTCGCCCCGGGCAACGGCGATGCCGGCGGTCCGGACCCCGTCGAGCTGCTCCATGAGCGCGGGCAGGTCGGTAATGGTGGCCGCCGTGTAGCGCTTGAGCGCATCCCCCAGCAACGCGCGTCGCTCCGCGTCGGCGAGCCATGCGAGGAGGACCTTGCCGCCGGCCGACGCGTGCAGGGGCGGATGTCCGCCGAGGACTCCCGGCACCACCAGCGGCTGCGGCGCATAGACGATGTCCACGGTGGTCGCGACGGCGCCCGAGCGGACGACCAGGGTGGCGCATTCGCCCGAGTCGCGGGCGAGGCGGATCAGGACGGGATGAATGGCCCGTTGCAGCGGGGACGACTGCTGGGCCAGTGCGCCCAGTGCCGCGAGGCGGATCCCCAGCCGGTAGCGACCGGAGCGCTCGTCGAAATCAAGGAAGCCGGCCGCCTCGAAGGAGCGGAGAATCCGATAGACCGAACTGCGGGGCCGACCGAGCCGCTCGGCGATGTCGAGGGCGGCGAGTTCGGGGGTGCGGTCGCTGAACAGGGCGAGCACCGCGTCGAGCGTGGCAAGCATGGCTGGGGGGTGGTAGGCCGGGGCACGGACACGGCGCGCAGGGAAGCTAGAGGTCCGGGAGGCCGTGGGGAATGGCGGGGCGAGCGCACACGGCGCGAGCGCGCGTCACGCCCACAGCACGTCCAGGCGCGGGGGCTTGCGGAATTCGTGCCCGAGGGGACGGCTCGGACGCTCGGGGTCGAGGCGACAGTGCGGATGTCGGCCGAAGAGCGCAAGGAGCGCGGTGCGCGCCTCCAGGCGCGCCAAGGCCGCCCCGAGGCAGAAGTGCCGGCCGAATCCGAACGCCAGATGCGGCGTGGGATCCGCACGCGCCGGATCCCAGCGGTCCGGGGCGCGATAGTGGGCCGGGTCGCGGTTGGCCGCCCCCAGCATGCACTGCACGATCGCGCCCGCCGGCAGTGGCACGCCACCGAGCATCACCGCCTCCGGCGCGTAGCGGCTGCACGTCTGCACGGCCGGTTCCCAGCGGAAGGTCTCCTCCACGCACCGGTCCACGGCGTCGGCGTCGAGGTGGCCGACGCCCGGCGCCGACGGGTGCGACAGGATTGCCCAGAGGGAATTGGCGATCGAGGCCTCGGTGGTTTCGATGCCGCCGAAGAGCACGATGAGCGCGTTGGCGGCAATCTCCCCGTCATCCAGCATCCGCGGATGCGCCCGCGCGAGGGTGTGCAGCAGCGCGCGCGACGCGGCGTCGGGGGCGTGCAGGATCGGCGCCAGCGAGGCGCGAAACGCCCGGACGGCCGCCTCGGCCCGGGTCCGCGTCTCCGGGTCCCCCGCATAGTTGATCAGCGCGTCGGCGAACGTGCCATACCACTCGCGCAACAGGCCGTCCCCCGCCGGGTCCAGCCCCAGCACGCGCGCGACGGTGGCGACCGCCACGGGCGCGGCGTAGGTGGAGCGCAGGTCCGCGCCCGCGGCCGGGAGTGCCTCGACGTGCGCGGCGACCACGTCCTGCACGAGCGGCGTGAGCGCGTCCACGGCCTTGGCGTTGAACGGGGGCGCGCACGCCGACTTGAAGCGCCGCTGCGTCTCCCCCTCGGTGGACAGCATCTGCGGCCCGAACGTCTCGCGGATGGGGGACCGGGGATCGTCGGTGCGGAAGCGCATGGGGTCGCGGAGCACCTCCATGACGAGGTCACGACTGGTGACCAGCCATTGCCCGATGGCTGGCGCCCAGGTCACCGGCTCGGTGGCCCGCAGGCGATGAAAGATCGGGTAGGGATCATCGGCCAGTTGGTCGATGGTGACGGTGGCGCCGATCGGGAAGGAGGCGGGCGCGGACATGTGGTGGGCGGGTGCGGGAGAAGCCGGAGCGCAGGCGGTTCCGGCGCTTGCTTGCCGTCGTCCGGCCCCGGCGGTACGATAGGGTGCACGATATGAGACTAGGTCTCAATATATGAGACCATCCGGCCACGCGCTTCCCACCGGTCCCTACCCCCATGCCCCGTCCCAGCCCAAACGCCCACGTCACCGCCCTGCTCTGGGGCGGCGGGTTGGCCCTCCTCGCGGCCACCGCGGCACCCGCCCACGCCGACGCGCCGCCAGCACCGGGGGCTGCCCCCGCGGTCGTCCCCCGCCTCCAGGCCGACTCCATCACGGGCACCGTCATCGACGCGCGCGGCCGCCCTGTCGAGGGCGCTCGCGTCACCGTGGTCGGCACCGCCGCCCTCGCGCTCACCGACGCCCGCGGCCGCTTCCGCCTCACCGACCTCGGGGCCGGCGCCCGGACGGTCCGCGTCACCGCCATCGGCTACCAGGCCCAGTCGCGCGCCGTCGGCGCCGGGAGCGCCGCGCTCGCCTTCACCCTGGCCGAGCTCTCCGTCAAGCTGGATGAGGTGGTCGTCACCGGCACCGCCGGCACGGTCGAGCGCCGCGCCGTGGGCAACGCCATCACCAAGGTGGACGCGCGCGCCACCCTCGAGCGCGCCCCCGTCACCGACGTCTCCCAGCTCCTGAACGGCCGCGCCTCCAACGTCGTCCTCACCGCCAACTCCGGCATGGCCGGCGCCGGCACCAAGGTCAACATCCGCGGGCGCAACAGCCTCGCCCTCACCGGCGCGCCCCTCGTGTACGTGGACGGCATCCGCGTGGACGCCGCGCAGGCCTCGGGCCCGGCGGTCCAGGGCGCCAACGTCGTCTCCCGCCTCAACGACGTCAACCCGGCCGACATCGAGTCCATTGAGATCATCAAGGGACCCGCCGCCGCCACCCTCTACGGCACCGAGGCCTCCAACGGCGTCATCCAGATCATCACCAAGGCCGGGCGCGCCGGCGAGAAGGCCCGCGTCACCTTCACCGCCGACCAGGGGACCAACGAGTTCGACAACCCGGCCGGCCGCCTGCCCACCAACTACGCGCGCTCGCCCCAGGGGCAGATCCTCTCGTTCAACGCCGTGGAGAACGAGCGCGCGCTCGGGAACGCCATCTGGCGCACCGGCCAGTTCCAGCGCTACGCCATGGGCATCGACGGCGGCTCCGGTCCGGTCACGTACCGCGTGGGCGGCGTCGTGCAGGACGAGGAGGGGATCGACCTCAACAACCGCCAGCTCCAGTCCTCGCTGCGGGCCAACCTCCAGTTCCTGCCGCGCCCGTCGCTCACCGCGCGCGTCGACCTGGGGGTGGTGACCGGCAAGACCTCCTTCGCCCCGCAGGAGGGGGCCGGCGCGCCGCTCTTCAGCGCCGTCAACGCCAACCCCCTCACGCAGGGCGGTCCCAGTCGCGGCTTCTTCGCCGCGCCGCCGGAGGTGCTCTACGGCGTGTATGACGTCTTCCAGCTGCTCCAGCGCACCACCGTGTCCGGGCAGCTGCAGCACCAGGCGGGGCGGCACCTCACCCAGCGCCTCAACCTTGGCGTCGACCTGGTGCAGGAGAACAACCAGAACATCGTGCGTCGGATGACCCCCGACCAGGCCCGGTTCTTCAGCCCGGCGGTCGCGGCCGGTCGCAAGGACGTGCAGCTGCGCGACGCGCGCACCAACACGCTGGACTACAGCGCCACCTACAACGCCACCCTCCGCGACGGGCTCACCAGCCAGACCAGCGTGGGCGCGCAGTACTTCGGCCGCCTCACCCGCTTCACCACCGTCAGCGGCCAGCAGTTCCCGGCGCCCGGGCTCAGCACCATCCTGGGCACCTCCGTGCGCACGGGCGGCGACGATTACATCGAGAACACCACCATCGGCACCTACGCGCAGCAGCAGCTGGGGTGGCGCAACCGCGTCTTCGTCACCGGCGCGGTGCGCGTGGACAACAACAGCGCCTTTGGCACCGACTTCCAGGCGGCCACCTACCCCAAGATCAGCGGCAGCTGGGTGGCCAGCGAGGAATCCTGGTGGAAGGGGGGCGTGGTGAACACCTTCAAGGCCCGCGCCGCGTACGGCGCGGCGGGGCAGCAGCCCGACGCCTTCGCGGCGCTCCGCACGCTGGGGCCCGTCACCGGCCCCGGCGACCAGCCGGCGCTCACCACCCAGGCGGTGGGGAACCCCGACCTTCGCCCCGAGCGCGGCACGGAGGTGGAGCTGGGCTTCGACGCCGGGCTCTTCCAGGACCGGGTGGCGATGGAGTTCACCTGGTTCCGGCAGAACCGCCGCGATGCCATCGTGCTGGCGCCGGTCCCCCCCTCCAGCGGCTTCATCGGCACCCGCTTCACCAATCTGGGGGCCATCCGCAACGACGGTTTCGAGCTGCGCACCACGGTGGCCGTCCTCACCGGCGAGCGCGTGGGATGGGACCTCACCGCCACCGTCAACTCCAACGAGAACGAGATCACCGACCTGGGGGGGCAACCGCCCATCTTCGTGGGCACGTTCCCCCGCGCCCAGCAGCACCGCGTGGGGTACCCCGTGGCCGCCTTCTTCGGGCAGCGGCTGGCCAGCGCCACCCTGGACGGCACCGGCCAGGCCACCAACCTGCAGTGCGAAACGCCCAGCGGCCCCGCGCCGTGCGCCACCGCGCCGCTCACCTACCTGGGGCGCTCCACGCCCAAGTACGAAGGGGCGGTGACCTCCACGGTGCGCCTGGGGCGGCGGCTGCGCCTGTACACCCTGGTGGACTTCCGCCAGGGGATGCGCCGCTTCGACACCAACCTCTGGGCGCGCTGCACCGTGTTCCGCCTCTGCCGGCAGAACTACTACCCGCAGGAGTTCGACGCGCGCGACGTGGCCTACGCGCAGCGCGGCAGCGCGCTGGTGCTCACCAGCGGCTTCATCAACGACGCCTCCTTCGCCAAGCTGCGCGAGGTCTCGCTGGGGTACGACCTCCCCGACGTCCTCGCCCGGCGCCTGCGCGCCTCCCGCGCCTCGCTGCTGCTGGCCGGCCGCAACCTGCACACGTGGACCCGCTGGTCGGGGCTCGACCCGGAGACGGAACAGCCGGGCGGCTTCGGCGAGCTCACCGCCAGCGAGCAGGCGAACCTGCCGCTCCCGCGGCAGGTCCGGTTCTCCCTCAACCTGACTTTCTGAGGCGCCCGGTGCCCATCCTCATGACTCCCCGCTCGCGCGCCATCCGCGCCATGACCCGCACCGCCGTGTGCGCGCTCCTCGCCGCGTCGGCGGCCTGCGGCACCCTGCTGGAGGTGGACGTCCCCAGCCGCGTTCCCGCCGACGGATCCGTGGTGCCCGCCAACGCCGCCATCCTGATGAACTCCGTGGTGGGCGAGTTCGAATGCGCCTTCGGCGGCGCCGTCGTGGGCGGCGGCACCCTGGGCGACGAACTGGCCAACAGCTCCACCGGCAACACCACCTGGCAGGTGGATCGCCGCGACATCGCCACCAGCTCCACCATCAGCACCGGCGGCTGCGGCGGACTGGGCCCCTTCGGCGCCCTCAACGTGACCCTCTGGCTCTCCGGCGAGCTGCAGAAGGGGCTGGAATCGTGGACGGACGCGCAGGTGACCAACCGCCGCCAGCTGCTGGCCACCAACGCGGCCTACGCGGGGTATGCCCTGCTCCTGATGGGCGAGCAGATGTGCACCGCCACGGTCAGCGCGGGGCCGGAGCTGTCCAAGGCGCAGGTGTGGACGCGCGCCGAGGAGCGCTTCACGGCGGCCATTGCCGACGCGCAGGCCAGCAACGCCACCGACATCCTCCCCATGGCGTACCTGGGGCGCGCCCGCGCGCGCCTCAACCTGGCCCGTCTCCCGGAGGCGGCGGCCGATGCCCGGCAGGTCCCCGCCAACTATGTCCGCAACGCCACCTTCTCGGCCGCCGACCCCCGCCGCTTCAACCCGGTGTTCAACAACAACAACCAGGGGGCGGGGCTCACGGTGGGGCCGGTGTACCGGGCCATGACGTTCGAGGGGGTGCGCGACCCGCGCGTGCCGGTCACCAACGCCAATCGCACCGGGGCCAACAACGCGGACTCGCTGTACCTGCAGGGGAAGTACACCAGCTTCGCCGCCTCCATCCCCATCGCCAAGTGGGCGGAGGCGCAGTTGATCATCGCCGAGGCGGAGCTGGCGGCCGGCAACGTCGCGGCGGCGGTGGCCATCATCAACACGCTGCACGCCCGCACCACCCCGGCACTCCCCCCGTTCGCCTCCACCTCGGCGGCCGACGTGCGGGCCCAGCTCATCTACGAGCGGCGGGCGGAGCTGTTCCTGGAGTCGCAGCACCTGGGCGACTACCAGCGCCTCACCCTTCCCTTCGTGCCGGCCACGGGTGCACCGTTTCCCTTCGGCGGCGGCTTCTACGGGACCAACCGCTGCTTTCCGCTCCCCGACCTGGAGCGCACCACCAACCCCAACCTCGCCGGACGGTAATGGCCGCCCCCCCGCGCCCCCGGACCCCCGCGTCCTTCGCCCTCCTGTTTGCCGCCGCGCTGGCGCCGGTCGTGGTGCCGGCACCCGGGGCGGCGCAGGGCACCGGACGGGGAACCGCGTCCGGGGGCGTGGCATCCGGGGACAGCGCCCGCATCACCGCCATCGCCGACGCGCTGTGGGCGCGCATCATGGCCACCGACCCGGCCACCCGGCTTCGCACCGGGGCAAGCGTGCGCACCCTCCCGGTGCCATCGGTGGCCCAGGCCGAGGAGAATGCCGCCGTGGGGCGGCGGATCCTCGCGCAGCTGGACAGCGCGGGCGCGCAGCCGGTGGGGAGCGAGGCGTGGAGCCTGGCCGCCGTGACGCGCGCCCGCGCGGCGGAGCTGGCGGCGGAGGGGGACGGGTACTGGTTTCACAATCCCGTCTCCCCCTACGGCAACGGCTTCGGCGCGGTGCACGGGATCCTGTCGGCGCACCGCGTTGCGGCCCCGGCCGATCTGGACCGGTATCTGGACCTTGCGGAGCAGTATGCGGGGGTGGTGGACGCGGTGCATGCCTACCTGCGGGGGCAGGAGCGCCACGGCTATCGCATGCCCAAGCCCGAGGTGGCCGCGGCGCTGACGCTGCTGCGGCAGTTCCGCGCCGAGCCCGCACGCAGCCCGGTGGCGGTGGCGGAGGCTCGGCTGCGGGGGGTGCGCGCACAGGACAGCGCCGCGGTGGCGCGCTTCGAGCGGCGGTTGGCGGACGAGGTGACCGAGCGGGTGAACCCGGCGTTCGACCGCCTGATTGGCTGGCTGGAGGGACCGTACCTGGCGGCGGCCCCGGCGACCGTGGGGTTGGCGCAGTACCCGGGGGGGGAGGCGCAGTACCGTCGGCTGGTGCGCGCCTCGCTCACCATCGACCGCACCCCCGAGCAGGTGCACGCCCTGGGGCTCCGCGAGATCGCGCGCATCACCGCCGAGCTGGATTCCATCCGCGGCACGCTGGGCCGCGGCGGCGCGTTCGCCACGCGCGAGGCGTTCCACCGGTACCTGCGCACCGCGCCGCGTTTCGTCCCGTCCTCCCCCGACGTGGTGCGCGACAAGATGCTGGGGCACCTGGCGACGCTGCGCCCCCGCCTGGGGGAGCAGTTTGCCGTGGTTCCCCGCGCGCCGTATGACGTGCGTCGGCTGGACCCCGCGCTGGAGGCGGGGATGACCTACGGGTACTATCGGCAACCCTCCGCCACCGACTCCACCGGGGTGTACTTCTTCAACGGCGGGCAGCTGGAGCAGAAGACCACGGTGTGGTTCGAGGGGCTGGCGTACCACGAGATCCTCCCCGGGCACCACTACCACCTCGCGTTGGTCCAGGAGCTGCTGGCGACGAAGCACCCCCTGCGACGGAATTACGCGAGCACCGCGTACACCGAGGGGTGGGCCGAGTACGCCGCGGCGCTGGCCGAGTCGATGGGCGGCTACCGCGACCCCTACGACCGCTACGGGCGCCGCATCATGGAGCTGTACAGCGCCGCGCGGCTGGTGCTGGACACCGGGCTCAACCTGCTGGGGTGGAGCCACGAGCGCGCGCTGGCGTACCTGCGCGCCAACTCCGTCATCTCCGACGCCGAGGTGGCCTCGGAGGTGCTGCGCTACTGCTGCGACATTCCCGGGCAGGCGCTGGGGTACCGCATGGGGATGCTCACCTTCCAGGAGCTGCGCGCGCGGGCCGAGCGCGCGCTGGGGCCCCGTTTTGATCCCAAGGCCTTCCACCAGGTCATCCTGGGGGACGGCCCGCTGCCCTTCTTTGCGCTGGAGCAGCGCGTGGACGCCTGGCTCGCCCAGCAGGGCGCGCGCTGAGCCCCGCGGGGCGCGCCCCAACCCGTCACCCTCCGACCGACCTCAGCGTGCAACCGTCCCTCCGTGCCCCTGTCCTGTCCACGGCGATGGTGGCTGCGGCGTTCGCGGGGGTGACCGTCCCCCTGGCTGCGCAGCCGGCGCCCGTCGAATCGGCGCGCCGCGCCGCGTACCACGCCTATCTGGATTTCGACAACCTGGTGCGGGGCGGGCGAGTGGTGCCTGGGTGGATCCCCGGCGGGACCAGCCTCTGGTACGCCGAGGGTGGCCCCAATGACCGCGTCCTGCAGCGTGTGGAGCTGGCGACCGGACGCAAGGCGCCGCTGCTGGATGCCGAGCGACTCCGCCGCGCCCTTGTCGAGCAGCTGGGCGACGAGCCTGCCGGCCGGGGGGTGCCGTTTGCCCAGGTGGCGTTCACCGCGCCGCAACAGCTGCGCTTCGAGCTGGAGGGGGACAGCTGGCAGCTGGACCTCGCCACCTATGCGCTGACCCGGCTGCCGCGCCCCACGGCCAACGAGGGGGACCGCCTGGCCACCAGCGAGCTGACGCGGCAGCGCCCGCAGGCGTTCTGGCAGGAGTCCTTCACCGGCGGCGGGGAGACGCGCAACCTGGAGCGCCGCTCGCCCGACGGCCGCTGGTACCTCGGCGTGCAGGGATACGACATCGCCCTGCGCTCGGCGACCGACGGGCGGACGCTCCTGCGCACCACCGACGGCAGCGCCGACTCGCTGTGGACCGTGGAAACGCGCCGATGGGAACCGTGGTCCCCCAGCGGGACGCGCTTCGTGGCGCAGCGCAGCGACGTGCGCGGCCTGCAGACGATGTGGGGTGCGCAATGGCTCAAGATGTTCGTGGAGCCGCTGGAAACGCGGTGGACGCGGGCCGGGGGGGAGCTCCCCGTGCCGTCGCTGCACGTGCTGGACGTGGTGTGGGGGCGCCCCGTGACGCTGCGGCTGGGGGACACGCGCGACAGCTACCTGGAGTTCATGGGGTGGCTCCCCGACGAGTCGCGGGTGCTGGTCGCCAAGTACGACCGGCTGCTGCACGGGGTGGAGGTGTGGTCCGCCGACCCGTCCACGGGGGAGGCGCGGGTGATCCTGGCCGAGCGGTCGCCCACCTTCCTCACCAATCATCACGAGGTGGTGTGGGGGGACGACTTTCCGTGGACGCTGCTCCCCGACGGCTCGGGGTTCCTCTGGCGCTCGGAGCGCGACGGCTGGGACCACCTGTACCGGTACGACCTTGCGGGGCGCCTTGTGGCGCGGATCACGCAGGGGAGCTATCCGGTGACGTCGGTGGTGCGCGTGGACCAGGCGCGCGGGTGGGTGTACTTCATGGCGCAGGGGGACCCGGCGCGCCCGTACGACCGGCACCTGTACCGCGCGTCCCTGGCGGGCGGGGGCGCGTCGCAGCGGCTCACCGAGGGGGCCGGGGTGCACGAGGTGACGATGTGTCCCGCGGCCGACTGCTTCGTGGACAGCTGGTCGTCCCCCGCCACGCCCCCCCGCACCGAATTGCGTCGCACCGACGGCACGTTGGTGAGGGTGCTGGGGGAGGCCAACATCGACCGGCTGCGCCGCGTGGGGTGGACCCCCCCGCGCGAGTACGTGGTGAAGGCGGCCGACGGGAACACGGACCTGTGGGTCACCATGTACCTCCCCTTCGACTTCGACAGCACGCGCACGTACCCGGTGGTGGAGTTCCTCTACGCGGGGCCGCAGATCGCCGTGCGCCCGGTCACCTTCGGCGACCCGGGGCCCTCCACCTCCACGTACAACCGTGCGCTGGCCAACCTCGGGTTCGTGGTGGTCACGCTGGACGGCCGCGGCACGCCGGGACGGTCGAAGGCCTTTCACGACGTGGTCTACCGCGCGTGGGGCACCTTCGAGATTGCCGACCACGCCGGCGCCATCCGCCAGCTGGGGGCGCGGCTCCCCTTCCTGGATCTGACGCGCGTCGGGATCTGGGGGCGCTCCTGGGGCGGCCACTATGCCCTCCGCGCGCTGGCGCAGGCTCCCGACCTGTACGGGGCGGCCTCCGTGGAGGTCCCCGGCTTCGATCCCGTGGGGAACCAGCTGTACGAAACGTACCTGGGGCTCCCGCAGCAGAATGCGGCGCTGTACGATCAGGCCAACGCCATCCTGCTGGCCCCCAAGGTGCGCGGCCACCTGCGCCTGATGAGCGGCCTCAGCGACGTGGCCACCTTCCCCGAGACGATGCGCATGTCCGAGGAGCTGGTGCGGCTGGGGTTGCAGCACGACCTGTCGGTGTTCGCCAACTCGGGGCACGGGCAGGCCGGGCAGACCGCCCGCTACAACGACGAGCAGCGCACGCTGTTCTTCGTGCGGCATCTGCGTCCGTGACCCCTCACCGTCCCCCACCCACACCGTCCATGCCCACCTTCCGCCGGCTGCGTCGCGCGATGGCGCTTGCGGCCACCCTGCTGGTCCCGCTCGCGCCGCGCATGGTGGTCGGCCAGGTGGCCGAGGCCACGCATCTGGTGGCCCAGCGCAGCGTCACGATCGACCGGTCCGCGATGGCCGTGTGGCCGCACATCGTGGAGCCGTCGGCGTGGAAGCAGGGGAACCGCCTGGCGCACCACAGTGGCCCGTGGGGCGGCGAGGGGGAGGTGTTCGCCGCGCGCTCCGCCCCCGGCGCGGCGCCGGACTACTACCTGGTGAACGCCGAGCTGGTGCCCTATCGCCGCCGCACCATGAAGCTGGTGGGGACCGACGGCACGCTGATGGGCTTCGCCACCTACTCGCTGGAGGAGCGCGACGGACGCACCACGGTGCGCTACGACGTGTTCGCCGAGACGCGCCTGCCGGCGGGGACGACGTCCGGCGCGTCGGACACCGCACGGGCGCGGGCCGCGGCGGGACAGCGCGCCTCGGCGCAGCGCTTTGACGCGGAGCTGGCCTCACTCAAGCGGCTGGTGGAGTCGGGGCCCCCGGAGCGCACGGGGTACGCCACCACCCCGGACGGGGTGCGGCTGTGGTACCGCGAGGTGGGGCGTGGGAAGGACGTGGTGCTGGTGAACGCCGCCAACTATTTCGCCGCCAGCCTGGATGCGCTGGCCTCCGGCACCCGTCGCGTGGTCACTTACGACATCCGCGGGCGGGGACGCACCGATTCGGTGCCGCCGTCCAAGATGGGGATCCTGGAGTTCGACGCCATCGACCCCGACGTGATCCGGCAGGCGGTGGGGGCGGAGCGAGTGGCGATGGTGGGGTGGTCGGGGGGGGCGCTGGCGGCCTACCGCTACGCCGAACGGTTCCCGGAGCGCGTGAGGCGGCTGGTGCTGCTCACGCCCGTGGGGCCGCGTTTCTCGCCGTGGTGGGAGGACATGCGGCGGAACTCGGCGCCGCGCATGGACCCGGCGCTGCAGCGGCGCATGGCCGCCCGGGTGGCCGCGGGGGAGTTCGCCGGGGACGAGGTGGCGCAGTGCCGCGCTGGCGCGTGGTTGGGCTTGCGCACCAACTGGCCCGATTCCACGCAGTGGTATCGCGCCCCCGACGTGTGCGACTCCCCCAACGAGGTGGGATCGCGCTATGGGGATTTCGTGCCGCGCCTGCTGGCCAAGCTGGGGGCGTTCGACTTCCGCGAGGGGCTGACGCGCTTCCCATTGCCGCTGCTGGTGGTGCACGGCGAGCGCGACAACCCGCCGCTGGGGGGGAGCCGCGAGTGGGTGGCCGGGGTGCCCCAGGGGCGGCTGCTGGTAATGCCGGGTATGGGGCACTGGCCGCAGTACGAGCGCCCCGCCGAGACGATGGCGGCGCTGCGTGTCTTCCTGGACGGCGGGTGGCCCACCGGGGCGGTGGCGGTTCTGAAGGCGCCGGCCGGGAAGGCCCCATGACCGCGGTGTGGCGCGTCCGTGGCGTGGCGGCGGGGGTGGCGGTGGCGTCCCTATGGGCGTCGCCGATCATGGCGCAGCATGCGCCGGCGGGTGCCGCCCCCCGTGTCGTCCGTGAGGATGCCGCCCTCCGCCGCGCGCGGGCGCTGCTGCGCGAGGTGGGGCTGGTGGACACGCACAACGACCTGCCGTGGGTGCTGCGGTTGGACCCGGCCCACCCCATGGATCTGGCGGCGCGCGACCTGCGGCAGCGCGGGGGCGGCGACACCGACCTCCCCAAGTTGCACGAGGGCGGGGTGGGCACGCAGTTCTGGTCGGTGTATGTCCCCAGCGACCTGGCGCCCTTCGAGGCGATGCGCGCGCAGCTGGAGCAGATCGACCTGGCGCGCCGCCTCATCGCGCGCTACCCGCGCGACCTCGGGTTCGCCGCCAGCACCGCCGACATCCGGCGGGTGCGCGCCAGCGGGCGGATCGCCTCGCTGCTGGGGGCCGAGGGGGGACACGTCATCGGCAACTCGCTGGGGGCGCTGCGGGCCTACTATGACCTGGGCGTGCGGTACATGACGCTCACGCACTTCGCCAACACCGACTGGGCCGATGCCGCCACCGCCATCCCGCGCCACGGCGGGCTCTCCCCCTTCGGACGCGAGGTGGTGCGCGAGATGAACCGGCTGGGGATGATGGTGGACATCTCGCACGTGTCCCCGGCGGCCATGAGCGCGGTGCTGGACGTGTCCGAGGCCCCGGTGATCTTCTCGCACTCCTCGGCGCGCGCGCTCACCGACCACGTGCGCAACGTCCCCGACTCGATCCTGCGCCGCATGGCCCGCAACGGCGGGGTGGTGCAGGTGAACTTCGTGACGGTGTTCGTCTCCGAGCCGCTGCGGCGCTGGTCGGAGGGGCTCATCCCGCGGCTGCAGCGCGCCACCAGCGACAGCGCCGCCGAGCGGCTGGTGCGCGAGTGGACCGCCACGCACGGGCCGATGCCGCGCGCCACCCTCAAGGACCTCGCCGATCACATCGACCACATTCGCCGCGTGGCGGGGGCGGATCATGTGGGAATCGGCGCGGACTTCTACGGTGCCACGGGGCCGATGAACGTGGTGGAGGGGATGGAGGATGTGTCGCGCTATCCCGCGCTGTTCGCGGAGTTGATGCGCCGCGGGTGGAGCGACGCCGACCTGCGGAAGCTGGCGGGCGGGAACCTCATGCGGGTGTTCACGCAGGTGGAGCGGGTGGCGGCGCGGCTGCGCCGCACGCGGGAGCCCTCCACCGCCACCATCGAGGCGCTGGACGGCGGGTCCCGTCCGGCGCCCCCGCCCGGGGGGGCCTGATGCAGAACGCCCTGTATGCCGTGCTGTCGCGCCCCTTTGGCGGGGCGGCCGTGGGCGCGGCGCTGCTGACGCTGGGGGTGCTGGCCTGGTGGGTGGTGCGCCGGCGCGGCCGGGTGGCGCGCACGGGGGCGATGGCGCTGCTGCTGACGGGCGTGGTGCTCACCGCCATGGGCATCAAGGGGGGCATGGCGCAGCGCGGTGCCATGGCCGCCGCACCGCCGCCGGGGAAGCGGGTGGACGTGGGCGGCTTTGCGCTGCACCTGCTGGCCGAGGGGGATGCGCGCGGCGGAGCCACGGTGGTGTGGATTCCCGGCGCGCATGAGCAGGGGAACGCCATGTACCACCTGCACCGGGCGATGCGCGGCGAGACCCGGTCCATCCTGTTCGATCGGGCGGGGACGGGGTGGAGCGATCCCGGGCCGTTTCCCCGGCGCACGCGGGTGGAGGCGGAGGAATTGGCCGCGCTGCTGAAGAACGCCGGGGAGCCCGGACCGTTCGTGCTGGTGGGGCATTCGTACGGGGGGCTGCTGGCGGCCAACTTCGCGCGGCGGTATCCGGAGCGCACCGCCGCCGTGGTGCTGCTGGACGCCACCCCGCCCGACGCGTTCGTGTATGCGCCGGTGTTTGGCGCGGCGGCGGCGGCGGGGCTGGTTCGGCAGGGGCAGACGCAGGGGGTGCTGAGCGCGTTCGGGTTGTGGACGCCGCGCCCGCGCCCGGGGCCCAAGGCGCCGGCGTTTGCCCGCGCGCGCGACACGCTGCTGGCCGAGGTGCGCGCGGCGATGCGCGCGGGGGACGGGCGCTCGGCGAACGGCTTTGCCGTGGCGTCGATCTTCGAGGAATTCACCGCGCCGGTCGTGGGGCGCGAGGCCCCCGATCTGGTGGTGTACGACGGGGAGCTGGACGCGCTGCCAGTGTTCGTGGTGATCCCGGAAGGAGGGGCCGAGGAGGAGATCCGGGCGATGGGGCTCCCCCCGGCGCTGACCTCGCGGGCCGCCAACTTCTTCGGGCGGTCGCGGGTGCGCTACCTGGCCGTGTCCAGGCGGGCGGAGCTGATCCGCCCGCCGGCGGGGTCGTCCCACAACTACCCCTACGAGCACCCGGAGACCGTGGTCGGGGCGGTGCGCCGCGCATTAGCTTCCCGCGTGCCCAGCGAACCCGCCCGCTAGCCCCCCTGTGGAACAGGCCTTCCGCAACCCGCCCCTCCTGTGGCGCCATCCCGAGCCCCGGGCCCACTACGACATCATCGTGGTGGGCGGGGGGCTGCACGGGCTCTCCACCGCCTACCACCTGGCCACCGAGCACGGCCTCGCCAGCGTGGCCGTGGTGGAGCGCGGCTGGCTGGGCAACGGCAACGCGGTGCGCAACACCACGATCATCCGCTCCAACTACCTGCGCGAAGAGAGCATGCCGCTCTACGACTTCTGCGTGCGCCGGTGGGAGCGGTGGCCGGAGGAGCTGGGCCCGGAGATCCTCTTCGACCAGCGCTCGCTGCTCACCCTGGCCCACTCGCAGGCGGAGGCGGCCGCGGCGCAGCGGGTGGTGTACGCGAATCGCATGGCCGGCATCGACGCCGAGTGGGTGCCGCGCGAGGACCTGCCCCGCCTGTGCCCCATCCTGGACATCTCCGACGCGCCGCGCTATCCGGTCTGCGGCGCCGCGCTCCAGCCGCGCGGCGGGATCGCGCGCCATGACGCGGTCGTGTTCCACCTGGCGCGCGCCTGCGACGCCGCCGGCGTCCACCTCCTGCAGGGGTGCGAGGTCACCGGGTTCCTGCGCGACGGCAACCGCGTCACCGGCGTGCGGACCACGCGGGGCGACATCGGGGCCAGCCGGGTGGGGCTGGTGGGCGCCGGGCGCACCCCGCTGCTGGCCCGCCTCGCCGGCCTCGAGGTCCCCGTCCAGAGCTACCCGTTGCAGGCGCTGGTCTCGGACATCCACGAGCCGTTCCTTCCGTGCGTCGCGCTGTCGGGGCGCCTGCACATGTACGTGAGCCAGGCGCACAAGGGGGAGCTGGTCATGGGCGCCGCCCGCGATCCCTACCGGTCGTACGCGCAGCGCGGCTCGTCGCACATCCTGGAGCAGCAGCTGCAGGCGGCGCTGGAGCT
The DNA here is from genome assembly GCA_018969225.1 of Gemmatimonadota bacterium. Lineage (GTDB taxonomy): Bacteria > Gemmatimonadota > Gemmatimonadetes > Gemmatimonadales > Gemmatimonadaceae > Gemmatimonas. The sequence goes on along the minus strand of JAGWYS010000003.1, from coordinate 33,466 downwards.
GTACCCCATCATGGCGCGCGCGCACCTGCTGCGCGTGTGGGCCGGCACGGTGGACGTCTCCCCCGACGCGGCCCCCATCATCGGCGCCACGCCGGTGGACGCCCTGTTCCTCAACTGCGGCTGGGGCACGGGGGGCTTCAAGGCCACCCCGGGGTCGGGGGTGGTGTTCGCGCACCTGCTCGCCACCGGCGCGTCCCACCCGCTGGCCGCGCCCTTCGGGCTGGAGCGCTTCACCACCGGCGCGCTCGTGGACGAGCATGGCGCCGCAGGGGTGGCGCACTAGCATGCTGCGCATCCCCTGTCCCCACTGCGGCCCCCGCGACGAGGTGGAGTTCCGCCACGCGGGCTCCGGCGTGCCCCTCCCCGCGCACGCCACGGACGCGGAGTGGGCGCGCGTGCTGTACCTGCGCGACTCGCCGCTGGGGCCCGTGACCGAGCAGTGGGTGCACGTCCACGGCTGCCGCCAGTGGATGCACGTGGTGCGCGACACCCGCACGCACGCGATCCTGGACACGCGGCCGATGGGCGCGCCTCCCGCGGAGCCTTCCCCGTGAGGCGCCTCCCGGCGGGTGGCCTGGGGATCGACCGGAGCCGGACGCTGGCGTTCACCTGGAACGGCGCGCCCCTCGCCGGCTTCGCCGGCGACACGCTCGCGTCGGCGCTGCTGGGGGCCGGGGTGCGCGTGCTCGGCGCCAGCGTGTCCGCGGGACGGCCGCGCGGCATCATGAGCGCCGGGCTGGAGGAGGCCACCGGCTTCACGCAGGTCCACCGTCCCCCCGTGGCGGAGCCGCTCGTGCGCACGACGGCGCTGCCGTTGCAGGAAGGGCTGTCGGCGCACGGGCGCATCGTGCGGGGGGCGCTGGTCGCGGCGCGCGACACGGCGCGCTTCGACCGGCGATACGCCCACTGCGACCTGCTGGTGGTGGGCGGCGGGCCGGCGGGGCTGGCGGCCGCCCTGGAAGGGGCGCGCGCCGGCGCGCGGGTGATCGTGGCCGAGTGCGCCCCGAGGCTTGGCGGCGCGCTCCGGCGGGAGGCGCGGGCGATCGACGGCGCCCCCGCCGAGGCGTGGCTGGCCGCCGCGGAACGCGAGTTGGAGGCGGCGCCCGAGGTGACGGTGCTCACCGGCACCACGGCCGTGATGCCCCTCGACCAGAACGGCATGTGGCTGGCCCAGCGCGTGGGGGCCGGGCTCCCCGGGGCCGCGCGCGGGACCGTGCCCGAGCAGCGGCTGTGGCAGGTGCGCGCGCGCGCCATCGTGCTGGCCACCGGCGCGCTGGAGCGCCCGCTGGTGTTCCCCGACAACGATCGCCCCGGGATCATGCTGGCCGGCGCCGCGCGCCACTACCTGCGGCAGTGGGCGCTGGCGCCCGCGTGCGGCGTGCTGTTCACCGCGCACGATGACGCCTATCGCACGGCGCTGGCGTGGCACGAGGCCGGGGTGCCGGTGGCCGCCGTGATCGACCTGCGCCCCCCGGGCGACGGCCCGCTGCGCGCCGCCGTGCGCGCCGCGGGGGTCCGGGTGCTGGACGGGGCCCAGGTGGTGGGGACCGACGCCGACGCCGAGGGGGCGCTGTGTGCCGTCCGCGTGCGGGCCGGCGACGGGACCCTCACGCTCGAGACCGACCTGCTGGCCACCTCCGCGGGGCACGACCCCAACCTGCACCTGCACCTGCACCTGGGCGGCGCCAGCCGCTACGAGGCGCGGCTGGGCACGGCGGTGCCGGCGGCGCCGCTGCCGGGACAGTGGCTGGCCGGCGCCGTGACCGGCGGGTGGACGCTCGCGGAGGCGCTCACCCAGGGCGCCACCGCAGCGCGCGCGGCGCTGGGGCGGTCGGGCGCGGTGATGGCGCCTGCCACGGACGACGTCGGGGAGGATCCGCCCGGGCTGACGTGGCAGGTGCCCGCCCCTGACGGCGACGAGTCGCGCAGCTTCGTGGACCTGCACCGCGACGCGACGGTGGCCGGTATCCGGCGCGCGGTGGACGCGGGCGCCACCCACGTGGAGCATGTGAAGCGCTACACGCTGGTGGGGACCGGCGTGGAGCAGGGGCGCGCCGCCAAGGTGCTGGCCGCCGCGCTGGTGGCCGAGCGCGCGGGCCACCCGGCCTCCGTGGTGGGCACGTCGGGCAGCCGGCCGCCGGTGGAGCCGATCCCCTTCCACCTGGTGGCTGGCCGCGCGCAGGGGGCCCGCTTCGACCCCGTGCGCACCACCGCGCTGCACGCCGCGCACCAGGCGCTGGGGGCCGTGTTCGAGCCCGCGGGGCAGTGGCTGCGGGCGTCGCGCTATCCCCGCCCGGGGGAGACGTCCGACGACACGGTGCGGCGCGAGGTGCGGGCGGTGCGCACCGGCGTCGGGCTGGCCGATGTCTCCACGCTTGGGAAGCTGGACGTGCGCGGCCCCGATGCGGGGTGGGTCCTCGACCAGCTCTATGTCACGCCGCTGGCCTCGCTCCCCGAGGGGAAGGCGCGCTACGCCGTGCTCTGTCACCTCGACGGGTCCGTCCTGGACGACGGCGTGGTGATGCGCACCGGCGCGGACCGGTACTTCGTGACCACCTCCACCGGGCACGCGGCCGCGGTGGGCGAGTGGATGGAGGAGTGGCTGCAGACGGAGTGGCCCGACCGGCGCTGCTGGGTGACCTTGATCACCGAGCAGTTCACCACCGTGGCCATCGCCGGTCCCGCCGCGCGCACGCTGCTCGCGCGCGTGGCCCCCGGGCTGGCGGTGGACCGGGACGCCTTCCCCTTCCTGGCGGTGCGCACCGCGACGGTGGCCGGCATTGCCGACGCGCAGGTGGCGCGCGTTTCCTTCTCCGGCGAGCTGGCGTTCGAGGTGAGCGTCCCGTGGCACGACGGGCCCGCGCTCTGGGGGGCGCTGCTGGCCGAGGGCGCCACGCTGGGGGTGACGCCGTACGGCTTGGATGCGCTGCAGGTGCTGCGCATCGAGAAGGGGTACCTCATCGTGGGGCAGGACACCGAGGCGCTCACCACCCCGCACGACGCGGGGCTCGGGTGGATGGTGCCCGCGCGCAAGGCGTTCGTGGGACGCCGCTCCCTCGAACGCGACGCGCTCCGGGCCCGCGGTCGGGCGCAGCTGGTCGGCTTCCGGTCCAACGACCCGCAGCTGGTGGTGCCCGAAGGCGCGGCGCTCACCCGCGCGCCCGGGGCGCCGCCGATGCCCATCGACGGGCACGTGTCCAGCAGCCGCTACAGCCCGACGCTGGCGTGCGCCCTGGGCCTCGCGCTGGTGCGCGACGGCCGCGCGCGGCTGGGCGAGGTGCTGCACGCCCCCCTCCTGGACGGGCGGGTGGCATCGGTGACCCTGGTGGACCCGGTGCACTACGATCCCGAGGGGGCGCGGCGCGATGGCGCGGACGACCGGTGACTGAGCGCCTCCCCGTGGATCCGGCCATCGTGGCGCGCATGACCGCGGCGTCCTCGCCCGCGGCCGCGCTGCGGGCGCTGCCGCTGCCCCTCATGGCGAGCGTGCGGGCACGGGGCGCGGCCCGTGCGCGCGTGGCCGCCGCCCTGGGGCTGGAGGCGCTCCCCGGGCACGGCCCCATGGCGGAGGCGCCCGCAGGGCGGGTGACGTGGCTCCGGCCGGACGAGTGGCTGGTGGAGGCCCCGGTGGCGTCCCGCGGGGCGCTCGTGGCCGCGCTCGCGGAGGCGGTGCGCGAGGGGACGCCGGAGGCGGAGGGCGCGGTGGTGGAGCTGTCGGCCAGCCGGCATCGCCTGGAGCTGGCAGGGCCGCGCACGCGCGAGGTGCTGGCGGCCGTGTGCGCGCTGGACCTGCACCCGCGCGCCTTCCCGGTGGGGCACGCCACGCAGACGCTCCTGGGTCGCGCGCCGGTGCTGCTGCAGCTGGTGGACGACGCCCCCACGTGGCGCCTGCTGGTGCGCCCGTCGTTCGTGGCGTACGTGGTGGAGTGGCTGGCGGACGCGATGGAAGGGGCGTAGGCGGCCGCGCCGCGCCGCCGGCTGCCGCGCCGCCGGCTGCCGCGCCCTGGCGGAGACGCCGGTGCGCACGGTTCCAGTCGGGCTGATTGGCGGAAAAGTAGTCATATGACTATTGTTCTGCATGCTCCCCGTCCCGCCGCCCCTCCATGCGCCGCTCGGTGTGGTGCTGGGCACCCGGGCCAAGGTTGACCTGCTGCGCGTGCTGACCGCCGGTGGCGCGCCGCTCTCCCAGCGTGAGCTGGCGCGCCGTGCGGGGGTGGCGCTCCGGAGCGCGCAGGCCGCCCTCGCCGACCTCTGTGCGACGGGGGTCGCCAGGAAGCTGGAGGGCGGTCGCGATCACCTCACCCTCCTGAACGAACGGCACCGGCTCGCGCCCGCGCTGATCGCGCTCTTTCGCGCGGAAGCCGAGGTGCCGCTCGGGGTGCGCCAGGCCCTCGCGACCCTCGCGCGGGGCGACGGGAGCCCGCCGCTCGGGGTCTACCTGTTCGGCAGCGTCGCGCGCGGCGAGGAGACCGTCGAAAGCGACCTGGACGTGCTGCTCGTGGCCCGCAACGCCGCCCATCGGGAGCTGCTGCTGGAGCGCCTGCTGGCGGGCGCCGACACCCTGGCCGCGGAGTTCGGCGTCACCGCGAGTCCCCTGGCCTACACCCTGGGGGAGGCACGGCGCGGTTGGAAGGCGGGCGCAGCCCCGTGGCCGGACCTCGCCCGGGACGTGCTCCCGGTGCTCGGCCCCCCCCTGGCGGAGCTCCTCGGATGATGGCGAGGACCGATCGCGCCAAGCGGACGGATCCGGCGCGCGCCGACAGCTATGCCGAGGTCGGTCGCCGGCTGCTGCACGCCGCGCGCGCCATCTCCGGGCAGGGCGACGCCCGCCACGCCAGCGCCCTGGCGATCCTCGCGGTCCACTGCGTGATCGCCCACGCCGACGCGGTCGCGATCCACAGTGCCGGGAAGCGCTCCACCGCGGCGGAGCACGCGGCGGTCCTCGCCCTCCTGCGCGACGTGCTGGGGAACCGCCTCCCCGACCGGATCGCCAAGGAGATCCAGCGCGTCATCGCGGAAAAGGACAAGTTCGAGTATCAGGGGTACGTGGCCACCCTGGCGGAGGCCCGCGCCCTGCTGGATCGCGCCGAGCGGGAGGGGGCGTGGTGCGAGGAATGGCTTGCCCTGACGCCCCGAATGCGCGCCTGAGCCGGCGCGGGCACGGCGGTGGTCACCGCCCGTGGGTGACGGGTGCCACGCCCAGCTCACGCGCCTGACCACCGCCGCCTGCCGCGTCAGGCGTGCCGCCCCCCCGGCGGTCATGCCCCGCCGCCCCCGCGTCCCGGTCCCGCGCGTCGGGCGCCCCGGTGCGCACCCCCGTGGCCGGGTCCACGGCGATGGAATGCGCGGTCCCCTGCTGCCCCCCCACCCGCACGTCGTGCCCCAGCGACCGCAGCGCCGCCAGCACGCCGTCGTCAAAGCCCGTGCGCTCCACCGTGAGCCGGTTCGGCAGCCACTGGTGGTGCACCCGCCCCGCATTCACCGCCTCGGCCACCGGCATCCCGAAGTCCACCAGGTTGAGCACCACCTGCAGCACGGTGTTGATGATGGTGCGCCCGCCGGGGCTCCCGGTCACCGCCAGCAGCTTCCCGTCCTTGGCCAGGATCGTGGGGGTCATGCTGGACAGCATCCGCTTCCCCGGCTGCGCCACGTTGGGGGCGGTGCCGATGAGCCCCGTGGTGTCGGTGAGCCCGGGCTTGCCGTTGAAGTCCCCCATTTCGTTGTTGAGCAGGAAGCCGGCCCCCTCCACCACCGCCCCCAGCCCGTAGCCGGCCTCCAGCGTGTACGTCACCGACACCGCCATCCCGCTGGCGTCCACCACGCTGTAGTGCGTGGTCTCCTCGCTCTCGTACCCCTGCGCCACGTCGGCGGGCGACGACGGCGACGCATGCGCCCGGTCGATGGTCGTGCGCAGCTCCGCCGCATACGCCTTGTCGGTGAGCTTCGCCACCGGTACCGCGGAGAAGTCGGGGTCCCCCAGGTGGATCGCGCGGTCGCGGAACGCGCGGCGCATGCTCTCCGCCAGCAGGTGCAGGTACGGCGACGTGTTGTGCCCCAGCCCCTTGAGGTCGAACCCCTCCAGGATGTTCAGCATCTCGATCATCGCCACACCCCCCGAGCTGGGGGGCGCCATGCCGATCACCTGCACGCCGCGGTAGCTGCCGGTCACCGCCGGGCGCTCCTTGGCCTGGTACGCCGCCAGGTCCGCCTCGGTGATGAGCCCGCCATTCCGCCGCATCTCCGCGGCGATCAGCCGCGCGGTCTCCCCCGCGTAGAAGCCGTCGCGCCCCTGGTCGCGCACGCGCGCCAGCGTCTTCCCCAGGTCGCCCAGCACCAGGCGGTCGCCGGCGGCGTAGGGCTGCCCCCCCTTGTAGTAGGCGGCCAACGTGGCCGGGTAGGCCGCCAGCCGCCGCTGCGCCGACGCCAGCGACGCCGCCAGCCCCTGAGGCACCACGAAGCCGTCGGTGGCCATGCGCACCGCCGGCTCCACGGTCTTCCCCCACGACACCGTGCCGTACTTCTGGTGGGCCAGGGCAAAGCCGGCCACCGTCCCCGGCACCCCCACCGCCACATGGCTGCCGTGGTGGGTGCGGAAGGCGTACGCTCCCGTGGAGTCGAGGAACATGGTGGGGGAGGCGGCGGCGGGCGCCTTCTCCCGGAAGTCGATGGTGGTGGCGCGCCCGTCGGGGAAACGGATCACCATGAAGCCGCCCCCGCCGATGTTGCCGGCGGTGGGGTAGGTGACGGCCAGCGCAAAGCCGGTGGCGATGGCGGCGTCCACCGCATTGCCCCCGTTGGCGAGGACGTCCCGCCCCACCGCCGAGGCGAGGGCGCTGGCGGACACCACCATGCCGCCGGTGGCGGAGGCGGCGGGGAGGGGCTGGCGGTCGGCGGCGGGGCGCTGGCCGTGCGCGAGGGCGGGGACGCCCAGCGCCAGCAGCGCGGTGGCGGCGGCCCGGCGGCGGGAGGGGGTGGACAGGGGTCCAAGCATTGGCGCGGGCGGTGGGGTGGGGTATATTTCAAGGCTCCCCCGGAATCCGGGGGACCGGGTGCCCGCCGGAAACGCCGGCGTGGCGAAGAGCCCGAACCGTGCCGCAGCTGTCCGGGTCGCGATCAAATTGCGCCCCGGACATCCACGGCACCAGCAGGACCCACCTCCAGCATCCGAGCGTGTCCGATGGCCGTGAAGATCCGTCTCCGCCGCGAAGGGCGGAAGAAGACTCCCATGTATCGCATCGTCGCCGCCGACTCCACCAGCCCGCGCGACGGCCGGTTCATCGAGATCCTCGGGCAGTACCAGCCCCGCGGCGGCGAGAACGCCCTCGCGCTCAAGGTGGACCGCGTGAACCACTGGCTGGACGTGGGCGCGCTCCCCACCGACACCGTGCGCTCGCTGCTGCGCCGCGCCGGCGTCCTCAAGGCCCGCCACGAGGCGCGCCTGGCCGCCAAGCTGCAGGGGGCCGCGGTGGCGCTTCCCGAGGGTGGTTCTGAGGGTGGTTCTGAGGGTGGCGCCGAGGGCTGAGCGGGGCCCCCTGGTGGCGGTGGGCACGGTGAAGCGCGCGCACGGGGTGCGCGGCGCCTGGGCCGTGGAGCCGCTCATCGACGCGCCGGACGTGGTGTTCACGTCCGGCGCGGTGCTTTATGCCGGCGATCGCGCGGGCCAACCCGTCCTGGAGGGGGGCGCCCCGGTGCCCCTGCACCTGGAGGACGGGCGCCCCATGAACCGCGACTGGCTGGTGCGCGTGCGCGAGGTGACCGACCGCGACGTGGCGGACAGCTGGCGCGGGCGGCAGCTTCTGGTGGAGGCCGACCGCCTCCCGCCCCCCGACGAGGGGGAGCTGTACCTGCATGCGCTCATCGGGATGCGCGTGGAGGTGGCGGGCGAGGGGCTCAAGGGGACCGTGCGCGACGTGTACGACGCCCCGCAGGGGTACATCCTGGAGGTGGAGACCGCCACCGGCCGTCCGCTGGTGCCGCTGGTCCCCGAGTTGCTGGAGCGGGTCGACGAGGAGGCGCGCACCCTGGTGTTCGCGCCGCTCCCCGGGTTGCTGGACTGACCGCTCCGCTCCCGCCCGTCATGTTGCAGGTCACCATCGTCACGCTGTTCCCCGACTTCTTCACGGGGCCGCTGGGGCTCTCCATCCCCGCGCGCGCCGCGGCGGCGGGCGCCGTGTCGTACCGGCTGGTGGACCTCCGCGCGCACACGCACGACCGGCACCGCACGGTGGACGACTACCCCTTTGGCGGGGGCCCCGGGATGGTGCTCAAGCCCGCCCCGTTCTTCGAGGCGGTGGAGGCCCTCGGCGCCACGCCCCCCATCGTGCTGCTGTCGCCGCGCGGGCGCCGCTTCACGCATGCCGACGCCGAGCGCTTCGCCGCCGGGGCGTCGCTGACGCTGCTGTGCGGGCACTACAAGGACGTGGACCAGCGGGTGGCCGACCACCTGGCCACCGAGGAGCTGTCGCTGGGGGACTTCGTGCTCAGCGGCGGGGAGCCGGCGGCGCTGGCCATCGTGGACGCCACGGTGCGCCTCCTGCCGGGGGCGCTGGGGGACGAGGACAGCGCGCGCACCGACTCCTTCTTCGGGCGGGGGATCAGCGCGCCCAGCTACACGCGCCCCGCCGAGTACCGCGGGCACCCGGTCCCCGAGGTGCTGCTGGGGGGGGACCACGCCAAGGTGGCGGCGTGGCGCGACGCGGAGAGCCTGCGGCGCACCCGCGAGGCAGAGGCGCGCGACCGCGCCGAGTGGCGGGCGCGCGAAGCGGCGATCGCGGCGCGCGAGGCGACGCTGGCCGAGGCCGAGCGGGCGGTGGCCGAGAAGGCGGCCCGCAAGGCGGCGCAGAAGGCCCGCCGCGCGGGGCGGACGGTGCGTGGGGGGGCGCCCATCGTGCCGCCCCCGGGCGAACCCGAGATGGGGTGAGGGAGGGACGATGCTGCGCGTGTTCGTGACGGGCGGGACCTTCGACAAGGAGTACGACGAGCTGGCCGGCACGCTGCACTTCCGGGCCACGCACGTGGAGGAGATGCTTCGCCGCGGGCGGTGCCGGCTGGACGTGGCGGTGGAGGTCTTGATGCTGGTGGACAGCCTCGAGATGACCTCGGCCCACCGGGAGGCGATTGCCGCGGCGTGCGCCGCCTGCCCCGAGCGCCAGCTGGTGATCACCCACGGCACCGACACCATGGTGGACACCGCCGCCGTGCTGCAGGCGGACCCGCGGCTGGCGGGGCGGACCGTGGTGCTCACCGGGGCGATGGTCCCCTACGCCTTCGGCAGCTCCGACGGGCTGTTCAACCTGGGGAGCGCGCTGAGCTTCGCGCAGGCGCTCCCGCCGGGGGTGTACGTGGCCATGAACGGGCGGGTGTTCCCGGCGGGACGGGTGCGGAAGAACCGGGCGCTGGGGGTGTTCGAGGAGGCCTCGCCGGGGGCGGCGGAAGGGACGGCCGGGTAGCGGTTTGGCTGGGGGCGCCGCGACTGGCCCCCGTGCGGTACGCGGGACAGTTTGGACGGACCTCCGGGCGCGGCATTCCGCCGCGCGTCGGTGAGGCACCCCGAGCCCGCCCACACACCCGCATGGCCAAGATCACGGTGGTCAACCCCGTCGTCGAGATGGACGGCGACGAGATGACGCGCATCATCTGGCAGTTCATCAAGGACAAGCTGATCCTCCCCTACCTGGACCTCCAGCTCGATTACTACGACCTGGGGATCCAGCACCGCGACGCCACCGGCGACCAGGTGACCATCGACTCCGCCGAGGCCACGAAGCGGCACGGCGTGGCGGTGAAGTGCGCCACCATCACCCCCGACGAGGCGCGCGTCGAGGAGTTCGGGCTCAAGAAGATGTGGAAGAGCCCCAACGGCACCATCCGCAACATCCTGGGCGGCGTGATCTTCCGCGAGCCCATCATCATCAGCAACATCCCGCGCCTCGTGCCGGGGTGGACGAAGCCCATCGTGGTGGGGCGCCACGCGCACGGCGACCAGTACAAGGCCACCGACTTCAAGGTGCCGGGCCCGGGGACGGTCACCGTCACCTACACGCCCGCGGACGGCGGCGAGCCGATGCGCTTCGACGTGGCCAAGTTCGGCGCCGACGGCGGGGTGGCGATGGGGATGTACAACTTCAACGACTCCATCCGCGACTTCGCGCGCGCCAGCTTCCGCTACGGGCTGCAGCGGAACTACCCGGTGTACCTCAGCACCAAGAACACCATCCTCAAGGCCTACGACGGGCAGTTCAAGGACCTGTTCCAGGAGGTGTTCGACGCGGAGTTCGCCGCCGAGTTCGCGGCGAAGGGGCTCACGTACGAGCACCGCCTCATCGACGACATGGTGGCGTGCGCCATCAAGTGGGAGGGGGGCTACGTGTGGGCGTGCAAGAACTACGACGGCGACGTGCAGTCGGACATCGTCGCGCAGGGGTTCGGCTCGCTGGGGCTGATGACCTCGGTGCTCCTCACCCCCGACGGGAAGACCATGGAGGCGGAGGCGGCGCACGGCACGGTCACGCGCCACTACCGCGAGCACCAGAAGGGGCGGAAGACCTCCACCAACCCGATTGCGTCGATCTTCGCGTGGACGCGCGGGCTGGCGCACCGCGGGAAGCTGGACGGCACCCCCGAGGTGACGCGCTTCGCCGAGACGCTGGAGCGGGTGTGCATCGAGGCGGTGGAGGCGGGGGAGATGACGAAGGACCTGGCCATCCTGATCTCGAAGGACACGCCGTTCCTGCACACCGAGGAGTTCCTGGACGCCATCGACCGGCGCCTCCAGGCGAAGATGGCCTGACCACCGAGCCCCGCACCCGCACCAGGAGCCTGCGCATGCGCCGTCCCCGCGTTGTCCCCCCGGCCGCCGCGGTGACGGCGGCCGCCCTCCTGCTGCTTGGCGCCCTCCCCGTCGCGGCCCAGCGACGGGGCGGAGCCGCGGCGCCGGCGCCCGATGGGCCGGCCGTGACGGAGGCGCTCTACGGCGCCCTCCCCTGGCGGCACATCGGCCCCGAGGGGAACCGCTTCACCTCCGCCGCGGGGATCCCCGGCGACGCGTCCACCTACTACGTGGGGGCCGCCTCCGGGGGGATCTACAAGACCACCGACGGGGGCGTGCACTGGACCGAGCTGTTCGACGACCAGCCGGTGCAGTCCATCGGGGCGCTCGCGGTGGCCCCCAGCGATCCCAACGTGGTGTGGGCCGGCACCGGCGAGGCGCACATCCGCAGCCACATCTCCATCGGCCAGGGGATCTTCAAGAGCACCGACGCGGGGCGCACCTGGAAGGCCATGGGGCTGGAGAAGACCGGCCGCATCGCGCGCGTGGTGGTGCACCCCACCAACCCCGACATCGTCCTCGCGTGCGCGCTGGGGACCGCGTACGGCCCCCAGCAGGAGCGCGGGGTGTTCCGCACCACCGACGGCGGGGGCACCTGGACGCGCGTGCTGTTCACCTCCCCCGATGCGGGGTGCTCCGACCTGGCGATGCACCCCGCCAATCCGCGCATCCTGTACGCGGGGATGTGGCAGATCGTCATCCACACCTGGGGGCGCTTCAGCGGCGGCCCCGGGAGCGGGCTGTTCAAGAGCACCGACGGCGGCGCCACCTGGACGCGCCTGGTCGGCAACGGGCTCCCGGGGAAGGTCACCGGCAAGCACGCCGTGGCCATCGCGCGCTCCAACCCGTCGCGCGTGTTCGCGCTCATCGAGACGGGCGACGGCGTGCCCTGGGAGGGGGAGGCCACCGAGAGCGGGCAGCTGTGGCGCAGCGACAACGACGGCGCCACCTGGCAGCTGGTGACGCGCGACCGCAACGCCATGGGGCGCGCGCACTACTACTCGCGGATGGCGGTCACCCCCGACAACGAGAACGAGCTCTACTTCCTCACCGCGTCCTACAGCCGGTCCATCGACGGCGGGCGCACGCTGCAGGTGCTGTCGGGGCAGGAGGCGCCGGGGGGCGACCACCATGACATCTGGATCGACCCCACCAACGCCAACCGGCAGGTGGTGGCGCACGACCAGGGGCTGTCCATCACCACCAACCGCGGGCGCACCTGGTTCCGGCAGCGCCTGTCGAACGCGCAGATCTACCACGTCACGGTGGACAACCAGGTCCCCTACCACGTGCTGGGGAACAAGCAGGACGAGCCGTCGTACCGCGGCCCCAGCAACAGCCGCGTGATGGGCGGGCGGAGCGCCGGGATCTCGCGCGGGATGTGGCACTCCGTGGGGGGCGGCGAGAGCGGGTGGGCCACCCCCGACCCGACCGACCCCAACATCATCTACAGCACCGCGTCGGGGAGCGGGATGGTGGGGGGGATCGTGGTGCGCTTCGAGGAGAACCGGCGGCAGTTCCGGCACGTGGAGGTGTGGCCGCAGCAGGCCAACGGCCCGGCGGAGGGGCTCAAGTACCGCTTCGTGTGGGACGCGCCGCTGCTCATCTCGCCGCACGACCACCAGACGCTGTACACCGGCAGCCAGCACGTGCACCGCACGCGCGACGGCGGGCACAGCTGGCAGGTGATCAGCCCCGACCTCACCCGCAACGACCGCAGCCGGATGAAGAGCTCCGGGGGGCTCACCCCGGACAACATCGGGGTGGAGTACGCGGGGGTGGTGTACGGCATCGCCGAGTCGCCGCGGCAGCGGGGCGTCATCTGGGCGGGGACCAACGACGGGCAGCTGCAGCTCACGCGTGACGACGGGAAGACGTGGGTGAACCTCACCGCCAACATCCCGGGGATCCCGGCGTGGGGGTCGGTCCGCTCCATCGCCGCGTCCAAGTGGGACGACGCCACCGCGTACATCACCGTGGACGCGCACCAGGAGGACGACCGGAACCCCTACGTCTACCGCACCACCGACTTCGGGAAGACGTGGGTGAAGATCGTGAGCGGGATCCCGGTGAGCATGCTGAGCTACGCCAAGATCATCATCGAGGATCCGGTGCGGCGGGGGATGCTGTACCTGGGGACGGAGAACGCCATCTACGTGTCCTACGACGCGGGCGACCGGTGGCTGCCGCTGCAGAACAACCTGCCGCACGCGCCGGTGTCGGGGATCGTGGTGCAGGAGCACTTCAACGACCTGGTGATCTCCACCTACGGGCGCGGCTTCTGGATCCTGGACGACCTCGCGCCGCTGCAGCAGCTCACCGGCGAGGTGGCGGCGAAGCCGGCGCACCTGTTCCCGCCGCGGGCGGCGTACCGCTTCCGCCCCATCACGGCGCCCAGCACCACCTACGACGACCCCACCGCCGGCGACGACCCGGAGTACGGCGCGTCGATCAACTACTTCCTCAAGGCACCCGCCAAGGCGGCGCCCACGGTGGAGATCCTGGACGCCGCCGGCGCCGTGGTGCGCACGCTGCGCGGCCCCAACGCGGCGGGGATCAACCGCCTGCACTGGGACCTGCGCGACGAGCCCAGCATGGAGGTGCGGCTCCTCACCTCGCCGCTGTATGCCGACCACATCCTCACCGGCCCCGAGGGACGGGCGGCCCCCGGCACCAGCCGCGTGTCGATCCTGATGCCCCCCGGGCGCTACACGGTGCGCCTCACGGTGGACGGCGCGGTGCAGTCGCAGCCGCTGGAGGTGCGGAAGGACCCCACCAGCGGCGGCACCGAGGCGGAGATCGCCGAGCAGGTGCGCACGCTGGCCGCGCTCAAGGGCGAGCTGAACGCCGCCGGGACGGCGGTGCACCGGCTGGAGGCGGTGCGGCTGCAGCTGCAGCAGGTGCAGCGGCTGGCGCGCGACCCCGAGGTGACGCGCGCCGCGCAGGCGCTGGACGCCGCGCTGGTGGAGCAGGAGATGAAGCTGGTGGACCTGCGGCAGACGGGCACCGGGCAGGACGGCGTCCGCTTCGGGTCGATGCTCATCTCCAAGATCGGCTACCTCGCCAACGGCGTGGCCACCGCCGACTTCCGTCCCACCACGCAGGCGGTGGAGGTGCAGGGGATCCTCAAGGAGCAGCTGGCCCGCCACCTGGCGGACATCGAGAAGGCGCTGGCCGACGGTCTCCCGCCGCTCAACGCGCAGCTCTCGGCGAAGGGGCTCCCGGAAGTGGTGGACCGGAGGCCGCCGCGCATCACCCCGTAGCGCGCGGGAGGATGGCCGACGGGGCCGGGGGCGTCACCGCACGGTGCGTCCCCGGCCCCGCTGGCGTTCATCCCGGCGGCGCGGCGTTCAGAAGAACCAGCGCTTGAGCCCCGTGCGTCCCTGCCGGTTGGCGCCGGCCAGCCGCCAGTACAGCGCGAAGCCGCTCACGGTGAGCGCGAACAGCGCGAGCCCCCACACCATGGCCGCCACCAGCCCGCCGTCGCCGAACGCCTCGCCGGAGTGGATGCGGTTGACCAGCGGCTTGTCGGCGTAGCCGTCGCTGCGCAGGAACGCCCCGGTGCGCGCGTCAAACAGGAGGCGCTTGTCCTCGCCGCCCTCGGGCTTCCCCAGGTACACGGTGATGACCGGCGCTGTCCCCTTGAGCTCGATGGCGATCTTGTCCACCGGGGCGCCGGGCGCCTCGCGGGCGGCCCCCGCCATCACCTGGTTCACCACCCCCTGCCATGCGTCCGGCGGCGAGGTGGTCTTCACGGCGCTCACCAGCGTGCGGTTGGCCTCGCGCACGGCCTCGTCCTCGCCGAAGAACTCCGTGCCGGCCACCAGCACGCCGGTGAGGGAGGCGAAGGCCAGGAAGAGTGCGGCGGGGGCACCGATCCAGCGGTGCCACTGTCTCCAGTCGGCGGGGGTAGGCATGGTGGATATTGTGGCCCCGTGCGCGCCCGGATTCAACGGGGGCGCCTCCGGCGCCGGCGCTCCCGGGCTACTTCGCGGCGCAGAGGTGCTGCAGCACCACGTCCCCCAGCGACCCCTTCGTGGCGGGGCCAAACCCCGGGATCTTCACCGTGCGGTGCATCCCCTCCTTCGTTCCCGCCGCGTCCAGGTAGTACCAGCTTTCGCGAGTGGCCACCGTGCGCGTGGGGCAGTGCACCATGGTGATGGTGCGGGTGCTGGACAGCGCCCCCTTGGGGTGCGTGATGGGGGGCGCCAGCGCCGCCCGCACCGCCACAGTCACGGTGTCGCCGTGGCGGCGGAGCGTCTTCGTCTCCAGGAACACCGGGGTCCCGGCCACGGTGCGCCCGATCTCCTGCCGCGCGCGGGCGCCGCCCTGCGCGTGCAGGGGGACGACGACGGCGGCGAGGAGGAGGCAGGTGACGGCGCGCATGATCATCGGCGGCGGGCGGTGGAGTCGGGAACGAAGGTGAACGGCTGCTGGACCACCTGGCGCACCGGCACGCCCTGCCGGCGCGCGGGGGCGAAGCGCTGGTCGCGCAGCGCCACCCGCACCGGCACCACCAGCGACGGGTGCGAGGAGATCACGACGTTGTAGCTCTCCACCTCCACCTCGCCGCGCGCGCTCACCACGAACTCGGCCAGCACGTAGCCGGGGGTGCGCGTGGCGAACAGCGAGTCGGGGTAGACCGGGCGCACGAGGGCCCCCGAGTCGATCATGGCCGGGGCGTCCACGTCGCGGGGGGCGAACACCTCGCCGCGCTCCAGCCACTGGGCAATCTGCGCCGCGGGCGTGAGCGCGTCCTTTGCGCGCCGGCGTTGCCGCGGCTCCCCCCGCTTGGTCCAGAGGATGATGGTCCCGCAGCTGCTGCTGATGCCGAAGTTGCGCTGGAACTCCACGGGGACGCTCGCGCCCCCGCCGTAGATCTCGATCCCCTCGAAGGAGCGCGGATCGAAGGCGTCCAGGTCCACCTCGGCCGCCCCCATCGCCTGGCCGTCCAGCCACACCAGCGGCGCGCAGCGGTTGCCGCGGATGCGCACCGCCGTGTTGAGCCCGCGCTGCTCGATGCGGATGCCGGGGACCCCGCGCAGCAGGTCGGTGAACTGGATGGGGTTGCGCTGCGCCACCGCCGCCTCGGTGAAAAAGCGCCCATGCCCCTGGCTCTGCCGCCGGTAGAACCCCGCCATGGGGCCGGCCACCTCGGTGCGCCCGCGCACCACCACCGGGGCCAGCTCGGCCACCGCGCGCGCCAGGCGCAGCTGCACCTCGGCCGGGGTCTGCGGCGCGACGGTCACCTGCAGCGACTCCGGCCGATACCCCAGGCGTCGCACGTGCACCCAGGCCTCCCCCGCCGGTACGCGCGCCAGCTGCACGCGCCCGTCCTCGTCCGACTCGGCGGTCCAGCTGCCGCCCGCCAGCGGCTGCACCCGCAGCTGTGCGCCCCCCAGCGGCGAGCCGCTCTCGCTGCGCACCATCCCGCGGACCACTCCCTGCGCCCCGGACTGCGCGGAGAGCGTTGCGGCACCCGTCGCCAGCAGGAGCCCAGTGCAGCCGAGCACGGCCAATGGCCGCACGTGCCGGGTCCTCCCGAGGGCGAGGGGGGGCGCGCAGGGTGCCGCGATGCGAGGCATGCGCGAAAGCTGCCCGCGCGGACTCCCCCGGAGCAAGCGCCGCCGGCGGGCGTCCGGGGCGCCCCTCACGCGTGCCGCCCCCGGCGCGTATCGTCTCCCCGGGGCCGCCCAGGCGGCCGTCCGTGTCCCGTCGCCCCGATCCGTCCCGTCCATGCGCCCGTCCATGCGTCCGTCCATGCGCCTGTCCCCCGTTCGTGCGTCCCTCGCCGTCGCCCTGGCCACCCTTGTGGCAACCGACATGCCCGCCCAGGGGGGGACCCGCCTGCTGCGCTCGCCGTCGATCAGCGCCACCCACATTGCCTTCGCCTACGCGAACAACGTCTGGGTGGTGGAGCGGGCCGGCGGGGCCGCGCGGCGCCTCACCAGCTTCCAGGGGCAGGCGCAGAACCCCAAGCTCTCCCCCGACGGCCGCCGCGTGGCGTTCAGCGCCGAGTACGGCGGCAACACGGATGTGTACGTGGTGCCGGTGGAGGGGGGACAGCCGGTGCGCCTCACCTGGCACCCCGGGGCCGACCTGGTGCAGGGGTGGACCCCGGACGGCGCGGCGGTGCTGTTCTCGTCGCCGCGCGCCACCTGGGCTCCCACGGGCGTGCCCCGCTTCTACACCGTGCCGGTGACCGGCGGGGCGGCCACGGCGCTCCCCATGCCGCGCGCCAACCAGGGGAAGCTCTCCCCCGACGGCAAGCGCGTGGCGTACCGCATGCCCACCTCGTGGGACGAGGAGCGGCGCAATTACCGCGGCGGGCAGAACAAGCCCATCTGGATCCTGGACCTGGCCACCTTCGCGCTGGACACCACCCCGTTCGCCGGCACCAAGGAGATGGATCCCGTGTGGGTGGGGGAGCAGGTGTACTTCCTGTCGGACCGCGACGGCGTGTCGAACGTGTGGCGGTACGACCCCCGCACCCGGGCGGTGGCGCAGGTCACCCGTTTCACCGACTTCGACGTGAAGGCGCTGGACGCGCAGGGGCAGAGCCTGGTGTTCGAGCAGGCCGGGTACGTCCACCTGCTGGACGCGCCCACGGGGAGGCACCAGGTGGTGCCCATCACCGCCACCGGCGACTTCCCGTGGATGATGCCGCAGTGGAAGGACGTCGGCGGGCGCATCGTCTCGCTGGCCATCTCGGCCAGCGGCAAGCGCGCGGCGGTGGAGGCGCGCGGCGAGGTGTTCACCATCCCCGCGGAGAAGGGGGACGTGCGCAACCTCACGCAGGCCGACGGCTCGGCGGAGATCGCGCCGGTGTGGTCCCCCGACGGGAAGTCCGTGGCGTACTTCAGCGACGCCTCGGGGGAGTACGCGCTGGTGATCGCGTCGCAGGACGGGCTGGGGGCGAAGCGGGTGCTCGCGCTGCCGGAGCCCAGCCGCCCGTACGCGCCGGCGTGGTCGCCCAACGGCAGGACCATCGCGTACCAGGACACGCACTTCCGCCTGTGGCTGGTGGACGTGGCCACGGGGAGCGCGAAGGTGGCGGACACCGACCCGTACTTCATGGCGGACCGGTCCATCGTGCCGGTGTGGAGCCCCGACTCGCGCTACGTGGCGTACCCCAAGCGGCTCAAGTCGCTGTTCCGGGCGATCTTCCTGTACGACACCGAGACGGGGAAGGCGGCGCAGGTGACCGACGGGATGGCCGACGCCACGTCGCCGGCGTGGGACGCCAGCGGGAAGTACCTGTGGTTCTTCGCGTCCACCACCTTCGGGCTCAATTCCTCGCTGCTGGACATGACCAAGTACGACCGCCCGGACACGCGGGCGCTGTACCTGGCGATCCTGGCCAAGGGGGAGCCCACGCCGTTCCTGCCCGAGAGCGATGAGGAAGGGGCGCGGGGCGGCGACAGCGTGCGGACGGCGGCGCCGCGGGCGGGCGGGGACAGCGGGCGCGTCGCGCCGGCTCGCGCGGGCGCCCCCGCGGTGCGCATCGACCTGGACGGGATCCAGCAGCGCGTGGTGGCGGTTCCGGGCGTGGTGGAGCGCGACTACGCCGCGCTGAAGGCGGGGGTGGCCGGCACCGTGTTCTTCCTGGAGCCGGTGCCCGCCTCGGGGACGGCCGGCGGGGCCGCTGGCAACACGCTGCACCGCTACCAGCTGTCGGCGCGTCGCGCCGCGCCCTTCGCGTCGGGGTTGCAGCAGTACACGGTGAGCGCCGACGGGCGGAAGCTGCTGTACCGCGCGGGGGGGGGTGGCGGTGCCGGCGGGACGGGCGGCGGCGCGGCGGCGCTCTTCCTGGTGGACGCCGACAAGGCGCCGCCGTCCGCCGGCGCGGGGCGGCTGGCGGTGACACTGCGCGCGCTGGTGGATCCGCGCGCGGAGTTCCGGCAGATCTTCGAGGAGGGGTGGCGGAACCAGCGGAACAACCTGTACGTGCGCAACCTGCACGGCAGCGACTGGGCGGCGGTGAAGAAGATGTACGAGCCGCTGCTGGCCCACGTGAACCACCGCGCCGACCTCAACTACCTGCTGGACAACATGGGGGCGGAGCTGGCGATCGGGCATTCGTACGTGCGTGGCGGCGACCTGCCCGACGTGCCGGACGTGGACGTGGGGTTGCTGGGGGCGGACTTCACGGTGGAGAACGGCCGCTATCGCCTCGCGCGCATCTACGACGGCGAGAGCTGGAACCCCGAGCTGCGCGCCCCGCTGGCGACGCCGGGGGTGACGGTGTCCGCGGGGGACTACCTGCTGGCCGTCAACGGCACCGACGTGCGCGCCACCGACGACCTGCACCGGCTGCTGGAGGGGACCGCCAACCGGCAGGTGGTGCTGACCGTGGGGGCGCGCGCCGACGGGCAGGGGGCGCGGCAGGTGACGGTGGTGCCGGTGGCCAGTGAACAGGGGCTGCGCACGCGGGCGTGGGTGGAGCACAATCGCCGCTACGTGGACTCGGTGTCGCAGGGGAAGCTGGCGTACGTGTACCTCCCCAACACCGGGCAGCCGGGGTACACGAGCTTCAACCGCTACTACTTCGCGCAGCAGGACCGGCTGGGGGTGGTGGTGGACGAGCGGTACAACGGCGGCGGGTCGGCGGCCGACTACATCGTGGACCTGCTGGGGCGCGACTTCGACGGCTACTTCAACAACCCCGTGGGCGCGCGCTACCCGTTCACCAGCCCGGCCAACGGGATCTGGGGCCCCAAGGTGATGATCATCAACGAAATGGCCGGCTCGGGGGGCGACCTCATGCCGTACATGTTCCGGCACCGCAAGCTGGGGCCGCTGGTGGGGACCACCACGTGGGGGGGGCTGGTGGCCACCACCGACACGCCGCCCTTCGTGGATGGCGGGTCGATGATCGCGCCGCGCTTCGGCTTCTTCTCGCGCGAGCCGAAGTTCAACGTGGAGAACGAAGGGGTGGCCCCGGACATCGCCGTGGAGAACTATCCGCGCGAGGTGATCGGCGGGCGCGACCCGCAGCTGGAGCGCGCGGTGCAGGAGGCGCTGCGGCTGCTGCAGGGGTGGAAGAATCCGCGCGCCACGCAGGAGCCGGCGGCCCCCGCCTGGGGGAAGCGCGGGCGGTGAGCGTGGTGCCGCCCGTTCCGCCCCCGCAGCCCGGGGCGGGGGGTCGCCATCGCAACCGCTCCGGGGTGGACATCACGGGCGCGGGGGTGGGACGCTGGTTGCTGCACCGCCTGGTGCACCGACTGCCGCATCCGCCCCGTGCGCCCGTCCCCGCGCTGGCACCGCCGCTGGCGTTCCTGCGTGCCAACCGTGCGGTGCCCACCTGCACGCTCATCGGCCACTGCACGCTGCTGGTGCAACTGGACGGGGTGAACCTGCTGATCGATCCGGTGTTCAGCCGGGTGGCGTCCCCCTTCCGGTACGCAGGGCCGCGGCGGCACCAGCCGCCGGCGATCGCGCTGGGCGACCTGCCGCCCATCGACCTGGTGCTCATCTCGCACGACCACTACGACCACCTGGACCGCCCGTCGGTGCGTGCGCTGGCCAGGCAGCCGGGCGGGATGCCGCACTTCCTGGTGCCCGCGGGGGTGGACGGCTGGATGCGGCGGGCCGTGCCGGCGCTGCGCGCCACCCCCGAGCGGGTGCGCGGTTTCCACTGGGACGAGACCCTCGACTGGCCGGGCGCCACGTCGCCGCTGGCGCTGCACTTCCGGTCGGTGCAGCACTGGTCCAACCGGGGGCTGGGGCGCAACCGCACGCTGTGGGGCAGCTGGGCGGTGACCCACCCGCACGGGCGCTTCTGGTACGCGGGTGACCTGGGGTACTCCGACGAGCCGCGCCAGATCGGGGAGGCGCTGGGCCCGTTCGACCTGGCCGCGATCCCCATCGGGGCCTACGAGCCGCGGTGGTTCATGCGAGCGCAGCACGTGAACCCCGACGAGGCGGTGCAGGTGCTGCGCGACGTGCGCGGGCGCACGGGGCTGGGCGTGCACTGGGGGACCTTCGCCCTGGCGAACGAGGCGCTGGATGAGCCGCCACGCGCGCTGGCCGCGGCGCTGGCGGCGCGCGGGGAGCCGGCGGACCGGTTCCTGGCCGTGCCGCCGGGGACGACGCTCAGTTGGGGGGCGGGGCGCCCGGTGGCGGTGCTCTCTCCCTGAGCCGTCCGCCCCGGGCGGGGGTCAGTCGCCCCCGTACTGTGCGGTGGGGAGCGCGAAGGCGGTGCGCAGCGCCGGGTCCCCCGGGTCGCCCAGCACGCGCTGCGCCACGTACTCGCTCACCACCGGGGCGAACTTGAACCCCTCGGCCTGCCCCACGCCGGCAATCCAGGCGTTGGTGGTGTCGGGGACATGGTCGATGATGAAGTTGCCGTTGATGCTGGACTCGTAGTGGCAGGCGCGTGTCTCCAGCAGCGGCATGGCGGCCAGCGCGGGGAAGCGGACCTCGAGCACGCGACGCGAGCCGTCGATCACGTTTTGCGTGGCCCAGCGCGAGCTGGTGTCGGGATCCTGCTGGGCCGGGTCGGCGGGGGGCTGCGGGGGGCGCGGCGAACCCGGGGCGGGGGAGGCGGCGGCCAGCGTCCCCCGCACGCGGAATCCGCGCGCATCGGTGGGGAGCACCGGCCAGCCGGTGACCCCCGGGAAGTTCCAGCTGGGGAGGTTGCCGGCGGTGAAGCGCTGGTCGCCCACCGGGGTGCCGAAGTAGCAGGCCACGCCGATGGGGACGCGCATGCGCGGCGTCAGGTACGGGAACAGCTTCCGCAGCCAGGGGCCGCAGGCAAAGAGGTAGGCGTCGCCGCGCACCACCGTGCCGTCCGCCAGCGTCACGCCGTCCATGCGGCCGTTGGCGATGGCGCCGGGCGTGACGCGGCCGATGACCAGGCGGGCGCCCAGGTCCTGCGCGATGGCGGCAATGGCCTGCGTGGAGGCGCGGGCGCGGGCCACCCCGGCGTCGGGCTCGTAGATGGCGGTGGTGATGTCGTCGGCCTTGATGACCGGCCAGCGCTTGCGCACCTCGTCGCCGGTGAGCACCTCGTGCGGGACGCCGTTGGCCTGCCAGAGCTCCACCGTCTTGGTGAGGAAGGGCTCCTGGGCGGTGCGCAGGATGACGTCGCCGGTGGTGTAGAAGAAGCGGGTGTGGAAGCGCGGCCCCCATTCCTCGTCGAAGGCCTTCCAGCGGGCGATGGCGGTGCGCGCCCACGGGGTCCAGAGGGTGCCGGCGGCGCGGTCGCCGTACGAGGAGCGGATGCCGCGGGTCTCGTCGCCGCTGGTGGCGCGCGAGTTGGCGGCGCCGTAGGCGTCGATGAGGGTGACGCGGGCGCCCTGCTGGCGCAGGTGGTACGCGGTCCACGCGCCCCACGCCCCGGCGCCGATGACCACGACGTGGCCGATGCCGCGGTCGCGCGCGGCGCGCCGAGGGATCCCCTGCCCGGGGGGGACCGCACTGAAGGCGCCGCCGCCGGTGGCGGCGCCGGCCGTGACGCAGCCGGTGGCCAGCAGGGCCCCGGCGCCCACGCCGGCCATGCGCAGGAAGTCGCGCCGGTCGAGCGCGCCGGGGGCCGGCGTCGCGGGGGCCGGCGTCGCGAGGGCGTCGGGGGCCGCAGGATCCTGCGCGGCGGGTGTTGCGGGAACCGGCGCGTCCATGTGAACGTCTACGTGGCTGGGGGAACGAGGGGATCCGCATCCCTCGGCGTGGAACGCCGAGTGTCCGCGAAAATGCGGAGCCGCGCGCAACCCCGCAAACCCCGGCCGCCCTCCCCGCCACCGCGGCGGCCGCTTGCCACCCTCGGGAATCCCCTTCAGTTTCCGCCCTATGTCGATTCGTGTCGTTCCTCCTGTCGTGCTGGCCGCCGTGGTGGCGGCGTCGGTGGCGGGCGCATCCCGCGCGCCGGTCCGCCTGGTGGCCCATGCGGTGACGCTGCCGGATTCCACGCTGTTGTATACGGCGGAGCAGGCCGAGCGCGGGAAGGCCGTCTTTGCGCGCAGTTGCAAGGAGTGCCACGAGCTGGCCGACTTCACCGGCAACGACTTCCGCGGCAAGTGGAACGGGCGGTCGGTGTGGGAGCTGTACGAGCAGATCCGCACCACGATGCCCGACGGCAATCCCGGGACGCTGCCGCGCGAGGAGTACGCCGATGTGCTGGCGCACCTCTTCCAGGCCAACGACCTCCCCGCCGGGGTCACGGCACTGACGGCCGACTCGGCGGCGCTGGCGCCGGTGAAGGTGCCGCTCCCCCCCAAGGGGCTGTAGCCGGTCGTCGGGTTCGCGCTGGTTGACGTCCGGGGTGTCGACACCGCCCCGGGCGTCATGGTAAATTAACAGGTTGTGCCCCGGGCTCCGGGGCCTGTTGGTCCCCGCCCCTTCCCGTCCCTCGGGACGTCCCGCCTTTTGCGGGCGGCCTGCCGCGCGAATGTCCGCTGCGGGCGCCGCCCTCATCCCCGTTGCTGCCCCCGTTGCTGTCTTGCGCCCGTCGCGTCGCCGGCCACCCCGGTCGCGGATGGGCCTCCATGCGGTGCACCCGCGCACCCGGCCGTTCCGAGGCCGGGGCGTCGGTGCGTCTGTGCCGGCTGCCACACGGGCGGCTGGCGGCGATCCTGACCAGGGGAGTCATGTGATGCAACTGTCTGTTCCCAACGGGCCGAGCCGCCCGCGGGCGGAGTCTCCGGGTGCCCAGCGCCCCGCGCGCCGGCGGTGGCGCGCGCTGCTGACGGCGGTCGGCGTGGTTCTGGCCACGCCCACCCTCGCGGCGGCGCAGGGCGCCGGCGGCACCATTTCCGGACGCGTGACCGACGCGGCCACCGGCCAGCCGATCGCGCAGGCGCGCGTGCTGGTGTCGGGCACGCAGGTGGGGACGCTCACCGGCGACAACGGGCGCTACACGCTGCGCGCCCCGGCCGCCGGCACGGTGACGCTGGACGTCAACCGCATCGGCTACCAGGCCCGGAAGGTCACCGTGACCGTCTCGGCGTCCGCACCGGCCACCGCCGACGTGGCACTCACGCAGGCGGCCTTCTCGCTGGCCGCGGTGGTCACCACGGTGACCGGGCAGCAGCGGAAGGTGGAGCTGGCCAACGCCACCAGCCAGATCGCGGTGGCGGACAAGATCGCCGAGCTGCCCGTGGCCACGGTGGGGCAGCTGCTCTCCGGGCGCTCTGCCGGCGTGCAGGTGGTCTCCGCGGGCGCCACCGGCGCCGGCTCGCGCATCCGCATCCGCGGGCAGTCGTCGCTGTCGCTCTCCAACGACCCGGTCGTCATCATCGACGGCGTCCGCATGACGGCGGCCACGGGGAGCAGCTCCATCGGCGTGGGCGGCTCCACGCCGTCGCGCCTGGACGACCTGAATCCCGAGGAGATCGAGAACATCGAGGTGATCAAGGGTCCCTCGGCGGCCACGCTGTACGGCACCGAGGCCGCCAACGGCGTGATCAACATCACGACCAAGCGCGGGCGGGCCGGGAAGACCCGCTGGAACTTCTACTCGGAGAACGGGCGGATCACCGACCCCAACTCGTATCCGCTGATGTACTACGGCTGGGGGACGCAGCTTACCGGCGCCACGGCCGGGACCCGGGTGCGCTGCCCCGCCATCTCCATCGCGGCGGGGATCTGCCGCGCCGACAGCCTGCGCGTGGGGAACGCCTTCCAGATCGACAGCCTCTCGCCCGTGGACGTGGGCGGGCGGCAGCAGTACGGCATGCAGGTCTCCGGCGGCACCGACCGGGTGCAGTACTTCGTCTCCGGCGAGACGGAGGTGGAGACCGGCATCTACAAGATGCCCGACATCGAGATCGCCCGGCTGCGGGCGGAGCGGCAGGCGCCCATCCCCTCCTCGCAGATCCGCCCCAATGCGCTGGACCGCAACAGCCTGCGCATGAACCTCACGGCGCAGCTGGCATCGAACGCCACGCTCCAGATCTCGTCCGGCTTCATCAACAGCCGGCAGCGGCTGCCGCAGAACGAGGACAACGGCAACGGGCTGATGGTGGGGATGCTGGGGGGCGAGTGGCGCGAGGACCTGGTGGACGGGCGCGGCGTCAAGCTGCTGGGGTGGCGCGCCTTCCCCATGGGCGACATCCTGTCGCGCACCACCAGCCAGGCGGTGAACCGCTTCATCAACAGCGCGCAGCTGCAGTACAGCCCGGCCAGCTGGCTCACGACGCGGGCCACGGTGGGGATCGACTACGCCTCCCGCATGGACGTGGGCATCAACCTGTTCGAGCAGGGGCCGCTGGGGGTCAACCGCGTGGGGCAGGTGAACGCCAACCGCAGCGAGATCAACCAGCAGACGGTGGACCTGGGCGGCACGGCGTCGCGCCAGCTGTTCCCCTGGCTCAACTCGAAGACGTCGTTCGGGATGCAGTACATCCGGAACTTCTTCGCCATCACCGCCTCCAGCGGGCAGTCGCTCCCCCCGGGCGCCACCACGGTGAGCGCGGCCGCGGTGCGCAACGCCTCCGAATCGTATGACGAGAAGCGCACCCTCGGCTACTACGTGGAGCAGGTGTTCTCGGTCAACGAGAAGCTGTTCCTCACCGCGGGGCTGCGGCGCGACGCGGCCAGCGCGTTCGGCAAGGACTTCCGCGCGGTGAACTACCCCAAGGTGGGCGCCTCGTGGCTGGTGTCGGACCAGGCGTTCTTCCCGAAGGCCGACTTCCTCGACGTCTTCCGCCTCCGCGCCACCTACGGCGCCTCGGGGCAGATCCCGGGGACGACCGACGCCCTCCGCTTCTTCTCCCCCTTCTCCACCACCATCTCCGGGCAGGCCGACCAGCCGGGCGTGTCGATCGGCGCCCTGGGGAACGCCAACCTCCGCCCCGAGTTCTCGGCGGAGACCGAGGCCGGCTTCGACCTCACGATGTTCGGCGGCAAGAGCAACGTGGAGCTGACGTACTACAACAAGAACACCACGGACGCGCTCATCGAGCGGCGCGTGGCCCCGTCCATCGCGGGCGTCACGTCGCGTTTCGAGAACATCGGCAACGTCCGCAACAGCGGCCTCGAGCTGGTGTTCAACCAGAAGGTGGTCTCGACCGACGCCATCGGCGTGGACCTCATGCTCACCGGCTCCACCAACAAGAACGAGCTGATCACGCTGGGCGAGGGAGTGAGCCCGATCCCCAGCGGCAACCGCAACACGCAGCTCAACAGCCCCGGCTATCCGCTGTACGGGCTGTGGGGGCGGCCGTACACCTTCAACGACGCCAACGGCGACGGCATCCTGGTGGCGGGGGAGATGACCTACGGGGACTTCAAGTACGTCGGTCCCACCTACCCCACCCGCGAACTGGCCTTCTCCCCCACCATCGAGCTGCTGGGGCGCAAGCTCCGCATCTCCGGGCAGGTGGACCGCAAGTGGGGGATGCTGAAGCTCAACAACACCAAGCGCCACCAGTGCCAGGCCGGCATCTCCTGCCAGGGGCTGTACAACGGCGCCCCGCTGGCGGAGCAGGCCAAGGCGGTCGCCGCCGCGGCGTCCGTCTTCACGGGCTTCTACGAGGACGGCTCCTTCACCCGCCTCCGCGAGATGGCGGTGTCGTACCAGCTCCCCGACAGCTGGGCCAAGGCGGTGCGCGCCTCGCGCTGGAACGTCGTCCTCACCGGGCGCAACCTGGGGGTGTGGACCCCGTTCACCGGGGTGGACCCCGAGACGACGGTGGGGAACAGCGACACCCGCGGCAACGAGGAATTCTTCTCCACGCCGCCGATGCGCTACTGGACGTTCCGCATGAACCTCAACTTCTGACCCGGGCCAGCCCACCCATGCGCCGATCCGACATGATGCGCCGCCCCGCCCGTTCGGCGGGCGCCGCGCTCCTGGCCGCCGGACTGCTCGCGGCCTGCAGCACCAGCACGCTCGAGATCACCGACCCCGACGTGCTCAACGCCGCCGACTACGAGACCGCCGCGGGGGCCACCCCGCTGCGCCTCGGGGTCGTGCAGGACTTCGCCAACGTCTACTCGGGGAACGCCTCGCTGGAGAATGTCATCGTGGTCTCGGGGAACGTCTCCGACGAGATGTACTCCACCGACACCTTCGACGACCGCCTCTTCCCCAACCAGCGGGCGATGAACGAGAACCTCCCCGCGCTGGACGGGTTCTACCGCAACATGCACCGTGCCCGCGCCGGGGCCACCCGCGCGATCACCGTGCTCAAGAAGGTGGCGCCCACCCCGGTGCAGAACATCGGGGAGCTGTACGCCATCCGCGGCTACACGGAGAATTTCTTCGCCGAGCTGTACTGCTCGGGGGTGCCGTTCTCCGAGGAGACGTCGGCGGGGACCACCTTCGGGGACCCGCTCACCACCGCGCAGATCTATGCCCGCGCACTGGCCAGCATGGACTCGGCGCTGGCCTCCGCGGGCACCGACACCCGGGTGCAGAACATGGCGCGGCTGGGGCGCGCGCGCGTGCTCCTCAACCTCGGGCGCTACAGCGACGCGGTGGCGGCGGCGGCCGCGGTCCCCACCAGCTTCAACTGGTCCACCGCCCACTCCACCGCCTCCGGGCGGCAGGAGAACGGGATGTGGAACGCGCTGACGGTGGCCAACTCGCGCTACGCCATCATCAACAACGAGGGGGGGAACGGGATCGCGTGGCTGCGTACCCCCGCCGACCCGCGGATCCCGTGGGTCCCGTCCACCCGCACCGGCTTCAACGGCTCGAGCCGCAACCTCCCCACGCAGCTCAAGTACGACCGCACCACCAGCGCGGTGGTGGCCTCGGGGCTGGAGGCGCGGCTGATCGAGCTGGAGGTCCGCCTCCGCGGCGGCACGCAGGAGGACCGCGACGCGGTGTTCGCCGGGCTCAACCAGCTGCGGGCGGCCAACGCGCCGGCCATCGCGCCACTGGCCGGCGCCGCCCCCACCGACCAGGCGGCGGCGGTCTCGCAGTTCTTCGAGGAGCGCGCCATCTGGTTGTACCTCACCGGGCACCGGCTGGGTGACCTGCGCCGCCTCATCCGCCAGTACGGGCGCACCGCCAACCAGGTGTTCCCCACCGGCAACCTCCCGGCGCCGCTGGCGGGGGTGTACGGGAACGACGTGAACCTCCCGGTGCCCTTCGACGAGCGGAACAACCCGAAGTTCAACGGGTGCCTGGACCGCAACCCGTAAGGCGCGGGGGTGAAGGACGACGGCCGCCGGACCTCAGGGTCCGGCGGCCGTTTCGTTTCGGGGTGCGACGCCGGCGTTCAGCGGCCGCCGGCCGCGCGCCCCAGCTCCACCGCCTTGAACCCCTGCTCCCCCCACCCGATCACGAAGACGCTGAATCCCTGCTTCATCCGCATCTCGATGTCCGGCGCCCCCGCGGGATAGCCGCAGGGGACCTTGAACTCCTTGCACGCGGCCAGCACCTGCTGGATGGCCGCCTCCCACCCCGCCTCGTCGAAGGTGCGCTTGCCGCTGGCGTCGGTAGTGGTGAACAGCTGCCGCAACGTGCCGGCGCCGGGGAAGAGCACGCCCAGCCCCTTCACCTGCGCGATCTCGCGCACCTTGGCCAGCCCCGGCTTGCTCTCCACGATCCCGAAGGTGACCAGCTCCCCCTTGGGATTGAGCGGCCACACGTCGGCGCGGGCGCGGTAGTCCTTCTCCGACAGCCCCCAGCGCGCGGGGGCGTCGCCCACGGCGTCGTCACGCGTGCCCCCCTGCGCCTTGAAGCGCAGCGCCTTGATGCCGGCCTCCAGCTCCTCGGGGCTCTCCAGCCCCACGAACACGATCCCGCTCACCCCCAGGTTGAGCTGCTGGCCGATGCGCTGGGTGGCCTTGGGGACGTCGGGGGCGATCTCGGGGGTCTTCACGAACAGCGGGTGGGACAGGCGCTTCCCCTGCCGCATCCCCGCGGCCTCCATCCCCTTGGCGAACTCGGTGAAGCCGGTGATCCCGGCGTCGAAGTTCCCCTCCATGCTGCCGTCGAAGATGTAGTCGGCGCGGATGTAGGCGACGGCCTCCTGCGCCAGCTGGAGCGGACTCTTCACGGAGTCCGGCGGGAGCGGGGCGCCGCGGCCGAAGCGCCGGTTGGCCGGCGCGTACAGCCCGAACACGGGCTTCCCCGCGGCCAGCAGCTCCACGACGGGGTTGAGACGGGGCTGGGCGGCCACCGCGGGGGCGGTGGCGAGGGAGGCGGTGACGGCCACCGCCGTCAGCAGCAGGGAAGCGCGCACGACAGGACTCCGCAGGGGTGGGGGACGCCGGGCGCGGGGTGCGCGGCCGGGACCCCCTAATTGGCGCCCCGGCGGCCCCGCCGGCAAGCGACGGGCGCCCTCGCCGGAAGCTCCTCAGTCGTCGTGGTTGCGCTCGTATTCGCGCTGCGCATGCTCCCGTTCCTTCCCCTGCGCCGCGTCCCGACGCTTGGCGGCCGCCATCGCCATCCCGTGGGTGGAGGAGGTCTTGATGGCGGGGAGTGTGAGCTGCCGCTCCAGCGCCGTGCTGCCGCAGGCGGGGCAGGCCGGCACGGCGCTCCCGCGCACGAGCGCCTCGAAGGGGTGCCGGCAGGCGGTGCAGACGAAGTCGAACAGGGGCATGGGAGCTCCGAAGGGGACGATGGACGCGGCGAGGACGGGCAGTAGTTTCCGCGAGGACGCCGGCGCACCCGGCGGCGTCCCCGACCCTGACACCGAACCCAGACCCGGAGACAACGCGATGCGTTCGACCCCCCGTTCCCCGGTTGGCGCCGCGACGCCCGCCGCGTTGGCCCTGGCGGTTGCGTCAATCCTCGTGGCGGCCCCGCTTGCCGCGCAAGCGGACCCGTCCCGCCAGACGGTGGTGGGGGAGGGGCAGCGCATCACGGCCACCCTGTCGCCGGGGATCCGCGTGGGGAACCAGCTGTGGGCGTCGGGGCAGCTGGGGACCGCCCCCGGCGACACCACCATCGGCGGGCAGACCACCCGGGCGCTGGAGAGCACCGAGAAGGTGTTCAAGGCCGCCGGCACCACGCTGGCCAACGCCACCAAGTGCACGGTGTTCCTCACCGACGTGAAGGACTTCCAGGGGATGAACCAGGCCTACACGAAATTCTTCCCCAGCAACCCGCCGGCACGCTCGACGGTGGTGGTGGCGGCGCTGGTGGTCCCCAACGCCAAGGTAGAGATCGAGTGCCAGGGAATCATCCCCTGACGCCGCGCCGCTGAGCCGGCCCCCAACGACGCGGCCCCCCGCCGGTGATCCGGCGGGGGGCCGCGTGCGTGACACCTTGGGCGGCTACCGCCCCCGCGCCGCCGGGGCCGGTGCGGCGGGCCACGGCACCCCCTGATGCCCGCGCTTCACCTGTCCGAGTCCCAGGTAGCGGAACTTCTGCAGCCGCTTCCCCTCGTAGGTCTCGGTGGTGTAGATGTTCCCCTTGCTGTCGGTGGCGATGCTGTGCACCGCGAAGAACTGCCCGGGCTGCCGCCCCCCGTCGCCGAAGCTGGTGAGGATCTCCAGCGACTGCCGGTCCATGACGTAGATCTTCTCGTTCTTGCCGTCGGCGAGGAACAGGAACTTCTGGGCCGGGTCGCGCGAGAAGGCGATGTCCCACACGGAGCCGTCACCGCGGGTGAGGGGCGCCACGCGCACCTCCTTCACGAACTTCCCGTCCCGCTGGAACACCTGGATGCGGTCATTGGGGCGGTCGCACACGTAGATGAGCCCGTCGTTGGACGGGTCGGCGCAGTGCACCGGGTTGCGGAACTGCTGCGCCGGCGGCGCCGACGGGTCGTACGGCGGCATGCGCGCGTCGTCGGGGGTGTTGCCGTAGGCGCCCCAGAAGCGCTTGACCTTGCCGGTGGCCATGTCGATGACCGCCACGCGCTTGTTGCCGTAGCCGTCGGCCAGGTACGCCTCGCCGCGCGGGGCGTCGAAGGCGATCTTGGCCACCCGCCCGAAGTGGGTGCTGTCGGTGCTGGCCACCGCCTGGTTGGGGGTGCCGTACTGGGCGAGGAACTGCCCGTCGTGCGTGAACTTGAGGATGTGCGAGTCGCGCGGCCCGTTGCCGCCGATCCACACGTTGTCCTTGTCGTCCAGCGTGATGCCGTGGTTGGAGGCGGGCCACACGTAGCCGGGGCCCGGGCCGCCCCACGCCTTCACGAGGTTCCCCGCGGGATCGAACTCGAGGATGGGCGGGGCCGAGCGGCAGCACTCGCCAATGGGGGGCGTGGCGTCGGCGCCGGCCTCGGTGCGCTGGTTCAGCGTGGAGTCGCCGCGGTGGATGATGAACACGTGGTCACGGCTGTCCACCCCCACCCCGATGACGGACCCGAGGATCCAGTGGTTGGGGAGCGGCTTGGGCCACAGGGGGTCCACCGCGAAGCGCGGGGCCGTGACCTGCTGCCGGTCGGCGGCCTGCAGCCCCTGCTGCGCCGCCACCACCACCGCCAGCGCGGCGCCCAGCGCCGCCCACCGCTTTGTTGCCCGGGTCACTGCCATCGCACGCTCCACGTCGGTTGGGCCGCGCGCCGCACCGGGGTGCGGGATGCGGGGCCGGGTGATATGTTCGCTCCTCGACGGGCCCCCGTCCGCGGACCGTGGTCCGCGGAGCGCGCTCCCGCCGATTCGCTCGAAGCTACGTCCCGTGTCGATCCTGTCCAGACTGTTTCGTCGAGGGGCGACCCTCGCTCGCATCGCCCTCCTGTTCGGGGTGGGGGCGCTGCTCGCCGTCGCGTGGCCCGAGGCGGCGCGCGCGCACGAGGTGCCGCGCCGGCTGCTGGTGCGCGCCTTCCTGCAGCAGGAGGCCGCGCGCCTCCGGCTGCTGGTGCGCGTGCCGTTGGAGGCCATGCGCGACGTCAGCTTCCCGCTGCGCGGGCAGGGCGCGCTGGACCTGCCCCGCAGCGCCCCGGCGCTGCGCGAGGCGGCCGAGCTGTGGGTGGCGGGCGGGGTGACCGTGCGTGACGGCACGCGCGACCTGGGCGCGCCGCGCGTGGCGGCGGTGCGCGCGTCGCTGCCGGCCGATGGCGCCTTCCTGGCGTGGGAGACGGCCGTGGCGCACCTGGGCGCGCCCCCGCTGCCGGACAGCGTGGACATCCCGGCGCCGCAGGTGATGCTGGATGTGCTCCTGGAATGGCCGCTCACCGCCCCGGTGACCGACCTGGTCGTGGATCCCCGGTGGAGCCATCTGGGCGTGCAGACCACCACCGTGCTGCTCTTCCGCCCCCAGGGGGGCGCCGAGCGCCCCTACACGTTCACCGGCGACCCGGGGGCGGTGCGCCTCGACCCCAGCTGGTGGCAGGCGGCGGCGCGCTTCGTCCCCTCCGGCATGACGCACCTGGTTGGCGGGGTGGACCACCTGCTGTTCCTGCTGTGCCTGGTGGCGCCACTGCGCCGCATCCGTCCGCTGGTGGGCATCGTCACCGCCTTCACGCTGGCGCACTCGGTCACGCTGGGCGCGGCCGCGCTGGGGTACGCCCCCGACGCGCCGTGGTTCCCGCCGCTGGTGGAGCTGCTCATCGCCGCCTCCATCGTGTACACGGCACTTGAGAACCTGCTGGGGGCGCGCCTCGAGGCGCGGTGGCAGCTGGCCTTCGGCTTCGGGCTGGTGCACGGCTTCGGCTTCGCCTCCGCGCTGGGGGACGGGCTGCAGTTCGCGGGCGCGCACCTGGTCACGGCCCTGGCCGCCTTCAACGTGGGGCTCGAACTGGCGCAGGTGGCGGCGGTGGCGGTGGCGGTGCCGCTCCTCAACCGGGTGCTCGGCCCGCTGGTCCCCGAGCGCGCCGGGATGGTGGTGCTCTCCGCGCTGGTGGCGCACGCGGCGTGGCATTGGATGACCGACCGGTGGGACGCGTTGCGGGCCTACCCCATGGGATGGCCCGCGTTCGACACGCCCTTGCTGCTGGCCGCGCTGCGCACCGTGACGGGCGCGCTGGTGGTGCTGGCGCTGTATTGGGCCATCGCGGGGGTGATGCGACGGCTGGCCGGGGGGGCGGCGCGCGCGGCTGAGCCGGCGCGCCCGGCCGCCACCCTCCCGGCGGCGCTCTGGTGGCTGGCGCTGCTCACGGGGGGGGCGGTGCTCGGCGCGGTCCCTCGCACGGCCGCCGCGCAGGCGCCCACCAGCACGCGGCAGGGGGTGTACACGGCCGATCAGGCCACCAAGGGGCGGCAGGTGTTCAACGGCAACTGCCTGGGGTGCCACACCACCGCCACGCACATGGGCCCGGCCTTCGAGAACAAGTGGTTCGGCCGCCCGCTGTTCGACCTGTACGACTACGTCAGCCAGATGATGCCCAAGGCCGCGCCGGGGAGCCTCACCGAGGACGAGTACGTCTGGCTGGTTGCCTACATCCTGCGCCTCAACGGCATGCCCCCCGGGCGCGCCCCGCTGCAGGCCGAGCCCGACTGGCTGCGGAAGGTCCGCATCGAGGCGGCCGCCGGCGCCCTGCCGTCCCCTCCGGGCGCCCTCGGGTGGGCGCCCGTCCGTTCCCGCCCCCTCGCGCACCGCGCGTCCGGGGCCCGTTTCCTCCCCGCACGCGCAGTGGAGAGTCCATGACACGACCGCAGCTGGCACGGCACCGGTGGGTGCGTCCCCTCACCGTCCTCACGGCCACCGGGGCGCTGGGCGCCGCGGCGCTGCTGGGGACGCGCTCCGTGGCCCAGCCGGGCGCGCCGCTGGTGCGCGGCAACGCTTACGGCGAGTGGCGCCACTGGGGCGCCGACCAGTGGAGCACGCGCTACTCGCCGCTGGCCCAGATCACCGCC
>JAGWYS010000359.1 GCA_018969225.1 Gemmatimonadota bacterium | reverse complement strand
GACCGCGCATGCAACGGCGTCGACCGGCGCTGATGGCGCCCTGATGCGATGGGGGGGTGTGGCGTAAAGTTTCGGGAGGTAGTAGGATAGAGACAGAGAGATTACCGCACCCACGGGAGGATGCCCATGAGCCGCCCCATTAATGACGCCCTCTGGCAGCAGATAACGCACGACATCACCACGGAGATGCGGGCCTGGCGGCTCGCGCATCCGAAGGCCACGCTGTGCGCGATCGAGGTGGAGTTGGATGCGCGGTTGAACCGGATGCGGGCGCGCATGATCGAAGACCTCGCCCTCACGAGCAGTGCCGCCGACTGGACCGCGACCCCCGCTGCGGAGGTTCCCCGGTGTACGGCGTGTGACCAGTCGCTCGAGGCGACGGGGGCCAAATCCCGCACGCTCCAGACCCACGGCGCTCAAGCGCTCACGATGGAGCGCACCTATGGTGTCTGTCCGGCCTGCGGGGCCGGGCTTTTTCCCCCTCGATGAGGAGTTGGGCCTGCTCCCCGGGAACCTGACCCCGCGGCTGCTCAACACGCTGGTGCGCCTGGGTACCACCCAGCCCTCCTTTGCCAAGGCCAGCGCCGAACTGGCGTGGCACACCGGCACCACCGTCCATGCCGATACGGCGCGTCGCCAAACCGAAGCCGCCGGCATGGTGCTGGTTGCCCACGAAACGGCCGAAACGGAACGCATCCTGCGCGAGCATCCCGATCCTCCGCCGGGGCCAGACACCCTGATCTTCAGCGTTGATGGGGCCATGGTCCCCATCGTGGGCGGCCAGTGGAGGGAAGTACGGACGCTCGCGGTCGGTGCGGTGCAGCCACCGGTGGCAACCCCTGAGGGTCCCGTCATCCAGACGACCCAGTTGTCGTACTTCTCCCGGATGACGAGTAGTTCTACCTTCGCCGAACAGGCGCTTCCCGAGTTGCAGCGTCGCGGGATTGAACGGGCGGGCCGGGTCGGTGCGGTCGTGGATGGAGCACTGTGGTGCCAGGCCTTTGTAGACTACCACTATCCCGAGGCGGTGCGGATCCTGGATCTGCCCCATGCACGGGAGCACCTGACGGTCATCGGACAGACCATTGGCCCCAAGGGACCACTCCTGACGCCGGCCGACCAGCAGCGGGTGCGTGACCTGCTGCGGGGCGAGGGCCCGGACGGGGTGCTCGCCGAACTGCGCCCCCTGGTCGCGGGGTTGCCGCCCGATGCTGATGCCCACGGGCATCTCGCGTACCTCGAAACCCGGCATGCGCAGCTCCAGTACCCCCAGTTTGTAGCCGCTGGCTGGCCGATCGGCAGCGGCATGGTCGAGAGTGCGAACAAGCTCGTGGTCGAAGATCGCCTCAAGGGCGCCGGCATGCACTGGGCGGAGGCCAACGTCAACCCGATGCTTGCCCTGCGGAATGCCTATCACAACGAACGCTGGGACGAGGCCTGGGCAGTGATGGAACATGGGTTACGCCAGGGTGTTCGGGCCAACCGCCAAGCCCGTCGGCAGCAGCGCAAGACGGTCGTACCGCCAGGGAAACCCACCGGAGCAGGCGTGCCGGAAGCGCCGGTCCCCGTGCGCCCGTCCAATCCACCACCAGATTCACCTGCCGCACCGAAGCCCAAGCCGGTGCATCCGTGGCGCAAACCCTGGAGCGTGCGCCGCCAGCGCGAACTGGCCGGTACTGCATAGCCCCGAAACGTTACGTCGCACCCCCCCGCCGCGCGGTGGCGTGTCGCTCACGGTGCCGCGACGCGCGGCACGAACAGCTGTCGGCCGAG
>JAGWYS010000358.1 GCA_018969225.1 Gemmatimonadota bacterium | reverse complement strand
GGGAAGGGGGGGTAGGGCGGGGGGAGGCAAGCGGGGGCTGCTATCTATTCACGCTGTGAATGATTATCATTCACGTGATGAATACCCTCCCCCGGCTGGTCGATCAGGCCGTGGCGGCCCGGCTCCGCGTCATGCCCGCCGTGGTGCTCACCGGGGCCCGCCAAACCGGCAAGAGCACCCTCGTGGGACAGCTTGACGCGGGGGGACGGCGCTACCGCACCCTCGACGACTTCGACGTGCGTCAGGCCGCCCGCCGCGACCCCATGGCGCTGGTGGGCGGAGCGGACCCCCTCACCATCGACGAGGTCCAGCGCGAGCCCCGTCTCCTCTCGGCCGTCAAGCGCGCCATCGACCTCGATCGGCGCCCCGGCCGCTTCCTGCTCACCGGCTCCGCCAACCTGCTCCTCATGCGGCAGGTCAACGAGTCGCTGGCCGGACGCGCCAGCTACCTCACCCTCTGGCCCATGACGCGGCGCGAGCAGCAGGGGCTGGCCACCGCCGGGCGCTGGGGCGACCTGCTGGCCACCCCCGACCACGCGTGGCGCGACCTGCTGGCCACCGGCGACCACCGCGAGGAGGACTGGCAGGCGCTGGCGCAGCGCGGCGGATTCCCCACCCCTGCGCTGGAGCTCGACGCCCCGACGGACCGCACCATCTGGTTTGAGGGCTACGTGCGCACCTGGCTGGAGCGCGACCTGCAGGACCTCGCCTCCATTGGCGCGCTCCCCGACTTCCGTCGCCTCATGCAGGCCACGGCGCTGCGCCTGGGCCAGCTGCTCAACCAGACCGAGCTGGGGCGCGACGTGGGACTGCCGCAGCCCACGGTGCATCGCTGGCTCAACCTCCTGGAAACCTCGCACCTGCTGGTGCGCCTCCCCGCCTACGCCGTGAACCGCACCAAGCGGCTCATCAAGTCCCCCAGGGTCTTCTGGGCCGACACCGGGGTGGCGCTGCACCTGGCCCGATCGGCGCCCGGCGGCGCCCACCTGGAGAACATCGTCCTGCACGACCTGCTGGCGTGGCGCGACGCCCAGCTGGAGCGCGTGGAGGTCACCTACTGGCGCACCGCCGCCGGCGAGGAGGTGGACTTCGTCATCGAGGCGGGCGCGTCGCTGATTCCGGTGGAGGTGAAGGCCACGGCGCAGCCCAGGCTGGGCGACTGCGCGCACCTGCGCACCTTCCGCCAGGAGTATGGCACCCACGCGAGGGCCGGGTTGCTGCTGCACGCCGGCCGTCACACCGAGTGGCTGGCCCCGGACGTGCTGGCGGTGCCGTGGTGGCGGGTGGTGTGAGCGGTTCCCTCACGGCATCCCCGCCCCGCAGGCCCACGGCTGCTCGTCCAGCGCGCGAACGTAGCGGGGCGGTGGGGCGCGCACGGTGACCGCGCACCGCCGCGTGGTGTCCCGCGGGAACCGGCAGCGGTACGCCCCCTCGGACTCCCGCTCGGCGGTCGCGCACCCCTGTTCGGCGGTGAGGTAGGACAGGATGGCGCGCCCGGTGAGCGTGTTCACCGACTCCTTCAGCACGTCGTGGTAGTACGAATCGGAGGCGACGCGACTCCACCCCGCCAGCACCCACCGCCCGCCGCGCGGCGCGAAGTACCAGCGGCTGTTCCAGTATCCCGAGCCGCTGCCGCCCCAGTGCCCCACCACCAGCGATCCGCGACGCCACGCCAGGTCGGCGAGCGGGTCCCCCTTCATGCCGCCGCACGCCCGGCAGCTGATGGCGCTGTCCAGCTGGAACGCCAGCGTTGTGCCATCGAACACGCGCAGGCGGC
>JAGWYS010000121.1 GCA_018969225.1 Gemmatimonadota bacterium | reverse complement strand
TGCTGGCGCGGATGGCGGCCAGGTCATCCGCCGCCACGCGCACGGCGCCCGGCAGGACGCGCCCGGGGTCGGCCAGGGGCCCGCGCTCGGGGCGCGCGTAGATGAGCACGCCCCCCGACGCGACCACCGCCATGGGCGTGGGCCACGCCGCCGCCGGCTCCTCGCCGGGCCACCACGCGAGTTCGGGGAGGGGGTCACCCTCTGCCAGCAGCCGCTCCACATGCCGGAGCCCGCGCGGGGTGACCACCAGCGCCTTCGTCGGTCTCGCCACGGGAATGCCTGCCGGGCCATCCACAGCGGGATCCGGGGCC
This sequence comes from Gemmatimonadota bacterium, assembly GCA_018969225.1. Taxonomy (GTDB): domain Bacteria; phylum Gemmatimonadota; class Gemmatimonadetes; order Gemmatimonadales; family Gemmatimonadaceae; genus Gemmatimonas. The sequence goes on along the minus strand of JAGWYS010000121.1, from coordinate 10,975 downwards.
AACTCGGCCGGGAAGCGCCGCAGCCGCACGGCCCCGCGCTCGAGCGCCACGTATCCCGACTCCGCGCTCACGGCCAGGTGCAAGGCCTCGTCCCCGCCCGCCTGCCGGCGGATGAGCGCCAGCGCCAGGGCGCCCCGGTCGGTCTCCGCGGCCAGCACCGCGTCGGCCCGCGCGCGCTCCAGCGCCGTCATGTCGGCGCGCAACCGGGCGGTCTCGGCGCGATAGCGCGCGCGGCGCGTCCACACCAGCGCGTCCGCGGCGACCAGCGCGAGCAGCAGGACCAGGAGGGCGATGGAGCGGCGACGCGGAGCCATGGGACGCGAGGTGCCTGTCCCCCGGGGGGGTGGTGTAGATTGCGGGGATGCCGGCGCGGCCGGGCGCCAGGCGCGCGATGGCGGCGAGCCGCGCGCCTTCCTTCCTCAACCTAGCGACCGCTCCATGACGGCACGACCCGCTCGTGCGGTGGCCCTCATCATCCTGGACGGCTGGGGGTACCGCGAGGCGCGCGACGCCAACGCCATTCGCCTGGCGCGCACGCCCCACTGGGACCGCCTGTGGGCCCATCCCTCGCGCACCCTCCTCACCGCCTCCGGGCGCGCGGTGGGGCTCCCCGCCGGGCAGATGGGGAACAGCGAGGTCGGGCACCTCAACCTGGGCGCCGGACGCGTGGTCATGCAGGACCTCGTCCGCATCGGCGCCGCCATCGAGGACGGCCGTTTCTTCTCCCTCCCGGCGCTGCGCGAGGCGTGCGCGGCGGCCCGCGCGCCCGGGGCGACGCTGCACCTGGTGGCGCTGCTGGGGGACGGCGGGGTGCACGCGCACGACGACCACCTGGAGGCCATGCTGACGCTGGCCCGGCGGGAGGGGGTGCCGCACGTGGCGCTGCACGCCCAGCTGGACGGGCGCGACACCGCGCCCACCTCGGGGCTGGGATTCCTGCGGCAGGCGCTGGCGCGGCTGGAGGGGCGCGGGGTGCTGGCCTCGCTCACGGGGCGGTACTTCGGCATGGACCGCGACACCCGCTGGGAGCGCACGCAGCGGTGGTACGAGGCGGCCGTGCACGGGCGCGGCACCCCGGAGACCGACGCCGTCGCCGCCGTGCAGCGCGCCTACGATGCCGGCACCACCGACGAGTTCTTCCCGCCCGTGGTGCTGGTGGACGCCGCCGGCGCCCCGCGGGCCCCCATGCGCGACGGCGACGTGGTCGTGTGCCTCAACTTCCGCTCCGACCGCATGCGCCAGGCGCTGCGTGCGCTGGCGCTCCCCGACTTCACCGGGTTCGACGCCGGCGTGCGCCCGCGGGTGGCCGTCACCACCCTCACGCGCTACGACGACACGTTCCCCTTCCCCGTGGCCTTCGAGCCGCAGTCCATGCGGCACTTGGTGGGGGAGGTGATCGCGGAGGCCGGGCTGACGCAGCTGCGCACGGCGGAGACGGAGAAGTACCCGCACGTCACGTTCTTCTTCAACGGCGGGCGCGAGGTGCCCTTCCCCGGGGAGGAGCGCCGGATGGTGCCAAGCCCCAAGGTGGCCACCTACGACCTGGCGCCGGCGATGAGTGCGGACGGCGTGTGCGACATCGTCTGCGCGGCGCTGGCGGGGGGCGCGCACGACTTCGTGCTCGCGAACTTCGCCAATGCCGACATGGTGGGGCACACCGGCTCGCTGCCGGCCGCGGTGGCGGCGGTGGAGGCGGTGGACGCCTGCCTGGGGCGCATTCGCGCCGCCGCCGAGGCGGCGGGGGCGCGCCTGGTGGTCACCGCCGACCATGGCAACGCCGACCAGATGGTGGACCCCGCCACCGGCGCCCCGCACACGGCGCACACCACCAACCCCGTCCCGCTGGTGCTGCTGGACCCCGACGCCACCGTGCCGTTGCGCGACGGCGGCGCGCTGTGCGACGTGGGGCCCACGGTGCTGGGGCTGCTGGGCGTGCCGCAACCCGACGAGATGACCGGGCGCGACCTGCGCGCCCCCACCCTGACGTGAGTCCGACGTGACCTTCCCCCTCCTGCACCGCCGGGCGCGCCGACGCGCCCTCGCCCTCCTGCTCCTGCCGCTCCCGGCCGCCGCCCAGGTGGGGCACCGCCCCGAGCGCAGCCCCTACGAGGACGTGCGCTTCGGGCAGACGCTCACCGTGCTGGCCGGGTGGCTCATGCCGGGGCGCGACATCGCCGGGGTCGCGCCGCGCGCGGGCACGCTGGGGGAGGTGCGCTACGACATCGGCGTGGGGGGGCCCGCGTCGCTGTTCGTGCGCTACGGCATGGGCCGGGGCGAGCGCGACGTGCTCCTCCCCGAGCGCTCGCGCGCCGCGCGGGTGTACGAGGTGCGCCCCGTGTCCACGCACGCCGTGGACGGCGGCCTCGACCTCGCGCTCACCGGCAGCAAGACCTGGCACCGGATGGTGCCGTCGCTCTTCGCCGGCGCGGGGATCGCCTCGGACTTCGCCAAGGCCGACACCGGCGGCTACCGCTTCGGCAGCAAGTTCGCGATCACGTGGGGGGGCTCGCTGCGCTTCCTCCCCCGGCGCGGCATCCAGCTGCGCGCCGACCTCACCAACCGGTTCTGGCAGTACGACTACCCCGACCGCTTCTTCGTGAAGGGCGCCGACACCACCTCCATCCTCACCGACACCCGCCGCCGGTCGGCGTGGCGCAGCAATTGGGGGGCAACGGCCGGCGTGATCCTCCCCCTCTTCCGGTAGCGGCCGGTGCCGCGCAGCACGCTCACGCGCCGCGTGACCTTCGCCGCCGCGCACCGCTACCGCCGCCCCGAGTGGGACGACGCGCGCAACGCCGCCGTGTTCGGCGCCTGCGCGCACCCGCACTACCACGGGCACAGCTACACCTGCGACGTGACCGTCACCGGCCCCGTGGACCCGGTCACCGGCTTCCTGGTGGAGCTGCCGCTGCTGGACGCCATCCTGCAGCGCGAGGTGCGCGACCGCTTCGACCATCGCAACCTGTCGGTGGACGTGCCGGAGTTCGCGGACGGGGGGCTCATCCCCACGGGGGAGAACCTGGCGCGGCACATCGCCGAGCGGGTGCAGGCCGGGCTGGCGCACACGGGCGCGCGCGTGCTGCGGGTACAGCTGGCGGAAGACGCCACGCTGAGCAGCGGCTGGGAGGCGGAGCCGTGAGGGGCCGCGTGGCACGCGCGCCCCTTGCGGTCGCCATGGTCGCGGCGCTGCCGCTGCTGGCCGCCGGCTGCGCGCGCGCGGTGCGGGCCCCCGCGTCGCCGGTGCCGCCGGCACGCCCGGAGCCCACGCCGCCGCCCATCTCGATGGCGCCGGCGCCCACCACGCGGCAACGCCTGCAGGGGGTGCTGGACTCGGTGCTGGCCGCCCCCATGTGGCGCAACGCGCGCTGGGGCGTGCTCATCGTGGATCCCGTGGCGGGGGACACCCTGGTCAGCCATGACGCCGACCGCCTGTTCATGCCCGCCTCCAACCAGAAGCTCCTCACCGGCGCGATCGCGGTGGAGCGGCTCGGCCCCGACTACCGCTGGCGCACGCCGCTGCTGCTGCAGGGGCGGCAGCGTGGCGACCGGTGGGTGGGAACGCTGCTGGTCGCGGGCGGCGGCGACCCCACCGTCAGCGACGCGCTGCAGGGGGGCGACGCGCGCCGCGCCTTTGCGCCGGTGGTGGCGGCGCTGCAGGCGCGGGGGATCGCCCGCATCACGGGGGACGTGGCCACGGTGGGCGACGCATTTCCGGGCGCCACCGCCGGCTACGGGTGGGCGTATGATGACTTCGACGAGCCGTACAGCGCGGCGGTGGACGAGCTGCTGTTCAACGAGGGGGTGCACACCGTGTGGGTGTGGGGGGGACGCCGTCCCGGGGCCCGCGTGCACGTGGAGCAGCGCCCCACCGCGGGGTATCCGCCGCTGCTGGTGCGCGCCACCACGCGCGCGCGCGATGCCGCAGGGGCGCCGCTGCAGCTGGCGCACGACAGCACGGGCACCGGGCTCCTGCTCACCGGCACGGTGGCGGCCGGCGACTCGGCGCGGCTGACGGTGGCGTATCGCCACCCCAACGACGCGTGGCGCGCCGCGCTGCGGGAGACGCTGGCCGACGCGGGGATCGCCGTGAACGGGCGCGCGGTGGCGCGCCGCGACACCGCCGGACGCCCGATCGACACGCTGGTGGTGCTGGAGTCCGCGCCGCTGGCGCAGGTGCTGCCGCGGGTGCAGAAGCCGTCGCAGAACCAGCTGGCCGAGCTGCTGTTCCGCACCAGCGGGCTGGCGGCCAGCGGCAGCGGGTCCCCCGACAGCGCGCGGGCGGTGGCGCAGCGCACGCTGGCCGCCTGGGGGGTCACCGCCGCCGATGCGGCATACCGCGACGGCAGCGGGCTGTCGCGCCACGATTACGTGACCCCGCGCGCCGTGGTGAAGGTGCTGGACGCCATGCGGCGTCACGCAGCCTTCGACCTGTTCCGCCAGGCGCTCCCGCTGGCGGGGGTGGACGGCACCATCGCCAACCGCCTCAAGGGCACCGCCGCGGAGGGGAACGCGCAGGCCAAGACCGGCACGCTGGACAAGGCGCGCGCCCTGTCGGGCTACGTGGTGGCCGCCGACGGGCGCCTCGCGTTGTTCTCGCTGCTGGCCAACAACTTCACGGTGCCCAACCGCGAGGTGGAGCGGGTGCAGGACCTGCTCGTGCGCCTGCTGGCGGAGCTGCCGCTGGCGGACGCCGCGGCGGCCGGGGCGCGCGGCAAGTGACGGCCGGAGCGCCGCGGTCGTACCCGGCGGCGCTGGAGGCGGTGCTGGCACTGGCCGTGGGGCGCGTCACCCCGGTGGAGTGGCTGCCGCTGGAGCAGGCGCTGGGGCGCGCGCTGGCCGAGCCGGTGCGGTCGCCGCTGGCACTCCCGCCGTGGGACAATGCGGGCATGGACGGCTACGCGGTGCGCCGGACCGACGTGGCGGGCGCATGTGCCGCATCGCCGGTGACGCTCCTGGTGGTCGGCACCAGCGCGGCGGGGGCCGACCCGCAGGCCTTGCCGGCGGTGACCGCGGGCTCCGCCGTGCGCATCATGACCGGCGCGCCGGTCCCGCCCGGCGCCGAGGCGGTGGTGCGCGTGGAGGACACGGACCGCGGCACGGCGCAGGTGGAGGTGCGCGACGACCGCGACCTTGCGGGGCACGGCAACGTGCGGCGGCGGGGGGAGGAGTGCGGTGCGGGGGACGCCGTGGCGGCGGCGGGTGCCACCGTCACGGCCGCCCGGCTGGGGGTGCTGGCCAGCGTGGGGGCCGGCACCGTGGCGGTGCATCGGGCGCCGCGCGTGACCGTGGTGTCGGGGGGCGACGAGCTGGTGCGGCTGGACCGGTTCGCCGAGGTGCTGGCGGGGCAGCGCATCGTGTCGTCCAGCAGCTACGCCCTCCCCGCGCTACTGCGCGAGGCGGGGGCGGAGGTGACCGTGGCGCCGCTGGTGCCGGACACGCCGGGAGCCGTGGAGGCCGCGCTGGCGGCCGCGGTGGAGGACGGGTGCGACCTGCTCGTCACCACCGGCGGGGTGTCGGTGGGGGACCATGACCACACGCGCGCGGCGGTGGCGGCGCTGGGGGGGACGCAACACTTCTGGCGTGCGCGGATTCGCCCCGGCGGGCCGATCGGCACAGGGGTGGTGCGGGGGGTGCCGTGGTTGGGCTTGCCCGGCAACCCCGTGAGCACGCTGGTCACCGCCACCCTCTTTGCGCGCCCGCTGCTGCGTGCGCTGGGGGGGCACGCGCATCGCGCGCTGCCCGTGGTGCCGGTGACGATGCGCGATGGCGCGGAGACGCCGGCCCCGCTCACGTACTTCCTGCGCGTGCGGGTGCAGGCGGGGGAGGGCGGCGCACTGGAGGCGCGCCTGGCGGGCGCGCAGGGATCCAACCTGCTGCGCAGCGTGGCGGACGCGAACGCGCTGCTGGTGGTGCCGGAAGACGTCGCACGGGTGGTCCCGGGTGCCGTCCTCCCCGCCATGCTGCTGCCGGACGGCGCATGGTGACGCCGTCGTCGGGGTATGACAGCGGCACCGCGCCGCTGTCGGCACTGGCGTCGCTGTCGGGGGACGCATTGCACGAGGCGCTGGCGCGGCGGATCCGCCTGGCGGAGGTGCCCGTGCCGCTGGGCGGGGACACGGTGCGGCTGGTGAAGCCGGCCAACGCCGACGACCTCATCACCGAGGCCGACTACGTGTTCGACGAGCGGCTCCCCTATTGGGCCGACCTGTGGCCCTCGTCGCACGTGCTGGCCGGCGAGGTCCTGGCAATGGCGGGGGACGGGCGCGCCCTCCTGGAACTGGGGTGCGGCTCGGGGCTGGTGACCGTGGCGGCGCTGCGCGCGGGGTTTGCGGTGACCGCCACCGACTACTATGCCGACGCGGTGCACATGACGCGGCTGAACGCGTGGCGGCTGGCGGGACGCGAGCCGACGGGGCTGCTGGTGGACTGGCGCGCGTGGCCCGACGGCGTGGGGGTGTTCGACGTGGTGGTGGCGGCCGACGTGCTGTACGAGAAGCCCTACGCCACGCTGGTGGCGCAGGCCATCGCGCGATCGCTGGCACCGGGGGGGACCGCGTGGGTGGCCGACCCGGGGCGGCTGGCGCAGCCCGAGTTCCGGGCGCAGCTGCCGGAGGCGGGGCTGGTGCTGCGTTGCACCCGGACGGTGCCGTACGAGGAGGGGACGATCCGGCAGCGGATTGAGCTGCTGGAGATCGGGTGGGCGGAGGGGTGAGCGGGGCCCGTCTCACGCGTAGGTGACCGCGAGACGGGCCCTGCCCCGCCCGACCAACCAACCCGCCTGCCTACGCGACCGGCGCCCCCGCCAGCCGCCCCGCCACCACCTCGGCGATGTCCACCACGGGGACCTCCTTCCCCGCCCCGGTCACCCCGTCGGTGATCATCGTCATGCAGAAGGGGCACGCCACCGCGATCTGGTCGGCCCCCGTGGCCAGCAGCTCCTCGCTGCGCTCCACGTTGACCCGCTTGCCCACGGTCTCCTCCATCCACATGCGCCCGCCCCCGGCGCCGCAGCAGAGCCCGCGGCTCTTCGTCCGGGCCGGCTCCACCAGCTCCACCACCGGGAGCGCCTTGCGCAACGTGGCGCGCGGCGCGTCGTACACGTCGTTGTAGCGCCCCAGGTAGCAGCTGTCGTGGTAGGCCACCTTGAGCCGCTGGCCGTGCTCGGTGTCCAGCGGCACCCGCCCCTCGGCCAGCAGCCGCTCGATGTACTCCGTGTGGTGGATGACCTCGTAGTGCCCGCCCAGGTCGGGGAACTCCTTCCCCATCTGGTGGAAGCAGTGCGGGCAGAAGGTCACGATGGTCTTCACCTGGTAGCCGTCGAGCGTCTCGATGACCCCCTTGGCGAGCATCTGGTACAGGTACTCGTTCCCCATCCGCCGCGCCGGGTCGCCGTGGCAGCTCTCCTCCTGCCCCAGGATGGCGAACTTCACGCTGGCCGCCTGCAGGATGCGCGCGAACGCCACCGTGATCTTCTTGGCGCGGTCGTCGAAGGAGCCCATGCACCCCACCCAGAACAGGATGTCGGGCTTCCTGCCGGCCGCCGCCATCTCGGCCATGGTGGGGATGTCCATCCCCTCGGCCCACTGCGCGCGGTCGGCGGCGCTGAAGGCCCACGGCGACCCGTTGCGCTCCAGCGACGTGAGCGCCGGCTGCAGCTCATCGGGGAAGCGCGACTCCATCAGCACCAGGTCGCGCCGCAGCTCGTTGATGATGTCCAGCTGGTCGATGGACACCGGGCACTCCTGCACGCAGGCGCGGCAGGAGGTGCACGCCCACAGCTCCTCCTCGGTGATCCAGTCGTCCAGCAGCTTCTTGTCCAGCACCGCCTGCTGTTCCGCGGTGGCGGTGCCCCCCTCGCCGACGGCGTCCAGCACCCCCGCCTTCTCGGTGAGCCGCGCCCGCGTCTTCACCACGATCATGCGCGGCGACAGCAGCTTGCCGGTGGTGTTGGCGGGGCACACGGCGGTGCAGCGCCCGCACTCGGTGCAGGAGTAGCCGTCCAGCAGGCTCTTCCAGCTCAGGTGCTCCACGTCGGCGGCGCCGAACTGCTCGACGTTGTCCGCCTCCAGGTCCATGGGGCGCATGGCCCCCACGCGCCCGGGGCCGCTGGTGTTGGAGAACCAGACGTTGATGAGCGAGGTGAGGACGTGAAGGTGCTTGGAGCCCGGCAGGTGGTTCAGGAAGTACAGGATGAGCACCGCGTGGATCCACCAGCTCACGCGCGCCATCGAGTGCGCCGCCTCCGCCGACATCCCCGCGAACAGCGGCAGCAGCGCCCCCGACACCAGCCGCCCGGCGCCGTCGGCCCCCGGCTGCTTGAGCTCCCCCACGAACAGCAGCAGCAGCGTGACCATGAGGGTGGCGATCATCCCCAGGATGAACACCGCGTCGCCGCCGTGCACCGGGTCGCCGCGGAAGCGCGCCGGGCGGATGACCAGCCGCCGCCACAGCAGGTACGCCACCGGGAAGAGCACGAACACCGCGAACAGCTCCTGCGACGCCACGTAGGCCACGTACAGCGGGCGTGGCAGGAGCACGTCCCAGGTGAAGGGGGTGTGCAGCCCCTGCACCATGATCTCCAGCGTCCCCAGCCCCAGCACGCAGAAGCCCCAGAACACGAGGGCGTGCATGAGCCCCCCCAGCGGGTCGCGCAGGATCTTGGTCTGCGCGAGCCCGATGAGGAGGAAATTGCGGGTGCGGACGTCCGGGTGGTCGGTGCGCCCCTCGGGGCGCCCGATGCGCAGCCACCGCACGAGCCGCCGGGCGCTGCGGGCGAACACCGCCAGCGCCACGGCGAGGATCACCGCGAAGACCACGTTCCCGGCCGTCATGGCGGCCTCCTAGCCCTGCGCCTTGGCCTGCTTGACCGCCTCGATCAGGGCGGGCACCACCTCGAAGGCGTCCCCGGTGATCCCATAGTCGGCCACCTTGAAGATGGGGGCGTCCTTGTCCTTGTTGATGGCCACGATCGTCTTGGAGGTGCGCATCCCCGCCAGGTGCTGGATGGCGCCGGAGATGCCGATGGCCACGTACAGCGTGGGGCTGACATTGCGCCCCGTCTGCCCGATCTGGTCGCTGTGCGGACGCCACCCCTCGTCGGTGACGGCGCGCGTGGCGCCCACCGCCGCGTTCCCGAACGCCGCCGCCAGCTCCTCGCAGAGGCGGAAGTTCTCGGGGGCCTTGAGCCCGCGCCCGCCGGCGATGATGACCGGCGCGTCGTTGAGGTCCAGCGCGCCGGTGTTTCCCTGCCGCAGCGCGATGACCTTCACGCGCGAGGCCATCGGGTCGGCCGCCGAGGTGATGGCCTCGGTGGCGAGGGGGCGCGGGTCGGCGGCCGGCTGGAACGCCGCCGGGCGCACCGACAGCAGCGCGGGGCTCCCGGTGAGCGCCAGGGTGGCCACCACCTTGCCGTTCATGGTGAAGTGCTCCCCCACCACGGCGTCCCCCTCCACCCGGAAGCCGGTGAGGTCGGGGGCCAGCCCCGTGCGCAGCCGCGCGGCCACGCGCGGCGACAGGTCGCGCCCCTGCGCGGTGGCGCTGAACAGCGCGTAGCCGTAGCTCCCGAAGCGCAGCCGCTCGGCCAGCGTGGCCGTGAGCGCCTCGGGGTTGTACTGCGCGAAGCCGTCGTGCTCCAGCAGCAGCACCTGGTCGGCCCCGCCATTGGCGAGCGCCGCCGCATGGGCGCCCACGCCGGGGGCGCCGGCCAGCACCGCGTGCACCGCCCCGCCGCCGCTGGCCGCGGCGAGCTGCCGCGCCGCCACCAGCGCCTCGAGGGCCACCTTGCGCAGCTCGCCGCCGCGCACTTCGGCAAACACCAGGACATTGGCCATGGTCAGAGCACCTTCGCTTCGGTCTGGAGGAGGCGGACCAGCTCGGGGACGGCGACGGCGCTGTCGCCCAGGATGCGCCCGGCGGCGCGCTCGGGGGGGAGCGCGGCCTTCACCTGCGCCACGCGCGCGGCGCCCAGCGCCGCCGGCTTCACCTCGAGCGGCTTCTTCTTGGCGGCCATGATCCCCTTGAGGGAGGGGAGCCGCTCCTTGTTGAGCCCATCATCGATGGTGAGGACCGCCGGCAGCGGGAAGGTGACCACCTCGGCGGCCCCCTCCAGCGCCCGCTCCGCCTCGCCCGCGCCGTTGGCGACGGACAGCTTGCAGACGTTGGTGACGCAGGGGAGCCCCAGCAGCTCGGCCACCATGGGCCCCGTCATCTGGTTCATGGAATCGATGGCGATGCGGCCGAAGAGGACCAGGTCCCACCCGCCCCCCTGCAGCTCCGCCGCCAGCGCCTCGGCCACCGCGAGGCCGTCGGCGGGGGGCCGGTCGCACTGCAGCAGGATGCCGCGGTCGGCGCCCATGGCCATCGCCTTGCGCAGCTGCTCCTGCGCGGCGTCGGGGCCCAGGGAGAGCGCCACCACCTCCCCCTGGTTGCCGTTGGCCTCCTTGAGCTGGAGCGCCGCCTCGATCGCCCAGAGGTCGAAGTCGTTCACGTCCCACTTGAGCCCGGTCTCGTCCACCCGGGTCCCGTCGCCGGCGACGGCGAACTTCGCCTCCATCACCGGGACGCGCTTGATGCACACGGCGATCTTCACCGCGAGAGCTCCGCTGAGGGTGTCAGGAAAAGGAACCGCCCGCCCGGAAGCTAGGCTCCGGGCGGGCGGGGGGCAATCCGGCAAAATGCGACGCCGGCGTCATGTTCCAAGGCGGCCCGCCGAGGGGGCGGGTCGTCCCGCGGGGGCTCACTTGAAGGCGTTGAGCCCGGTCAGCGCCTGCCCCAGGATAAGCGAGTGGACGTCGTGCGTCCCCTCGTACGTGTACACGCTCTCCAGGTTGGCCATGTGGCGCATCGCCGAGTACTCGGCCAGGATGCCGTTGCCGCCCAGCAGGCGCCGCGTCTCGCGCGCGCACTCCGTGGCGATGTCCACGTTGTTCCGCTTGGCCAGCGACACCTGCACCGGCGTGAAGTTGCCGGCGTCCTT
>JAGWYS010000357.1 GCA_018969225.1 Gemmatimonadota bacterium | reverse complement strand
GTGCAGGTGAACGGACGCAACTGGCTGGTGCCCAAGGGCGCGGTCGTCAACAGCGAGGCCGACGTCGAGGACGAGACGGTGCGCGCCGACTATGTGCTGGACCAGATGGACCTTGCGCGCAACCAGCTCAACATCGTCATCCTGGATGCGTGCCGCAACAACCCGTTTGGCCGCAGCCTGCGCAGTGCGGGGCGCGGCCTTGCACCCGTTCAGGCCAGCAGCAACACGGTGGTGGGCTATGCCACCGCGCCCAATGACGTGGCGCAGGATGGGGCGGGCGCCAACAGCCCCTATGCGACGGCGCTGGCGGCCGAGATCGGCGGGGGCAGCGACCCGATCGAGATCACGCTGCGCAAGGTGACCGCGCGCGTCAAGCAGGCCACCGGCAACAAGCAGTCACCCTTCGTGAGCACGAATCTCGACCGCGAGTTCCGCTTCCGCGCGGTGCCAGGTCCGTCGGCGCAACGCCCGGCGGCACCCGGCGGCAGTGGCACGGCGCCGGCACCCCAACCTTCCCCCGGCGTGAGCGTCGAGGAGCAGGAGCTGGAGGCTTGGCGGAGCCTTGGGGCCGATCCGTCGAAGGCGGAGCTTGAGGCGTTCCTGAAGGCGTTCCCGAACGGGAAGTATGCGGGCCTGGCGCGGGCGAAGATCAAGACGATTGAAGAGCGCGAGCGTGCGCAGGCAAGGCCAGCGGCACCGGCGCCATCGACCACGGCCCCGGCCGAGACGCGACCGGCGCAGGTGGCGGGGCCGGGGAAGGATTGTGCGGAGTGTCCGGAGATGGTGCGCATCCCGGGGCGCAGCTTCATGGCGGGAAAATACGAGGTGACGTTTGCCGAGTGGGATGCCTGCGTGGCGGGCGGCGGCTGCAATGGCTACCGGCCCGAGGATCGAGGCTGGGGCCGCGGCAGACGACCTGTGATCAATGTGAACTGGAACGATGCGCAGGCTTACGTGCAGTGGCTGTCGAACCGGACGGGCAAGCGCTATCGGCTGCTGACGTCGGAAGAATGGGAGTTCGCTGCGCGCGCTGGCACGACAAGCGAGTACTCGTGGGGCAATGAGGAGCCCGTATGCAACGAGAGTGCCCGCAATGGCGCCAATTTCGATGCGTGCCCGGATGACCGTACCCGGCCCGTTGGCTCATTCCCGGCAAACGGGTTTGGCCTGCACGATGTGCATGGGAATGTGTGGGAGTGGGTTGAGGATTGTTATGAGGGCAACTGCCGTCGTCGGGTCCTGCGCGGCTGCTCGTGGTTCAACAACCCGCAGGACCTCCGCTCGGCGGACCGCATCGGGGACGTTCCCTCGGACCGCAGCGGCCTCATCGGGTTTCGTGTGGCGAGGACACTTTAGCCTCTTTCCTCCTGCTCGCCGGCGCGAGAGCGCCGGCGACAAAATTTTTTGCGGATAAGCTCTTTGGGATAATCGACGTACCGCGCGGCACGCGCTGAACTCGCCGTCGATGTCAATCACGGCTTCAGATCCAGTCTGCCCGTCCTCGGGGAACCGCTTGCCGGTTCACGGTTGGCGTCCCTGCCCGGCCCCCTCTCGTCGGGTCCTGCGCGGTGGCACGTGGAACAACAACCCACAGAACCTCCGCTCGGCGAACCGCCCCCTTTGAGGGCTCGTCATGGCCGGGTGGATGGCTGACTGCGCCGGTGACGGGAGGCAAGAGCGGGCGGGACGCCCGCGTTCCCGGGAGCGCGGGCGTCCTCGCCCGCTCTTTTTCGGGGACATGGTGGAGAAGGTGATTGAACCACCAAGACCACCAAGATGCCTCACGCCCCCTGCCCTCCCAA
>JAGWYS010000356.1 GCA_018969225.1 Gemmatimonadota bacterium | reverse complement strand
GAGCTGCCGCCGTGCCATGCCAGCGCGCTGGAGCTGGTGAACCGGGTGCGCGCCACGCAGGACCCGCACGGGCGCTCGCGCGCGGGGCTCATGGCGCCGGAGTTCGCGGAGGCGGTGCTGCGGCAGTAAGCTTGGGGCGTCCTTCACCCCGACGCCCCATGCCCTGTTTCCGCTCTCTGTCGCTCTCCCGGCCGGCGCGTGCCACGCTGGCGCTGGCCGTCATCATCCCCGGCATGGCCGCCGCCCAGCCCGGGCGTGGCGCCGCCGCAGGCGGTCCTCCCGCGGCCGCCGCGCCCGCCCCTGCCGCGCAGCCCCCCGCGCCCCCCGTCCCGGAGTTCTTCCGCGTGCGGGTGGACGAGGCGCGCAACCGCGCGCTGCTGGACATCCCCGCCGCGTGGGTGGGGAAGGACGTCCTGCACACGGTGACGCTGGCCACCGGCATGGGGAACGGCGCGCTGGACCGCGCGCAGACGGGGCCCAGCGGGATCGTGCGCTTCGAGCGCCGCGGCCCGCGCGTGCTGCTGGTGCGCGACAACTGGAGCGTGCGCGCCCCCGGGGGTGACGCCGCCAACCAGCGCGCCGCCGCCGAGGCGTTCCCGCGCTCGGTGTCGGGGAGCTTCCCGGTGGAGCGCGAGGGGGACGGCTACCTCACCGTGGACGCCTCGTCGCTGTTCCTGGCCGACGCGTACGGCGTGGCGGATGCGCTGCGGCAGGGGGGGAGCGCGGGAGGCTCCGGCGCGGCCCCCGGCTTTGCCGCCGCTGCCGGGGTGGGCGCGTACCGGGTGGATGCGGCGCGCAGCTGGATTGACGGCGAGCGCACGAAGAGCTTCCCGCGCAACGCCGAGGTGCACGCGGTGCTCACCTTCGTGACCGACGCCGCCGCCGGCGGGCGCCGGGGCGGGGGCGCCCCCGATCCCAAGGCGATGACCTTCGAGGAGCACCACGCGCTGGTGCAGCTCCCCGACGCGGGGTACCGCCCGCGTGCGTACGACCCGCGCTTCGGCTACGGCGGGACGCAGTTTGCCGACCTGTCGCAAGGGTTTGACGGCACCTACCGCGGCGGCTTCATCAATCGCTGGCGGCTGGTCCCGCGGGACACGGCGGCGTACCTGCGCGGCGAGGTGGTGGACCCCGTCACTCCCATCACGTACTACCTGGATCCCGGGATCCCGGCGCCGTACCGCGAAGCGCTGCGCGAGGGGGGGAACTGGTGGGCCAAGGTGTACGAGGCGGCCGGCTTCCGGAACGCGTTCCGCGTGCTGGACCTGCCGGCGGGGGCCGATCCCATGGATGCGCGCTACAGCATGCTGATGTGGATCCACCGGAACGGCCCGGGCCCGAGCGTGGGCCCCAGCTACAGCGACCCGCGCACGGGGGAGATCGTGCGCGCGGTGGTGCGCATGGACGCGTGGCGCTCGCTCATCGACTACAACATCTACGCGGGCGCGGTGCCAGCCGCCGGCAGCGCGGGCCCCAACGTGGCCCCCGAGGCGTTCGCGATGATGCGCCGCCGGCAGCATGCAGCGCACGAGATCGGCCACACGCTGGGGCTGCAGCACAACTACATCGCCTCCTCGCAGGGGCGCAGCTCGGTGATGGACTATCCATTCCCGCTCATCACGCCGGCGGCGGGGGGCGGGGTGGACTTCCGCGACGCATGGCGCGCGGGGCCGGGGGCGTGGGACACGCTCACCATCCGGCTGGGGTACACGTGGTTCCCCGACGCCGCCGCCGAGGCGGCGGGGCTGGACCGCATCCTGCGCGACGGCAACGCGCGCAACGTGCGCTTCATCAACGACACGTAC
>JAGWYS010000355.1 GCA_018969225.1 Gemmatimonadota bacterium | reverse complement strand
CGCGGCGGTCCGGGCGCACGCGGCGGGGCGGCCACCGGCCGCGCCGAGCGGATCGTCCAGTGGCTTCCGCCCTTCGGCCCCACGAACGTGAAGGTGCTGTACCAGCACACCGGGCCCATCAGCGCCGTGGTGATGACCGAGGACGCCACCACCGCCTTCGTGGCCACCACCGCGGCCGGCACCGGCGAGCTGTTCGCCGTGCGCTTCGCCGAGCCGACGAAGCGCATGACGATCCTGCGCCAGCGCGGATGGACCCCGGGGTTCGCGGGGGGCGGCCGCGGCGCGGCGTTCGGCGGCGGCGGTGGCGGTGGCGGGCGCGGCGGCGCGGATGACTCGACCTTCTACAGCAATCCCGGGCAGATGGTGACGCGCCGGAGCGCGCGCGGCGCCGAGGTGGCGATGGTGTCCCCCGCCGGCACGGTGTTCCTCCGCGGCACGCAGTACAGCCGCGACTACCTCGCCACGCCCCCGCGCGACTTCCTGGACGAGGTGGCGATGGCCGACGGCAAGCGGACGCGCAAGTACGAGGCGCCCGCGGACGTGGCCGAGTCGCTGGTGGGGATGGTGGACGAGGCGGGGGCGCAGCTGCTGGTCACGCGCGAATCGCCCACCCAGGTCCCCGACAGCTACCTGCGCGCCGGGACGGCGCTCACGAAGCTCACGGCCAACGCCGACCGCACGCCGGCGTTCACCGCGCTGGTGCGCAAGCGGATCGTGGTGACGCGCGCCGACGGGATCTCGTTCGTGGTGCGGGTGACGCTGCCGGCGGACTACCGCGAGGGGACGCGGCTGCCGGGGATGTTCTGGCTGTACCCCTACGAGTACACCAGCCAGGCGGAGTACGACCGCACGCTGCGCACGGAGAACGTGCGGCGGTTCCCGTCGTCGGGGGCGCGGAGCATCGAGTTCCTGGCCACGCAGGGGTATGCGGTGGCCAACTTCGACCCGCCCATCATCGGCGAGGCGGGGCGGATGAACGACAACTACCTCTCCGACCTGCGGATGAACCTGTACGCGGTGATCGACGCGCTGGACAAGGCCGCGATCATCGACCGCACCCGGCTGGGGATCGGCGGGCACTCGTACGGCGGCTTCAGCACGGTGAACGCGCTGGCGCACACGCCGTTCTTCAAGGCGGGGATCGCGGGCGACGGGATGTACAACCGCACGCTCACGCCCACGGGGTTCCAGAGCGAGCGGCGCGACCTGTGGGAGGGGCAGAAGACCTACCTGGACATGTCGCCGATGCTGTACGCCGACAAGATCCAGGGGGCGCTGCTGCTGTACCACTCGCTGGAGGACCAGAACGTCGGGACGAACCTGATCAGCTCGCAGCGCATGATGCAGGCGCTGCGGAGCGAGGGGAAGGTGGGGGCGCTGTTCATGTACCCGTACGAGGACCACGGGCCCGTGGCCAGGGAGAACGTGCTGGACCAGTGGGCGCGGTGGACCGCGTGGCTGGACCTGCACGTGAAGCACGCGCCGGCGCGCGCCGGCATCATGTGACCGGCGCCCCCGCGCCGGCCGCGGTCAGGCCGGCGCGGGGGTGGGGCCGGCCGTGCCGGCCACGCGCACCGTGACGAAGGCGCCCCGCACCAGGAAGACGGCGCCGTGCCGGTCGCAGCGGATGACGTCCACGATGGCATCGAAGGCGGCGGCCGTGACCCGCACCCGCGTCCCCGGGGTGAGCGCCGCCCCCGCGTAGAAGCCGACGCCGTCGAGGGAGAGGTTGCGCAGGCGGATGTCGATGGCGTCCGCCTGCCAATGGAGCCGCATGGTCCCCCAGTCGGCGCGGGAGACGCGGGGGAGCCG
>JAGWYS010000354.1 GCA_018969225.1 Gemmatimonadota bacterium | reverse complement strand
ACCCCGGCGATGAAGTTGGCTCTGGCAGCATAGCTCCACTTTTGGCGCCCACTACAAGTGGGGGGATTACCGCCGGACGCGCTCGGCCGGGGTGCTAAGCGTCTCCTTGTTGCGCAGCAGCAGCCACCGCGCCCCCTTGATCACGCGCCGCGCGTCCCGCACGGCGCCGGGCCCCGCGGCCTTGGCCAGCCGATTCGTCTCGTCGACGCGGACGCGATCGACCACGTCGCGGCCATACGTGGCCACGATGTGGAACCGATCGTACACCACCGCCGCCTGTGGACAGTGCGCCCGGATCTCAGCCGCGTACGGCTTCCACATGTCCACCGCGATCGCCTCAAGGGCCCCGCAGCGGGCAGGCCCCAGCGCGGCAAACAGGCCATGCAGGGCCGCCTGGTCCCGGCCGCGCGCGATCCAGACCACGCGTTTCCGGTCAAGGTCGAGGACGACGGTAGCGTACTGCTGCCCGCGACGGATCGCGAACTCATCGATCGCGATCCGCCGGAGGCCGTCGAGATGATCCTCCGGGGCGCCCAGCTGCGCGACCAACGCCCGCCGATCAATCTGCTTTACCGTGTCCCACCCGACGCCGAACCACGCGGCGACCTGCTTGATCGGCAGCACCTGCGCCAAGCGGGCGATCGTCTCGGCCAGGCGGGTGGTCATGCGCTGATACCGGTCGAGCCACGGCACCGCCTCCACCGTCGGGCCACAGGCCGGACACTGCACCCGCGCCCGCGGCACCACCAGCCAGGTGTCCCACTCCCCCAGCGGCAGGTCCCGTACCCGCCGCTCGCTGACGTCATGGACCTTCTCCACCACGGCGCCACACTGACTACACCGCTTCGCATGGCCCGCCTTGGGGCGCAGCACCAGCACCAACCGCGGGGCCGGGGCGCCGAAGACATCCTCGCCCACCGCCTCCGTCGTGATCTGGGCGACCTCAAACCCCTCCCAGTCCCCAAGCACCCCTAACAAGTCCCGCGACACCGGCTCGGTCATGGCTCCCTCCTGTGCCCTCAACCATGCCACGCCACCCGGTCGCTGTCACGGGCATATCCCGGAATTCCCGGAAGACCCCTTTTTTGCACCCCCGACTGTCCGGAGATCTCCCGCTAAGTACAGATTATCGATGCGCACCACCCGCGGCGGCACCCCGCCGTACGCGCGAAATAGCGCGGCATGGCCGGTCTGCCACGCGACCTGCGTCATCCGGCGTCCCAGCCACACCGCCGAGGCGCGTGAATAGGACAATGACCCCAACCACCCGTAGACGCGGATCACCGACCCGGCGATCCCGACCCGCTCCTCGAACCCATCATGCTGGGCCTGCATCCCCGGCGGGGTCTCCACCCGCCGGAGGGCCCGAACCGGCTGCTGGCCCCGTCGCCGCCGCAGGTACCGGATCAGGGCCGCGTAGCTGCCCCGAAAGTCAAGCTGCGCCTGTAGCACCTCGTACACCAGCTGGCCGCTCACCGGTCGGTCCGCCTGCGTGGTCGGCGCAAGCGCCGACAGCACGGCGCCCACCGCCTCCTCGAACCCGTCCATGGCGGTCGGCTGGTCGGCCCGCCGATCGCGGGTCTCGGCCGCCAGCCGCTTCCGCCGATAGCGGAGGGCCCCCTCGGTCACCCCGAGGGCGGCGGCCGCCTGTCGGCCAGACAGCCCGCCGGCCTGAATCACCTGGTCCATCATCATCACCTGCTCCTGACGCAAGACGGTCATGCCCGGCTCCGGCTGCCAAGGGGAAGCCGAAGGGTGCGGTCCGTCGCCGCACCGGGCGAGGGCCGGTGCGTAAATCCGGGTGATCGCTACTGCGG
>JAGWYS010000120.1 GCA_018969225.1 Gemmatimonadota bacterium | reverse complement strand
CCGGTGAACGGCGTCCCCCGCTTCCGCAGCGCGTGCAGCGTGGGGAGGAAGATCCGCTCCGTCACGTCGTCCACCAGCGCGGCGGTCCCCAGCGACACCGGCGTGTATGCCCCCATCCCGCCCGTGTTGGGCCCCGCGTCGGCATCCAGCAGCCGCTTGTGGTCCTGCGCCCCCAGCATGGGGAGCACGTCGTGCCCGTCGGTCACGGCAAAGAGCGAGAGCTCCTCCCCCGTCATGTACGCTTCCACCAGGCACTCGGCGCCGGCCTCGCCGAAGGCCCGGGCGTCCAGGATGCGGTCGATCGCCGCCTCGGCCTCCGCCACGGTCTGGCACACTATCACCCCCTTCCCGGCCGCCAGCCCGCTGGCCTTGATCACCACCGGCGCCCCGAACCGGGCGTGCACGGCGGCCTTCGCCTCCGCGGCCACCCGGTGCACCTCGGCGCGCGCGGTGGGGATCCCCGCCGCCAGCATCAGCGCCTTGGTGTCCGCCTTGGAGCTCTCCACCGTGGCGGCCTCCATGGTAGGACCAAACACCGGCACGCCCCGCTGCCGCAGGCGGTTCACCACCCCGGCCGCCAGCGGCGCCTCCGGGCCCACCACCACCAGGGCGGCGCCCTCGGCCTCGGCCAGCGCGGCCACCGCCAGCGGGTCGCCCACCGCCACCGGACACACCCGCCCCAGCTCGGCGATCCCGGGGTTGCCGGGGGCCGCCAGCAGCTCCACCCCCGCCGGTTCACGCATCAGGGCGTCGGCCAGCGCGTGTTCGCGCCCCCCCGAGCCCAGCAGCAGGATCTTCACAGCCCGGCCAGCGCCTGGTCCACGTCGGCGAGGAGATCCTCCACGTCCTCGATGCCGCAGCTCAGCCGCACCATCCCCTGCGTCAGCCCCATCGCCAGCTTGACCTCGGCGGGGACCGACCCATGGGTCATGGTGAACGGATGGTTCGTGAGGCTCTCCACCCCTCCCAGCGACTCGGCCAGCGAGAAGACCCGCACCCGCTCGAGGAACTGCCGGGCGGCGTCCTGCGTCCCCAGGTCGATGGTGAGCATCCCCCCGAACCCCTTCATCTGGCGGCACGCCAGCGCGTGTTGCGGGTGGCTGGCCAGCCCCGGGTAGAACACCCGCTCCTCCCCCAGGCGCGCCGCGAGCCACGCGGCCACGGCTCGCCCGTTCGCGTCGTGCTGCCGCATCCGCAGCGGGAGCGTCTTGGTGCCCCGCAGGCACAGCCACGCATCGAACGGCCCCGGGATGGCTCCGGCAGCGTTCAGGATGAACTGCAGGCGGTCGGCCAGCGCGTCCTCAAGGACCACCACCATGCCGCCGATCATATCCGAGTGGCCGTTGAGGTACTTGGTGGTCGAGTGCCACACCACGTCCGCCCCCAGCGCCAGCGGCTGCTGGAGCACCGGGGTCGCGAAGGTGTTGTCCACGACCAGCAGGGCCTCGTGCCGGTGGGCGATGGCCGCCATCGCCTCCAGGTCGGTCAGGCGCATCAGCGGGTTGGTGGGGGTCTCCACCAGCACGGCGCGCGTGGCCGGGGTCATGGCGTCCTCCACCCGCTGGGGGTCGCCCATTTCCACGTAGCTGAACGAGAGGCCGAAATGCGAGAGGATCCGGTCGAACAGCCGGAAGGTGCCGCCGTACACGTTCTCGCCCACCACGATGTGGTCGCCGGCGCGGAACAGCTTCATGATCGCGTCCAGCGCCGCCATGCCGCTGCCGAAGGCGAAGCCGTGGCGCCCCCCCTCCAGCGTCGCCACGTTCCGTTCCAGCGCCTGGCGCGTCGGATTCTTCCCACGGGCGTATTCGTAGCCCTTGTTGACGCCAATGCTCTCCTGGACGTAGGTGGACGTCAGGTAGAGGGGCGTCATGATCGCCCCGGTCACGGGGTCGGGGCGCTGCCCCGCATGGATGGCTCGGGTGGCGAGCCCGCCCGTGAGGTCTTCGTCAAAAATGCGCGTCATGGATTGCAGGTGCTCCGTGGCGGTGCGGCGGAAGCTACCCCGACGGCCCCCCGCGCGGGAGCCGCCGTGCGCCTGCGCCCGCTCTCGCCGGCGCGCGGGGCGCCCGTGCCTCCGGCCGTGCCGTGGCGCCCCCTCCCCCGGGACCCCTGGCCGGCCGCCTGACGCTGTGGAAGGTGTGACCCCGGGGCGCCGCGCGCGGTCATTGGTGGCGCGCGGCGGGCGGACTAGTTTCCCCGGATCGCCGCCCGCTCTGGCCGCCCTCTTGCCAGACGGTGGCGCCTTCCCGTTCACGGAGCACCATGGCGGAGTTCACGGGGTTGATGGTCAGCGTGTCGGGGGTGCGCGGGCGCGTGGGCGACGCGCTCACCCCCGAGGTGATGGCGCGCTTTGCCGCCGCGTTCGGCGCCTGGGCGTCGCGGGGGGGCGTGCGCACCGTGGTCGTGGGGCGCGACAGCCGCGTCTCCGGGCCCATGTTCACGCGCGTCGTGCACGCCGCCCTGCAGTCGGTGGGGTGCACCGTCATCGACGTGGGGATGGCCCCCACGCCCACCATCCAGCTGGCGGTCGAACACCACCACGCGGCCGGGGGGCTGGCGATCACCGCCAGTCACAATCCCATCGAGTGGAACGCCCTCAAGTTCATCGGCCCCAGCGGGCTGTTCCTCTCCGCCGAGGAGGGGGCCGCCATGCGCCGGTTGCTGGACGACGGGATCCCGCGCGCCACCTGGGACCGCCTGGGGGACGTGGTGGCCGACGAAGGGGCGGTGGACCGGCACGTGCGGCAGGTGCTGGCGCTCCCCTGGCTGGATGTCGAGGGGATCCGTGCGCGCCGCTTCCGCGTGGCGCTGGACTGCTGCCACGGGGCCGGCAGCGGGATCATGCCGGCGCTGCTGACCGCGCTGGGCTGCGAGCTGTACGCCATCCACATGGAAGCCGACGGGCGCTTCCACCGCCCCCCCGAGCCGGTGGCCGAGAACCTGGGGGAGCTGGAGGCGCTGGTGCGGGCCACCGGCGCCGACGTGGGCTTTGCCACCGACCCCGACGTGGACCGGCTGGCGCTGGTGCTGGACGACGGCCGCGCCCCCGGGGAGGACTGGACGCTGGCGCTGGCCGCGCGCACGGTGCTGCGCCACGCGCCCGGGCCGGTGGTGACCAACCTCTCCACCAGCAAGGTGGTGGCGGACGTGGCGCGGGACGCGGGCGTCCCCTTCCGCTTCGCGAGCGTGGGGGAGGTGAACGTGGCGCTGGCCATGCGCGACGCCGGCGCCACCATCGGCGGCGAGGGGAACGGCGGGGTGATCCTCCCGGCGCTGCACCTGGGGCGTGACGCCCCGGCGGGTGCGGCGCTGCTGCTGCAGCTCATGCTCGAGGAGGGGCGGTCGCTCGCCGCCGTGGTGGCGGAGCGCCCGCAGTACGTGATCGTGAAGGACAAGCTCGACCGCCCGGCGGCCCCGCTCGACGCCGTGTACGCCGCGCTGCGCACCGCCTTCCCGGACGCGGCGGCGGACACGCAGGACGGGCTGCGCCTCGACTGGCCCGACCGGTGGGTGCACCTGCGCCCGTCCGGGACCGAGCCGATCGTGCGCGTCATCGCCGAGGCGCCCACGGGCGACGAGGCGCGGGCGCTGGTGGCGCGCGCCCGCGCGCCGCTCGACGCCCTCTCCACCTCCTGACCCACCGGACCCACCATGTGCGGCATCGTCGGCTACGTGGGGGCGCGCACCGCGACCCCGATCCTCATCGAGGGGCTCAAGCGCCTCGAGTACCGGGGCTATGATTCGGCCGGTGTGGCCACGCTGGACGGCGACCAGCTCGCGATCCGGCGCGCGTCGGGGAAGATCGGCCGCCTCGAGGCGGCGCTGGCGGCCGCCCCCGCGGCGGGGAGCCAGGGGATCGCCCACACCCGTTGGGCCACCCACGGCCCCCCGACCGAGCGCAACGCGCACCCGCACCTGAGCCAGGACGGCACCATCGCGGTGGTGCACAACGGCATCATCGAGAACGCCCCGCTCCTGCGGCAGGAGCTGCAGGCGCGCGGCTACGTGTTCCAGTCGGACACCGACACCGAGGTGCTGGCCCACCTCATCGAGGTGGCCTACGCGGGGAGGCTCGAGGCGGCCGTCATCGAGGCGCTGTGGCAGGTGGAGGGGACCTACGGGATCGCCGTGGTCTCCAGCCGCGAGCCCGGCACGATCGTCGCCGCCCGCAAGGGGAGCCCGCTGCTGGTGGGGCTGGGGCAGGGGGAGCACTTCGTGGCCTCCGACGCCTCGGCCATCCTGTCGCACACCCGCGACGTGGTGTACCTGGACGACGGCGACGTGGCGGTGGTGACCCGCGACGGCTACCGCGTGGTGGACCTCGAGGCCAGCCAGCGCGACAAGGACGTCTCGCGCATCGACTGGGACGTGCAGCAGATCGAGCGCGGCGGGTACCCCCACTTCATGCTCAAGGAGATCTTCGAGCAGCCCGCCACCGTCCAGAACACCATGCGCGGGCGCCTCATCCTCGAGGAGGGGTTCACCAAGCTGGGGGGGCTCAACATCCCCAAGGACGACCTGCTCGCCGTGGACAACATCATCATCACGGCGTGCGGCACCAGCTGGCACTCCGCGCTCATCGGCGAGATGATGATCGAGGAGCTGTGCCGGATCCCCGTGGAGGTCGAGTACGCGTCGGAGTTCCGCTACCGCAACCCCATCGTCACCCCCCGCACGCTGTGCATCGTGATCTCGCAGTCCGGGGAGACGGCGGACACGCTGGCCGCGATGCGCGAGGCCAAGCGGCGCGGCGCCCGGACGCTGGGGCTGGTGAACGTCGTGGGCTCCACCATCGCCCGCGAGGACGACGGCGGCATCTACCTGCACGCCGGCCCCGAGATCGGCGTGGCGTCCACCAAGGCCTTCACCAGCCAGGTGGTCGCGCTCGCGCTGTTCACCCTCAAGCTCGCGCGGCTGCGCGACCTGAGCGTGGAGCGCGGGCGGCAGATCGCGCAGGCGCTCGCCGACCTCCCGGCGCAAATCCAGTCCATCCTCGACCGCGCGGACGAGGTCGAGGCGCTGGCCGAGGAGTTCAAGCGGGCCTCGAACTTCCTGTACCTGGGGCGCGGCTACAACTTCCCCGCCGCGCTCGAGGGGGCGCTCAAGCTCAAGGAAATCTCCTACATCCACGCCGAGGGGTACCCCGCGGCGGAGATGAAGCACGGGCCCATCGCCCTCATCGACGAGCTGATGCCGGTGGTGTGCCTGGCCCCCCACGACGCGGTGTTCGACAAGGTCGTGTCCAACGTCCAGGAGGTGAAGGCGCGCAAGGGGCGGGTCATCGCCATCACCACCCGCGACGAGCCGGCGCTGCGCGGCGTCGTGGACCACGAGTTCCGCATCCCGGAGACGGTGGACCTCCTCACCCCGGTGCTGGCCAGCATTCCGCTCCAGCTGCTGGCGTACCACATCGCGGTGAAGCGGGGGTGCAACGTGGACCAGCCCCGCAACCTCGCGAAGTCGGTGACCGTCGAGTGACCGCCCCCGCCGAGCCGCTGGTCCCGGGAGGCGCCCCGGAGGGGGGCGCCCCCGAGGGCGGCGCGCCGGCGGGGGGCGCGGCCGACCCCGCGCGCCTGGTGCGCGAGGTGGCCCGCCGCCGGACGTTCGCGATCATCTCGCACCCGGACGCCGGGAAGACCACGCTCACGGAGAAGCTCCTCCTCTACGGCGGGGCCATCCACCTGGCCGGCTCCGTCAAGGCGCGGCGCGCCACGCGCCACGCCACCTCCGACTGGATGAAGCTGGAGCAGGAGCGCGGCATCTCCGTGACCAGCTCGGTGCTGCAGTTCGAGTACCTGGGGTGCCAGCTCAACCTGCTGGACACCCCCGGCCACGAGGACTTCTCCGAGGACACCTACCGCACCCTGGTGGCCGCCGACAGCGCCATCATGCTGCTGGACAACCGCAAGGGGGTCGAGGAGCGCACGCGCCAGCTGTTCGACGTGTGCAAGCGCCGCCGCACCCCGATCTTCACGCTGGTCAACAAGTGCGACCGGCACGGCGAGGACCCGCTCAAGCTGCTGCAGGACGTCGAGGCCGACCTGGGGATCGACTGCTACGCGGCCACCTGGCCGGTGTTCGACGCCGACGTCTTCGTGGGCGTGTACGACCGCCTGACCCGCGAGGTGCACCTCTTCGAGCGCAGCGGCGACCGCGGCGCCACCCGCGCCGGCGACACCGTGGTGGCCATCGACGACCCCGCGCTGGCCGGGGCGATGGCGCCGGGGGCGTTCGACCGGTTGATGGCCGACGTGGAGCTGCTGGACGCCGCCGGCCACGCGTACGAGCACGCCCGCGTCATCGACGGCACCCTCACCCCGGTGTTCTTCGGCTCGGCGCTCACCAACTTCGGCATCGAGCCGTTCCTGCGGGAGTTCCTCCAGCTGGCCCCGCCGCCCGGCCCCCGCGAGGCCTCCACCGGCCCCGTCGCCCCCACCCGCCCCGACTTCACCGGGTTCGTGTTCAAGATCCAGGCGAACATGGACCCCAAGCACCGCGACCGCGTTGCCTTCGTGCGGGTCGTCTCGGGGCGCTTCGCCGGCGGCCTCACGGTGCTCCACCAGCGCACCGGCAAGCCGATGCGGCTGGCCGCCCCGCAGCAGTTCATGGCGCGCGACCGCGTGGCGGTGGAGGAGGCGTGGCCTGGCGACGTGGTGGGGATCATGGACCGCGGCACCCTCCGCATCGGCGACACGCTGGGGGGGGACGGGACCCTCGAGTTCCAGGGGATCCCCCGCTTCGCCCCGGAGCACTTCGCCCGCGCCATGCCCGCCGACCCCATGAAGCGCAAGCAGTTCGACCTGGGGCTGCGCCAGCTCACGGAGGAGGGGGCCGCGCAGGTGTTCTACACCGACACCGCCGCGGGGAGCCAGCCCATCGTGGGCGCCGTGGGACAGCTGCAGTTCGACGTGATGGCCTTCCGGCTGGAGCACGAGTACGCCGCGCCGTGCCGCTTCGAGAAGATGACGCACCGCTGGCCGCGGTGGGTCACCGGCCCCAAGGCCGAGGTGGAGCGCGTGTGCGCGGGCACCGGGCGCCTCCGGGTGTACGACCACAAGGGCGCCGTGGTGCTGCTGTTCCAGGACAGCTGGGCGCTGCGTCGCGCGCTGCAGCACGAGACCGCCGTCACCTTCCACGAAACAGCCCCCTGACGCCGCCGGGTGGGGGCGCCAGGGGGCCGTAGGCTCGGGAGGGCGGGACCCCCTCCCGGCCGGTCACCCCGCCGCGTCGGCCGCCGGCTCCGGCTGCTCGTCGTCCACCGCCTTGGCTAGCGTGGTGTCGATCTGCTTCCCCACGTGTCCGATGACGAAGCCGCCGTCGGGGGCGTTGGTGAAGTACACGCGCAGGCAGGTGAGCGGGTTGCTCCCCTGGCGCAGCTGGTCGGCGCACTCCACCTCGCGATCGCCGTCGCGGAACAGGTAGGGGGACTTACGCCCCGGCGTGCTGGCCCCCGGCGAATAGTCCACGTCGAGGTCCGCGAGGACCTCCCCCAGCGGCCGCCCGAGCGCGCGGTCCTGGCGCCGGCGCCCCACCTCGCCCAGCGCCTTGAGGTATGCCCACGCGGTGTCCGCGTCGGGGAAGGCGGACTCCGCCGCCGATGCCAGCGCCGACGGGAGGATGCGCAGCGCGTCGGCATACAGGGCCTGCGCCCGCTCCACCACCTCCAGCACCGACTGCGGCGCATCACCCGCCGGCCGCCCGATCGGCTGCCGCTCCTTGAAGGCGGCCAGCGTGGTGCGCAGGTGCCGCGCCGTGCGCCGCTCCCCCTCCAGCTCCCCCTGCAGCTCCGCCAGCCGCTCGCGGGCGCGCGCGAGCTCCCCTTCCGCCGCCCGCACCGCCGTCTCGTAGTCGCGCAGCAGCGTCACCAGCTGGTCGCGGTCCAGCTCCACCCCCGCTTCCGCAGCCGCCAGCGCCTCGGTGGCGTCGGGACGCAGCCGGTAGGACGCCCCGCGGGCGTCGCGCAGTTCGTCCACGATGGCCGGGTCGGCCACCGGCCGCTGCACCGACACTTCCGCCAGCCGCTGCACCAGCCGCCGCCGTTCCCCCGGCAGCGCCAGTGCCCGTGCCAGCACCAGCGGGTGCTGGAAGGGGTCGGCGTCCAGCGTGAACCCCGGCAGGTAGGCGCGCGCCGACCCCAGGAACACCGAGCGCGCGTGTCCGCCCACGGCGTCCGACAGCGCGAAGGTGTCGGCGTGGCGCAGCATGAAGCAGAGCCCCAGCCCGAACAGCTCCGCGGCGAACTGCTCGGGGGGGAGCACGTATCCCCCGTCGGGGAGCTCGGTCAGCAGCAGCACCGGCATGGTGCGCGCCGCATCGCACAGCACGAAGCGCACGAAGGCGTCCAGCGTCCCCGCCTCCAGCTGGGTGGGGATCCGCTGGAGCGGACCGTCAGGCGAGAGCAGCGTGAAGGCGGCGTCCAGCTCCGCGAGCAGCCGCGGGGGGCGCACCGGCGGCGGCGCGCCGTTCCCCGTCCCCCCTTCGGTGCCCACGCGGATGAGGACTTGCCGATGCATGGGACGTCCCGGCCCCGAGCCGGGGGCCGCCACGTAGGTCACCTGGGTGGACCATTGCAGCCCGCGGTCCAGCGGATCGGGGGCATACACCACCACGTCGGCCAGCGTGCGGCCGCCGGCACGATAGGGGGCCCAGCGGAGGATCCGGCCGCCGTCCAGCGTGTGCTTGGAGGGGGCGTCCCACAGCAGCTGCTGGCCGGCATCGAGGCCGAGCCACGCGACGCACGACGCCAGGAAGGCCGCATCGGCGTCAGCGGCCGGGGTGCGGGGCGTCAAGTCGAAACGAAGGGCGAGACGTTGATTCACGGGGGGCAAGGCGAATGGGACATTGCGGCGCCCTTCCGCTCCCGGAAGAACGCTGCCAGACTCTCGGAACCATGCGAATACTGCTCCAGCGCGTCAGCGAGGCGTCAGTGCACATCCGTGACGACTCCCCGACGGTTCCTCCCCGGCTGGCCGGGTCGATCGGCCCCGGCTACCTGCTCCTCGTGGGGTTCACCCACGGGGACACGGACGCCGAGGTGCGGTGGCTGGCGGACAAGGTGCTCGCGCTGCGGCTGTTCCCCGACGCGGACGGCAAGCTCAACCTGGACCTGCGCGAGCGCGGGGGCGCCCTCCTGGTGGTCTCGCAATTCACGTTGTATGCCGACGCCCGCAAGGGACGCCGCCCGGGCTTCACCGAGGCCGCGCCCCCAGCCGTGGCGCAACCCCTATACAACCTATTCGTCATGCGCCTGCGCGAACAGGGCGTGACGGTGGCCACGGGGGAGTTTGGCGCCGACATGGCCGTGTCGCTAGTGAATGATGGCCCCGTGACGTTGTGGCTGGTGCGTGAAACGGGACCAGCCGTGTGACGGAATGACCGGGGGCGTGACGCCGCCGAGCCGGGTCAGGCGCCGCCGTCGCGCGGCACCCCGGCCAGCGCGCCGTCGAGGTCCGCGATGAGGTCGTCCACATGCTCCAGCCCCACGCTCAGCCGCAGCAGCCCGTCGCCGATGCCCACGGCCGCGCGCTCCGAAGGGGACAGCTTGCTGTGCGTGGTGGAGGCCGGGTGCGTGAGGATCGTGCGGGTGTCCCCCAGGTTGGCCGACAGCGACAGAAGCCGCACGTGGTCCACCACGTGCCGCGCCCCCGCCATCCCGCCGCGCACGGTGAGCGTCACGATGCCGCCCCCCATGGCCATCTGCCGCCGCGCCAGCGCCTCCTGCGGATGCGACGGCAGGAACGGGTAGCGCACCGCCTCCAGCGCGGGGTGCCCCTCGAAATGGCGCGCCAGCGCCAGCGCGTTGGCGCAGTGACGCTCCATGCGCACCGGCAGGGTCTCCAGCGACTTCGACAGGAGCCAGGCGTTGAAGGCGCTCAGCGCCGGCCCCGAGTGGCGCGCCAGGAAGCGGCACTCGGCCACCAGATCGCGCCGCCCAATGATGGCGCCCCCCAGCACGCGCCCCTGCCCGTCGATGTACTTCGTGGCCGAGTGGATCACCAGCGACGCCCCCAGCGGGATGGGGCGCTGCACCACCGGCGTGGCGAAGCAGTTGTCCACCAGCAGCGGGATGCCGCGCGCCGCCGCCAGCGCGCCCAGCGCCGCCAGGTCGGCCAGCTCGAGCCCGGGGTTGGAGGGGCTTTCCACGTACAGCAGCCGCGTGGCCGGCGTGATCGCCGCCGCCCACGCCGCCGTGTCGGCCCCGTCCACGTACGTGGAGGCCACCCCCCACCGCGGGAACACCTTCGTGAACAGCTGGTGCGTGGAGCCGAACAGCGCCCGCGACGACACCACGTGGTCCCCGGCCTTCACCAGCGCCGCGATCGCCGTGAACACCGCCGACATCCCCGAGGCCGTCACGATCCCGTCCTCCCCCCCTTCCAGGAGGCACAGCTTGTCCACCAGCTCGTCGGTGTTGGGGTTGGCGTAGCGGCTGTACACCTGCCCCTCCACCTCCTCGGCGAACAGCGCCCGCGCGTGCTCGGCGTCGTCGAAGCGGAAGCTGGAGGTGAGGTACAGCGGCACCGCGTGCTCGCGGAAGCCGCTCACGGCGGCCTGCGTGCGGATCGCCAGCGTCTCGGGGTGCAGCGTCGCGGGATCCAGCGGGCGGGGATCGGGCATGGCGTGTGGACCGGGGGCGAGGGTTGCTCCAAGTTAATACGCATGACCCGCCCCGCCGCCCCAACGCCGCGCGTGATCCTGGCCTCGCAGTCGCCGCGCCGCCGCGACCTCCTCACCATGCTGCGCATCCCCCACGAGGTGCGCCCCGCCGATGTGGACGAGTCGGTGTGGCCTGGGGAGGCGCCGGTGCCCCACTGCGAGCGGCTGGCGCGCGCCAAGGCGGCGAGGCTCAGCGCCGCCGACCCGGAGGCCGTGGTGGTGGCGGCCGACACGATCGTGGTGGTGGACGGCGACATCCTGGGGAAGCCGCGCGACCGCGCGGAGGCCGAGGCGATGGTGGCCCGCCTGGCGGGGCGCACCCACACGGTGCATACGGCCGTGGCGGTGGCGCACCGCGGACGCACCGCGGCCGGCGTGGAGACCGTGGCCGTGACCTTCCGCCCGCTCACCGCCGCACAGGTGGCCGCGTATGTGGACACTGGCGAACCCATGGACAAGGCGGGCGCCTACGGCATCCAGGGGTACGGTGCCGTGATCGTGGAGCGCATCGACGGCGACTTCTTCGCCGTGATGGGGCTGCCGCTGGGGCGGATGGTGGGACTGCTGGCCGAGCTGGGGGTGGCCTACCCGTTCGGTGCGCTCGCCCTCGACGCCAGCGCGGCCAGCCGCGAGGGGGCGTAGCGCACGCGCCACCGCTCCAGCATGGTGGCCACCTGGTCCACCGTGATGCGCGCCATGCGCCCGGCACGGTACGTCATGTCGGTGGGATAGTCCTCGCCGGGGTCGCCGTAGGCGTCCACCAGGAGGTCGCGCGAGAAGTCGTAGGGGCCCACCCGCTTGGGATTGGTGTAGCCCATCAGCCCGATGACCGGGGTGCGCAGGGCCACCGCCAGGTGCAGCGGCCCCGTGTCCGGCGACAGCGCCAGCGCGGCGCCGTCGAGGATTCCGGCCAGCGCCCGCAGGCCGCTCCCGAGCGCCGAGT
>JAGWYS010000353.1 GCA_018969225.1 Gemmatimonadota bacterium | reverse complement strand
TCGGCCGGGAAGAACTTCAGGTGGTGGTATCCGCGCTCCCGCAGCGCCATGGCCTCGGACACCGTGGCCACGCCCGGCAGCAGCGGCATGGGATGTCCGCAGGCCGCATCCAGCAGCCTCGCCGTCGCCCCTGGCGACACGGCAAACGCCGCCCCCGTCCGGTGTGCCTCTTCCAGTTGTCCCGCCTCCAGCACCGTGCCGACACCGACGACAGCCTCCGGTACCGCCTCGCGAATGCGCCGCACCGCCTCCAGTGCCGCCGGAGTGCGCAACGTCACCTCCAGCACATCCAGTCCGCCCGCCACCAGGGCGCGCGCCAGCGCCGCTGCCTGGCTGGCGTCGTCGATCACCAGGACCGGGATGACGGGGCCGCGGCTCAGCACGGCGGAGACAGCTCGCTGGGTCGGTGTGGAGATCATGCCGGTTCGGGTCTGGTGGATGCGGGTGTCGCGCATGGTTCAACAGGCGGTGGCATCGGCGCAAGGCATCCGGCCCATTCCAGGGACGGGCGGCTGGTGCGGCAGTCCGCAAAGTGCTCTTCCGGGAGGCGCAGATGACGGTGGCCATCGGCCGTATTGGACAGGGAGCGGCCCTCACACCCCGATGAACGGGGGAGATCCTGTCATTCGCATGGTCCTGTGCCGATGTCAGACCTCCGCAGTCGCCCGTTGTCGCATTGAAGATGTACAATTCATGAACACGTAACGTTAACTTAAACATGGACACAAACATGATGGACGGAAGCCAGCCGGGCTTTCCGATCGGGGTGGTGTGCCGGCTCACTGGGGTGGCGCAGGAGACGCTGCGGGCGTGGGAGCGGCGCTACGGGCTGGTCAAGCCCAACCGTGCGGGTGGTCGCAACAGGCTCTATTCGCGGGATGAGATCCGGCGAATCGCGATGGTGAAGGCGCTGGTCGATGCTGGTCATGCGGTCGGCTCGATCGCGACGCTGGACGACCGGCAGCTCGAGGCGCTGAAGGAGGCGACCGGGTCACCGGTGCGCGAGCCGGTTGCGGCTGCGCGGGTTGTGGCGGCTGCCGGTGCGGCGCCGGTCTTTGTGGTGGGGCAGGGGCTCGCGGCGCGTGTTCTGCGCGAGCCGAGGGCGTCGGGTCTGGAGGGGGCGGTGGGTGTCGCTGCGCCCGAGGATCTGGGGGATGGGCAGGCGGTTGGCGGGGTGGTGGTGATCGACATGCCGACCCTGCATCCGGGGGCGGCGGATGTCGTGGCGCGTCTGATCGCGCGCTCTGGGGCGCTGGGTGCGGTGGTGGTGCATGCGTTTGCTGGGCGCGATGCCATTGCTGCTGTCGAGGCGCTCGGGGTGGTTTGCATCAAGGGGCCGGTGGAGCCGGTGGCGCTGGGGCGGGCGTGTGCCTCGGTCGTGGAGGCTGGGGCGGTGCCGGCGCGGGAGGGTCTGGCGGCTGGTGGGGTGCGGCGGTTCACGCCCGAGCAGCTGGCGGCCATCGTGGCGCTCAGGCCGAGCATCGCCTGCGAGTGTCCGCGGCATCTGGCGGATCTGATCTCCAGCCTGGTGGCGTTCGAGCGCTACAGCGGGGAGTGTGAGCACCGCAGTCCTGCCGACGCGCACATCCACCGCGAACTGCAGCGGATGGCGGCGGCTGCGAGGGGGTTGGTGGAGGCGGGGTTGGAGCGGGTGCTTGCCTTCGAGGGGGTGGTGCTGGAGGGGAGGTGATGGGTGTGTACATCGTCTGTACTTAAAAAAGTGTTTGACAGATGTACAGGGCATGCGTAGGATTCACGCATCAAATTCTTCCTGCCTTCAACCTTACTGGAGTCGAACATGAAAACCCTGATCGCCGCTGCCGTACTTGCCTACTCT
>JAGWYS010000119.1 GCA_018969225.1 Gemmatimonadota bacterium | reverse complement strand
GAACATTCACGGCGGGCGCCCAAGCGCCCTCAGCGCACCGTCATACCCACACGCGATCTTGCGACCGCCCCCCGCCCCGTCCTCCACCGCCGCTTTTCCATCTCCCCTCCCCCCATGCCCGACCTGCTCCTCCCCACCCTCCTCGCCCTCCTCCTCGGCCTCACGCTGGGCTTCTGGCTGGGCCATCGCCCCGCCGCCGCCCTCCGCGCCCACCGCGACGCCGCCGCCCTCGAGCTGGCCGCGCTCAAGGCCGCCCAGCAGGAGCGCGACACCGCCCATGCCGCGGAGTTGGCGCGTCTGCAGCAGACCTTCGAGCTGCTGGCCGGGCAGGCGCTCGACGCCGCCCAGCGCAAGCTGGTGGAGGGCGCCGAGCAGCTGCTGACGCGCCACCGCGAGGCCGCCGGGCAGGGGCTGGACGCCAATCGCACCCAGCTGGCCGAGCTGCTGGGGCCCGTGCGCGACTCGCTCCTCAAGTACGAGACGCGTTTGGGGGAGGTGGAGAAGGCGCGGCAGGAGGGGTACGGGCAGCTGCTGGAGGCGGTGAAGGGGGTGCTGACTGGGCAGGAGCGGGTGGCCGGCGCCACCACGCGCCTGGAGACCGCACTGCGCTCGTCGGGGGCCGTGGCCGGGCGCTGGGGGGAGGAGCAGTGCCGCAACGTCCTCGAGGCCGCCGGGCTCGTGGAGGGGATCGACTTCGTCGCGCAGGGCACCGTGGACGGCGAGGCGGGGCGGCAGCGCCCCGACTTCGTGCTCACGCTTCCCGGGGGGCGCCGCCTGGTGGTGGACGTGAAGTGCTCGCTGGCCGACTACGTGTCCGCCACCGAGGCCGAGGACCCCGCCGCGCGCGCCACGCTGCTGGCCGCGCATGCCCGCGCGGTGCGCACGCACGCCGAGGGGCTGGCGCGGAAGGACTATGCGAAGGGGGTGCGGGAGGCGGTGGGGGACGCGGCGGGGGACACCGTGGAGTTCGTGGTGCTGTTCGTCCCCGGCGAGAACTTCCTGGCGGCGGCGGTGGCGCACGACCGCGCGCTGCTGGATGACTTCTTCCGCAAGCGCGTGGTGCTGGCGGGGCCCGTGAACCTGGTGGCGGTGGCGCGCACCGTGGCGGCGCTACGCGACCAGGCGCGGCTGGCCGAGGAGGCGCAGCGGATCGCGAAGCTGGGGCGCGAGCTGTACGACTCGCTGCGCATCATGGGCGCCAACTTCGGCGCGGTGCAGAAGGCGCTGGACGGCACGGTGAAGCAGTGGAACGCACTGGTGGGGCAGGCGGAGAGCCGCGTGATGCTGCGGGCGCGTCGCTTCCGCGAGCTGGGGGCCGCCACGGGGGCCGACGACCTGGCCGAGCTGGCGCCGGTGGCGCAGGTGCCGCTGCTCCCGGGTGGGGAGCTGGCGGGCGGGGAGGGCGCCGCAGGCCAACACCCCTGAGATGCACGAAGGCCGCGGTCTCAATGGGGACCGCGGCCTTGGCCGAACCGAAGGAGCCGCCGGAGCGGCGCCCGGGTCAGGACGACGAGTTGCCGGTGGAGACCTGGCCGACGGTCTGGTTGTTCACCGTCACCGTGCCGTTCTCGCTCACCTGCACCTGCACCGGGATGGGCGCCGAGAGGAAGTTCCCGAAGCTGACCGTCGCGTTGGTGTTGTTCGTGGTGCCCACCGCCTGCCCCGCCGTGACCAGGTTGAGCGCGCAGGGATTCACGCGGATGGACTGGCCCACCGTGATGCCGAGGTTGCCGGTGACGCTGGTGAACGTGAACGTGCACGACCCGAACGTCACGTTGGCCGTGAAGCTGCCCGTAGTGGCCCCCGCCGACGTGGTGACCGTGCCGGTAGCCGTGGGCGCCGTGGCCGTGCCGCCGAAGGTGAGCCCCAGGTTCTGGTTGGGCGCCGCCGGCGCCACCAGCCCGGCCGCGCCGGGGATGCTGACCGACCGCCCGGCGATCGCCTGCGCCACCGAGCCGTTGAACGTGGTGGTGACGTTCTGGGTCGCAATCTTGACGGGGGCCGTGGACTCCTTGCCGCAGGCTGCGAGCGCAAGGGCCAGCGCGCCAAGGGCGAGCCCCGGACGCTTGAGACGCAGACCAGCGAAAGGAAGTGCCATGTGCTTGCTCCAATAAGTGATTGCCGAGACGCGGAGGCGCAGTCTTCCCAGAAGAAAGCGCCAACGCCGTGGGGTGTCAAGAAGAAAAAATGTGCGATCGCGCCGGGGACGGCAACAGGTTGGTCACGGCCCCCCGCCCTCCGGACCCGCCCACACGCGACGGGCCCCCTCCCGCAGCAGCGCCACATCCCGCCCCAGGCGCACCGCGTTCAACCGGTCCCGCATCCGGAACCCCCGCACCAGCTCCTGCCCCGTCTGCAGCGGGACCCCCACGTCGGTCCGCGACAACCCGATCACCGGGTCCAAGACGGTTTTCCAATGCGTGAAATCGTAGTACTCCGGCAGCCGCACCCGCACCGCCCCCGGGCGCGCATCGCGACGCCCGGTCAACGGCAGCGACACCCGATACCCGGCAATCTTGGCCGTTTCGGTGGCCCGGGCGAACAGCGCCACCTCCAGCAGCCCGAAGCGCCGCTCCAGCTCGGCCGTGGCCCCCACGTCGCCATGGAAGTACCGCCCGGCGCTCACGCTGGCGGCCAGGTCCAGCGGCGCATGCCGGTAGCGCACCGACCCCACCAGCACCGAGCGCTCCAGCGCCGTGAACGTCCGCCCGAACGCCGCCGCCACGCCCCCCACCGACCACCGCCCGTCGCCCAGCACCATGTCGGTGGACAGTGCCGCCCCCAGCGCGCGCGGGGCGAACTGCCCCACGCTCACCTGCGTCAGCACCCCCCCGCCCCCCGTCACGAACGGGAACCCCGGCCGCGTGACATGCACCGCCAGCTGATCCGCGTTGGCCTCCACATACCCATCGGGGAAGAGCCGGGTCTTGCCCAGCACGACGGTCTTGCGCCCCGTCACCGACACCCCGCGCCCCAGCTGCACCGTCGCCTCCGGCAGCGCGATCGCCCGCGCCTCGGCCACGCTGATCTCCGACAGCAGCATGTGGTCCACCCGCGGCCGGACCGTGACATCCGCATGGAAGCGCGACCAGTTGGCCGCCGCCCCCGCCACCGGCGCTTTTCCCGGATGCCGCACCACCAGCCGGTCCGCGAAGGCCGCGTCCCCCAGCGCCCCGTCCACGAACTGCCGGAACACCTCCCGGTCCACCGCCACCTGCAGCACCGGGAGATCCACCCGCAGCACCGTCGCGCGCAGCAGCCGCGCGTCCCCCGCGCGCGCCGCCATCTCCGCCAGCACCACCCCCAGGGCGTCCCACTCCTCCCGATTGTACAGGCGGTTCTCGTAGGTCACGTCCACCGTGTCGCCGTGCCACGCCGCGCGCACGTTCTCGAAGCCGTGCGCCACCAGCGCCTCCACAAGCGCCGCCTCTCCCGTCGCCCCCCGCGTGCCGAGGGGGGCCAAGGCCGCCGGTCGCGCCGGCGTGGACACCGCGCCCCCCGCGCTCCGGGGCGCGGGGGGGAGCCACCTGAACCCCGCCGCCAGCACGCGCCCGTCCCCCTCGCGCCACAGCACGTCCACGCTGGGCACCAGCCGCACGCGCCGCGCCAGCGCCCCGGCCGGCTCCACGCGCACGCCGGCGCTGCGGAAGCGGCCGTCGTGCTCCGCCATGATGGTGAGCCAGCGACACGGCGCCACTTCCACTCCGCCGAAGGCGCCGTCCAGCGAATAGCTCCCGGGCTGGCCGTACCCCGCGGTGAGGCGCACCCGACCGGCCACCGACTTCCCCGCCACCAGGTAGCGGGCCTTGAAGACGGCGGCGTTCCCGCCGATGTCCTGGATCCCCGCCGCCACCGCCGGGCGCCACTTCCGCTCGTCCAGCGCCAGCCACTGCACGCTGGCGGTGCGGTCGCGCAGCCCCCACCGCCCCTGCGCATCCACGATGGCCTGCCCATTGGTGAGCGAGGTGCCGCGGGCCACCACCGACAGCCGCGGCAGCAGCCCGAACCCCAGGAAGGCGTTGCGCTGCGTCACCGCCCCGGGGATGTCGTGGGTGTGCACGGTGTTCAGCGCCATCATCACGCTGCGGTCGGCCAGCGCGGACGCCGAGGGCACCTGCATCAGCCCCGGCAGCCCCGCCAGCGACGGCGCCTCCCCTCCGCGCCCGGGGTCCTGCGCGAAGCGCGCGCCACACCACCCCGGATCGACAACGGCAGGCGCCGAGGCCAGCAGGAGCGGGACGAGAGGGGCGAGGAGGGGCGGGGTCACGCCCGGAAAGCTACCACGCGGCGCGGACGGGCTTCCAGACCCGCCCCCGGGCGGCGGGGGCGGGGGGCGCGGCCTCCCTCACCGCCGCCGCATGGCCCCGTGGTGCGCCCGGATTTTCCGCACGTACCCCAGCGTCTCGCGGTAGCGCCACCGCGGCACCTCCGGCGCCACCGCCTCCACGTGCGCCCACTGCGGCGCGCCCGCGGCCATGCGCCGCGCCACCTCGGCCGCGCGGCCGATCGTCCCTTCGCCGGCGTTGTAGCTGCCAAACATGAACGACAGGCGGTCGTCGCCGTCCACGCGCGGCTCCCAGAGGCGCCACAGGTAGCGGTCGTGGCGGATGCCGGCGGCGATGTTCCACTCGGGGTCGTCGATGGCCCCCAGCGCGGGGTCCTTGCTCTGGATGGCGTGATAGGTGGCGGGCATCAGCTGCATGATGCCGCGCGCCCCCACCCGGCTGGTGGCCGCGCTGTCCAGGTTGCTCTCGGCCATCCCCTGCGCCTTGAACCACCGCCAGTCGAACCCCGCGCCGAAGAAGCGCTTGCCGTAGCGGCGGAAGGTGTCGTCGTAGCGCGCCGCCGCGCGGGCCACGGCGCGGGCGCGCGAGGCGGTGCCGGGGGACGGCAACGGCGCGGGCACAACCGACGCAGTGACGGCCGAGGCGGTGACGGCCGAGGCGCCACCGCCTCCCAGCAGCGCCGCCGCCAGCAGCAGGCGCGCGGTCAATTGAGCGCGTGCCCCACGACCATTGCGATGGCGATGAACAGCGCGCCCACGAAGATCGCCACCGCCACGTTCCCTCGCTTCAGCTCCTCGGGGAAGTTCACCTCGGGCATCAGGCGGTCGAAGACGCGGAAGCTCACCCACATGAGCACCACGCCCAGGACGGCGTAGGCGAAGTTGAGCCCGACGATCATGGGGTCCACTGGCGTGCTCCGGTGTGATGGTGTGCCCTCAGCGCGGCGGGGCGGCGGCGGCCTTCGTGGACGCCACGCCGAGCGCTCCGTGCGGCCAAATGTAGTGCCGGGGGTGCGCGGCCACCCGCTGCCGTGCGATCGTCGTCGTCAGGACTACCACCGGGCGAAGCGCGTCCACACCAGCAGCACCCCGCAGGGGGAGGGGAGGCCCGCCAGGTACTTTGGTGGCGCCGTGGTGCCGTCGGGGTAGTACTCGACACCGACCAGGTCGCGCACGTTGAGCATGTCCAGCCCCGCCATGCCGGGGACGCCGTCGATGATGACGCGCAGGGAACCGCACCGCCCGGGTCGCGTGCCGCGCACCGTCAGCCCGTCGATGCCGTGCCGGGCCTCCACCCCCGGCAGCCGCGACAGGGCGGCGGCCAGGTCGGGGCGCTTCGTCAGCTCGCGTGCATCGAGAAACCGCCCGAACCCCGCGCGCCGCCGCGCGAGGAACTCCGCCTGGTCGCGCCCGGGGATGGCCACGCCGCGCACGTTCACCGGCGCCAGCACGGTGGCCTGCGGCAGCGTGAACGCCTCGTCGCCGGTGGTGCCGCCCACGAGGTCCACCACGCGGTACAGCGCGCCGCGTCCCAGCTGTCGCACGCTCACCTCTTGCGTCCCTAGCGGCACCTGCCGGAACGCCCAGCGCCCCAGCGAGTCGGTGCGCGTGGCGTGCCCCGAGGCGGTGAGCAGCAGCAGCGCGCCCACCAGCGGCTGCCCCGACTCGTCGCGCACCACGCCGCGCAGCGCACCGGTGCCGCGCGGCGCACCACCCGCCGCCGCTCCACCGCCCCCGCCTCCGCCGGCGACCACGCTGTCCGCGCCCATCTCGTCGCTCACGTACAGGTCTCGACGCAGCACCCGCGCCGGCCCCACGGTGAGCGAGATCGGACCGCTGGCCGTCTGCGGGTCCCCGGCCAGCGTGGTGAGCGCCAGGTCATGCGGCACGCCGCAGACGGCGAAGTCCCCCTGCGCGTCGCTCCGCCCCAGCCGCAGCGGCTGGACCAGCCGCGCGCCGGTGCCCGCGGTGTCCACGGCGAACCACCGGAGCGCCACCTGGGCCCCGGCGCGTCGCGCGCGGGTGCCGGCGTCGTACACGGAGCCAAAGACAATGGCGCTGTCGGCGGAGGCATCCGCGGGGGCGGCGCACAGGCGCGCGTGCAGGGTGGCCAGCGACGGCGTGGCCAGCGTGAGCGACCCGGTGCCGCCGGCGGGGTCCACCATGACGTCGGCCCCGAAGCCGTAGAGACCGATGGAGTCCAGCGCGGGGGCGGAGAAGGTGACGCGGTGCGGACCGGGAGGCACGCTGTCCACGCGGAAGCGGCCGAGCCGGTCGGCAAGCGCCATGCGGCTGGTGCCCGCCACCTCCACCAGCGCGCCAGCCAGCGGTCGGTGGGTGAGGCTGTCGTACACCACGCCGCGGACGGTGACAGGCGGCGGGTTCGCGCCAAAGGGCGGGGTCCCTTGCGCCACGCCCGGGGACGTGGTGGCCGCGAGGGCGGCCACCGCCGCGACCGGGAGGGCGGCACGGGGTGCCAAGCGGGTCCGGCCAGGGATGGCAAGGGCAACCATGGCGAGGCGGGGGGGGTGGCGAGGGTTCGAGGGGGTCGTGGAACAATGCGGCCGGGTTTCCGCCTCCGGGAGATGGGCCGGGGGTGTGGGTCCCCTGCGGACGCGGACCGGGAACGCCCCGCCGCGTCCCCTACTCCACCGCCGCCAGCAGCCGGGCCAGCGCCACCAGGTGCCCGTCGCTCCCCACCCCCAGCCACTGGTTGCGCAGCGGCAGCACGTCGGCGCGCGTCAGCACCTGCGCGTGCGCCGCGGGGTTGCGGTGGTCCGCCAGTTCGCGCAGCAGCGCGGGCGCCTGCGTGCACAGCCACTTCACCCGCAGCCCGTGCGTCCCCAGCACCCACGACAGCAGCTCGCCGTCGCGCTGCAGCAGCCACGCCAGCTGCCCCAGCGACAGGTGGTGGTACTGGCGCAGGTCGTGCCCCGTGCCGTCCACGTTCACCAGCACCAGCCGCTCGGGGGCCCGCTGCAGCAGCCGGGGGAGCAGCCGGTTCACCAGCAGCTCCACCGCCTTCCCCAGCTCCACCAGCACGGGGGAGAAGTCGAACGCCTGCAGCGCCCAGTGCCGCCGCAGCAGGCTCTCGGCGCTGCACACGAAGGTGCGCGCGGCGGGGGTGAGCGCCTCCCACGCCGCCTCCCCCAGCAGGTGGTCGCGCAGCTGCGCGCCCACCTCCCCCAGCCCGGTCCGGTCGGCGTCGGCCACCACCCACGGGCGGTCGTTGTTCAGCAGGCGGCGCTCCTCCTCGCTGAAGAAGCGGAGCCCGTCGGGGCGCGTGACGATGAGCGGCAGCTCCACCATGCCGCCGTACAGCGACACGCGGCGGTCGTGGTAGCGCACGTTGCGCAGCTGCGCCAGCTCGCGCTGCACGGCGGCCAGGTCGTGCACCACCAGCGCGCGGAGGTCGGCCAGCGCCAGCCAGGCCTCGCACGCCAGCCCCTCGCGCGCGTAGTAGCCGGGGACCACGCCGTCGCCCGGGGGCGGCGCGTCGCGGCTGATGCGGCGCACGTCGGCCACGTACAGCGACTGGTAGTCGGTGAGGTACAGCTGCAGCTCGTGCCCCGCATGCAGCCGCGCCTCGATCTCGCCGTCCAGCGCCAGGATGTCGTCCAGGTGGGCCAGCGGCTGCAGGCGGTGCGGCGAGCGCACCAGCCCCCACCACACCTCGGCGTCGTCCCCCACGTCGCGGTGGCTGTCCGCCAGCAGCTCGGCGTGGCGGGCGAGGGCGTCGTCGGCGTAGAAGGGGTTCCAGACGGCGAGGAGGTGGCGCGGGGCGGGGGTCATGGCGGTGTCCCGAGGGGCGTCCCGTGCATCCGCCGCACCCCCGCTTGGTCCGGCAGGGCCAGCGTCCCCGGAACGCCGCGCACCAGTCGGAGATCCAGCGTGAACAGCTTGTCCCGCACCATCGACGGCGCAGGCAGACGGGCGGCGGCGCGTTCCTGACTGCCTGCGGAGTCGTGGTCTATCCCATCGGGGAGATCGTGGCGACGGCGGCCATGGCGTGCTCTCCATGCCGGAGAACATCCGCACCTCCCGACGTGCCGACTGCACCCCGACCGACCGCCGCCCCGCAGGCACGCGTCGATGGTGCGGAACTGGCGAACCTCACTCAATGGCAATCCCTGCCGCGTTGGCGGCGGCGTCCACGATCACTCGTCCGGCCCCCAGCGCCAAGGGCAGCGGACCGTCTGCCACGCGCAACGCGTCCTCCGGCACCCGATCGCCGAACAGCACGACCGCGCGCGTGGAATTGCACTGACGGGACATCCACACCAGCCCATCGACCTGCGGCAGGGCCTGATGCAGGGCCCGAGCCCAGGCGACCGTGTGCGTGTACGTCGTGGGGTCCGTGTCGGTCAGGTTTGTGGCGGCTACCTCCAGGCGTCGCAGCCCGTGGCCGTGCAATTGCACCAGGGTGAGGTCACGCGTTGGGTGCAGGGTCACGAGCGCCAGTTGCGTCAGCCGCGAGGCAAACACCATGCGCCCCGTCCCGCGCACCGGCACGTCATGGAACACGGTTTCGGCGATGGCGCCATCGGCCTCGCCGGCGCCGTTGAGCACGGGCACCACGCGCCCCTGCCCGTCGGCAAAGGCGTGAAAGCGGCCGCGTGGTTCCGGCGGAGACGTGCCAGGGTTGAAGGCGGTGGGATTCCGCCGAAGGGAGGTGACGCGCGTGATGGGGCGGTCGGCTGGCCATGTGCCGAGCAACGGGTGCACCGCACGGAAATCGGGCGGCGGCGGCACCGCGCCCGGGGGGAAGCGACCGGCGCTACGGCTCAATCGGCGCGGCCGTCCGATGCGCGGCGGCGATCACCGCCTCGGCGTCACCGGCGAACAGGTCAACGGGGCGTTGCCCGTTGAGCCAGCCATTGGGCGCGGTCCACCACAGGGCGCGCGCCCACTCGGTCCCCGGCGGCAGCGCTCGGAGCACCGCGGCCACCTCCGGGCGCGGCTGTCCGAGTTCGTCGAACTGGAAGGCCGGAAAGCAGTCTGCCCGCCCGTTGGGGACGGCAAAGATCCGTCCCTCCCCCTTCCATCTGCTGGCCAGCGCTGACGCGTTGCGCGCCGACGACCCGCCGCGTTCCCCCACCATGGCGCTGGAAAGCAGCTCCACGGTCTCGAGGAAGTGCCGTCGGGCCTCCCCCCGGTGCCACAGCTGCTGGTAGCGCTCCGGGGAGAGCACGTGTGCGCCCACCTCGGGGGTGAGCGCGTCCAGCACCTTGGCCGCCTGCTCGTCCCCTTCGTGCAACGACCGGGCGAACTGTGCCACGACCTGTTCCAACAGCTCCACCACGGCGGGCGCCGCGCGAATGGCGAGCACCTCCTGCGGCTCCCCCCCGTGCGCCCCCCCCCCCAGCTCCGGGTGGCCAGCCTCCACGTGGGCAGCCTCTGCGGGCGTCAGATGCGCGAGGGTGATGGGGGGTGCGGACACGTGGGAGGCAATGACTATCGTAAGAAAACGTGATGTTTCACGATTATCACGGATTGGTGGGGCGTCAAGGGGGGGAGGGCACGGCGAACACAACGGGACCGGCGCATGGATGAGCCGAGCGCAGGAGCAGCACCCGCTCCAGCTCCGCAAGGCATATCCGACCCAGTGCCGACCGTTGCCCCTCAGACTACCGCACCGCCTCCATTACGTCCCGGCTCGCCCGCTCCCTCGCGGCGAGAAGGACGCACGCCGCAGCACGACCGGAGGAGCCGCGCCGTACAGGGACGCCGCCCTGAGCCGCCCAGCCATTCCACACGTCCTCAAGCCGGCGCTGCCGATCCTCGGCGGGAAGGCCCGGGCCTTCGTCGCGAATTGTCACACCCCCGCCCCATCTTTCGGGCACACCCCCACCCGGAGCGCGCCATGCCCGACGTCACCCCCTCGGACTCCCTCCCCCTTGGCACCGCCCCCGACGGCCGGGCGCTGTCGCTCAACCTGGCCACCGGCCGGGTGGACCAGGGGGGGGTGGCCGACCCGCTGCTGCTGCCGCTGGCCGCCTCCGACTGGGACGCGGCCCGGGTGGTGGCGGTGCTGCGCGGGGCCGGCTTCCACGCCACCGTGGATGACGACGGCGACGTGGTGGCCGCCGACGGCGTGCGCACGCTGCTGGTGACCGTGCAGAAGCCGCCGTTTGCCGTGCGGCTGATGCAGCTGTTCCGCTTCCAGGAGGCGGTGCCCGCCCGCCGGCGGCGGCGGGCGGTGTTCGGGCTCAACCAGCGGGCGCTGTGGGGGCGCTACTCGCTGGTGAACGACACCCGCCTGATCATCGAGCACGAGGTGGCGCTGCTGGCGGGGCTGTCGCCGGCGCAGCTGCTGGCGCACTGCCGGATGTTCCAGCAGCACGCGGAGCGGCTG
Source organism: Gemmatimonadota bacterium (assembly GCA_018969225.1). Classification (GTDB taxonomy): domain Bacteria; phylum Gemmatimonadota; class Gemmatimonadetes; order Gemmatimonadales; family Gemmatimonadaceae; genus Gemmatimonas. The sequence continues at coordinate 1,049 of JAGWYS010000119.1, read as the reverse complement.
CTGGACGCGACGGGGGTGGGGGGGATGCTGGAGTAGGGGGGGGAGGCCTGATCGCGCAGCGCCTCAACCACCGTGCGTGCCTCCAGCGCGTCGTGTCGCGACAGCAGGACCGACAGCAGGACCGACAGCACACAGAGGCTCCCCTGCAGGGCGCGCCGGCTCCGCTCGGCTCACGCCGCCGCGGAAGGCGTGATGCCGAGCCTGCTCAAGGGGCTGGAGTCCGAGGGGTGGTGCGGGAAGCGCGGTCGTTCATCATCCGGTGGATGACACTCATGGGGATGAACATCGGTCGGCCTGTCACGTCAGCGCCCAGCGAGACAAACCCGAGTTTCGCGTAGAACGCCGTGCTCTTTTCGTCGCGCGAGTGGAGGAATACGCCGGTCGATCCGACCTCCTGAGCGGCTGCCGCACTCCGCATCAGGGCGTCAAGCATCAACTCGCTTCCGATGCCTTGCCCTTGGCGGCTGGTGGTCACGGCAAACATGCCAATGTACGACACCGGGAGCGGATATCTCGGTAGCCCACTGCCAAGAACGGGCTTCAACAGTTCAGGGGTCGCATTGCTGGCGGACAGGGTGTAGAAACCGAGGATCTCGGTGGCGTCCGGCGCGTCGAGAATGACATACGCCCGTCCAATCCCCGCCCGGTCATTGCGATAGGCGTGCTTCGCGAGATACGCATCGAGGGTGGGCTCCCCACAGGAGAACCCACCCCCGCCATCCGCCTTGGCGATGCGTCGAATGATCACCGCGCCGTGACGGCACTGGGTCGCGCGAAGAGGTCACGCAGCGCGGCGGTGGGCTCCGGCGGGTGCTCGATGAGCGCCATCATCTGACTGTAGGCGGCATCGCTCACGCTGACGCGGTTCGTCGTGCGTGCCCGTTCAAGCACGGGCATGTCGAACTCTCGCACCGACCCGTCCTCCGTCACGCTGGCAATGTGGCGCCCCTGACGCACCTGACTGACGCACCAGTCCATCAACTGCAGCGCGTTCCGGATCAGGTCGGCATTGCCGGTCTTGAGCACCGCTTGGAGGCGCTCCACCTGCT
>JAGWYS010000352.1 GCA_018969225.1 Gemmatimonadota bacterium | reverse complement strand
CCGGCGAGGGGCGCCCGGAGTGTGCCGTGGCGCGACTCACCTCAGCAGGGGGGCACATGCCACTCGTCCAGCCACTCCACCCGCTCACGGCCGCGCGACGCGCCGCCGTGCTCGCGGCCGCGGTCGTCGCCTTCGCGGCGCCCGCGTCCGACGCCCGCGCGCAGGGCCCTGCGCGCATCCCCGACTGCAGCGAAGCGGTCGCGATGGTCTCGTTGGGGTCGTTCATCGACTGCATCGGGGCCATCGACGTCGCGCCTCCCATCCAGGGGGCCGGCCTCCTGCCGCTGCTCGACGCGGCCTTCCCCGGATACGCCGCGTGGAGCTACTTGGGCAGCTCGGAGAACTTCATGTCCAACCTGTTCGCGAACGACCCCTCCGGGCGCACGGGGACGCTGCTCTTCGACACGCCGCTCTCGGGCGTGTGGGGGATCGGCCTCAAGTCGGGGACCGGCTCCAGCGTGTACGTCTTCGACTTCACCACCCCCACCGCCTCGCTGGTCTACTCCACGGCGGGCACCAGCGTGAACATCCGCGACATCCCCCAGGCGCTCTCCCATGCCGACCTGTTCCGCGCGCGGCGGATGACGGTGGTCCCGGAGCCGGACACCTACGCGCTGATGGGCACCGGGCTGGTCGTCATGGCCGGCCTCGTGCGGCGGCGGCTGCGGGCCTGAGCGGCGGGCGCTCCGGCGCGACCGGCGCGTGCGGGACGTGGCGCGTCAGCGCGGCCGGGGTGCCGCGCTGGCGCGCAACGCGTTGAGGATCACCGCCACGTCGATCGCCTCCTGCGCCAGCGCCCCGGCCACGGGCGTGAGCATCCCGACCGCGGCGAAGCCCATCCCCACCAGGCTGAGCCCCAGCCCCACGCCGATGCTCTCGCGCGCGATCCGCAGCGTGCGCCGCGCGATCCGCACCGCCGCCGTCACGCGCAGCGGGTCGTCCACCAGCAGCACCACGTCGGCGGCCTCCGCCACCACGCCCCCCCCGTGGCCGGCCAGCGCCACCCCCACCGTGGCGGCCGACAGCGCCGGCGCGTCGTTCGTGCCGTCTCCCACCATCAGCACGCGCACGCCGCGCGCTTCGAGCGCGCGCACGTGCCGCACCTTGTCCTCCGCCGAGAGGTCGCCCGCATACGTGCCGATGCCGACCGCGGCCGCGATCCCCGCCACGTTGGCCGCCGTGTCCCCCGACAGCAGCTGCCGTTCGCGGATCCCCAGCGCCTCCAGCTCGCGGAACATCCGCCCGAGGTCGTCGCGCAGGCGGTCGGCAAACTCGATGCGCCCCAGCGCGCCGACGCTGCTGGCCACGTAGGCGCGCAGCCCGTGGGCGCCCGCCTCCATCCGGTCCACCGCCGCGGCCACCCCCGGCAGCCGTTCGCGCACGAAGTCGGGGGATCCCACCGCCACGAGGACGCCGTCCACCTCGCCGGTGACCCCGCGCCCGGGGGTCTCGTGCGTGGCCGACGCCAGCCGCACCGGGACGCCCTGCGCCTCGGCCTCGCCCACCACCACGCGCGCCAGCAGGTGCCCGGACGCGTGTTCCACCGCCGCCGCCAGCGACAGCAACCCGGCGGCGTCACCGCCGTCGGCGGGTACCACCGCCTGCACCTTGGGGCGCCCCACCGTCAGCGTGCCCGTCTTGTCGAACACCGCCGCGCCCACCCCGGCCAGCGCCTCCAGCGCCCCGCCGTGGCGCACGATGATGGCCTGCCGCGCCGCCTGGTTCACGCCGCCGATGATCGCCACCGGCGCCGCCAGGATGAGCGGGCACGGCGTGGCCACCACCAGCACCGCCAGCACGCGCCCCGGATCCCCCGACACGAGCCACGCCGCCGCGCACACCAGCAGCGTGAGCGG
>JAGWYS010000118.1 GCA_018969225.1 Gemmatimonadota bacterium | reverse complement strand
GCTGGGCGCCGGCCAGCGCCGGCAGGAGCAACGCGGCGGCCAGGAGGCGCGCGCCCAGGCGGGCGCGCGCAGGACGGGGGGGCGCCAGGGCGCCGCGGGAGGCAGGGGAAGGACGCATGGAGCAAATGTGCGCCTGCCAGGGGACGGCCGCCACGGAACCAACGGGCCGCACGTCGGCTTCCCCCCGTGCGGTACGGGGCGTAACCTCTGCGCATGACGCCCCTCACCCGTACCATGCTCCTGCTGCCGCTGCTGGCAGCGCCCCCCTTGGCCGCGCAGGGCGGCGGGGGATCCCGGCGGGCCGCCGCGCCCGTCCCCACGCCGCCGCCCGCGGCCCCCGTGGTCACCAGGTCGTTCGGTGCGCTGGGGGAGGGGCCCTACGCCTCGCTGGTGATCCGCAACGCGATGGTCGTCCCGGGGCACGGCGGCCCGCCAGCCGGCCCCTACGACATCAAGATCGAGGGGAACCGCATCACCGAGATGGTCCCCTTCGACCCGGTCACCGCCGAGCGGGCGGGTGCGCGTCCGCGCATGACGGGCGACCGCATCATCGACGCCGCCGGCAAGTACGTGATGCCCGGCATGCTGGACCTGCACACGCACATCCGCACGCTCCCCATGGAGCTGGAGTACGTGTACTACCTCAAGCTGGCCATGGGCGTCACCACCATGGTGAACGCCGCCGACCGCGGCTACGACGCGGCCATGGCGGAGGCCCGGAAGAGCGCCGCCAACGAGATCGTGGCGCCCCGCATGTTCCCGCTGGTGTCCTACGGCGCGGGGACCTCGTACAAGGGGCGGCAGCTGGATGACCCCGCGCTGGCCCCGCAGGTGGTGGCCGCAATGGCCGCCAACGGCGTGCGCGTCATCTCCATGGATCCGCTGGGGTGGTCGCTTGAGCTGGTGACGGCGATCGCCAAGGCGGCCCGCGAGCGCGGGCTCCTCACCTCCTTCCACCTGCAGCCCGCCAACACGGCGGTCACGCAGGCGGTGCGGGCGGCGTGCGCCGGCGTCACCATGATCGAGCACCACTACGGGTACGCCGAGTCGTCGCTGGACGGCTCCGCGCAGGACTTCCCGCGCAGCTACGAGTACGGCAACGAGAACGAGCGCTTCCGCGAGGCGGGGCGGGTGTGGACCTCCGCCAACCGTAAGCGTCTACTGGGCGCGGTCGCGGACTCGCTCGTGAAGTGCGGGGTGACCATGCTCCCCACGCGCGTGGTGTACGAGGCCAACCGCGACCTGATCCGCGCCACCTCGCTGCCGTGGACGGACCGCTACACGCACCAGGCGCTCTGGAACTGGAACCTCCCCAACCCGGCGTTCCATGGGGCGTACCACTACGACTGGACCAGTGACGACGAATACAACTGGACCTACGCCTACCGGCTGTGGGGGGACCTCATCTACGAGTTCAACCGGCGCGGCGGGCGCGTGGCCTTCGGCACCGACGACAACTACATCTGGGCCACCCCGGGGTTCTCCACGGTGCGCGAGCTGCAGCTGGGGCGCGAGACGGGGATGCGGACGCTGGAGGTCCTGCGCTCGGCCACGTGGCAGTCCGCGCGCACGCTGGGGGAGCCGCAGCTCGGGCTGGTCCGCCCGGGGTACACGGCGGACCTGCTGCTGGTGGATGGCAACCCGGCGGCCAACCTGAAGTACCTGTACGCCTTTGGCGACCTGGCGCTCGACAAGGCGGGGAAGATGATCCGCACCGCCGGCATCGTGCACACCATCCGCGACGGCGTCGTGTACAACAACGCCGCGCTCATGGCCGAGGTGGAGCGGATGGTGCGTGCCTCGCGCGCGCTGGCCCCCGCCGCCGATCCCGTCCGCGACCCCTTCCGCGCGCCGGTGCCGCCGGCGCCCTCGAGGTGACCCCCATGATGCACCGCCGTGCCCTCCCGTTCCTCGCGGCCTGCGCCCTGCCCGGGGCGCTCGGCGCGCAGGCTCAGCCCGTGCCGCAGACCACTGCCAAGCCCGGCTGGCAGTGGACCATGGACTCCGTCAACACCGTGGTCCAAGCCGTGCGCGCCGGGCGGTCGCTGCGGCCGGCGCAGTGGCCCAACGGCGCCAAGGTGGCCGTCCTCCTCTCCTTCGACGTGGACAACGAGACGGTGGCGATCCGCTACGGCGAGCCCACCGTGGGGTCGCTGGCCGAGATGCAATACGGCGCGCGGGTGGGGTTGCCACGCATCCTGCGCCTCCTGGACCGGCACCGACTCCCCGCCACCTTCTTCATCCCGTCGGTGAGCCTGGCGCTCACCCCGTCCATGGCCGACGCCATCAAGGCGAGCGGCCGCCACGAGTTCGGCATCCACGGCTGGATCCACGAGCTCAACAGCACCCTCCCCGACTCGGCCGAGCGCGCGCTGCTGAAGAAGGCCGTGGCCGAGTTGACGGCGCTCACTGGGCGCACCCCCACCGGGTACCGCGCCCCCAGCTGGAACTTCAGCCCCAACACGCTGGACATCCTGCGGGACATGGGGTTCCGGTACGAAAGCTCCCTGATGGCCGACGACGACCCGTACGAGCTGCTGCAGCGCGGGGCGCCCACCGGGCTGGTGGAGCTGCCGGTGCAGTGGATCCTGGACGACGCGCCGCTGTTCGACCCCCGCGGCGAGCGGTACATGAACCCGCGCGACATCGCGCGGGTGTGGATGGACGAGTTCGACCGCGCGCTCGCGGAGGGCTCGATGTTCGTGCTCACCCTCCATCCGCACGTGTCGGGGCACCGCTCCCGCATCGTGGCGCTGGAGCAGCTCATCGCGCACATCAAGGCCACGGGTGGGACCCGCGTGTGGTGGGCCACCCATGGCGAGGCCGCCGAGTACGTGCGAAAGGCGGCACGGCTGGGCGAGCCCCGCCCGCGCTGAGCCCGGCCCGCCCCGCGACTTCTCCCCGTCCCTCACTCCCCCCCGCCTGTCCATGCGAACTGCCGCCCTCCTGCTGGGCCTCCTCCCCGCGCTGGTCGCCGCCCAGCCCCGTCCCGCCGTGTACACCCCCGGCGCCCTGACCCCGCACCAGCAGTACACGCGCGACGTGTACAAGGAGCTGGTGCAGATCAACAGCGGCGTGGAGACCGGCAACGTCACCACGGCGGCGGTGGCGATGGCGGCGCGCCTCAAGGCGGCCGGGATCCCCGAGGCCGACCTCTTCGTGGGCGGGCCGCGCCCCGACAAGCACAACCTGGTGGCGCGCTACCGGGGCAAGGGCGGGCCCAACGCTCCCAAGCCGCTGCTGCTGCTGGCCCACATCGACGTGGTGGAGGCGCTCAAGGCCGACTGGTCCCCCGACCTCGACCCCTTCGTCTTCACCGAGCGGGAGGGGTACTACTACGGGCGCGGCACCGCCGACGACAAGGCGATGGCCTCCATCTTCGTGGCCAACGTCGCGCGCCTCAAGCGCGAGGGGTTCGTCCCCGACCGCGACATCATCATCGCGCTCACGGCCGACGAGGAGAGCGGCCCCGCCAACGGGGTGGACTGGCTGCTCAAGACGCATCCGGAGCTGGTGGACGCGGCGCTCGTGATCAACGAGGGGGGCGGCGGCACCCTGCGTGACGGGAAGCCGCTGTTCAACGCCGTGCAGGCGGCGGAGAAGGTCACCACCAACTACACCCTGCGGGTTACCAACCGGGGCGGACACTCCTCGGTGCCGCGCGCCGACAACGCCATCACCGCGCTGGCCGACGCGCTGGGGAAGGTGGGGCGCCATCACTTCCCGGTGAAGCTCAACGAGGTGACGCGCGCCTTCTTTGCGCAGACCGCCCCGCTGGAGGCCCCGGCGATGGGGAAGGCGATGGCCGCGCTGGTGGCCAACCCGGCGGACGCGCAGGCGGCCGCCGTGGTGGCCGGCGACCCCAAGTACAACTCCATGCTGCGCACCACCTGCGTGGCCACCGGCCTCAGCGGCGGGCACGCCACCAACGCCCTCCCGCAGCTGGCCGAGGCCAACATCAACTGCCGCATCTACCCCGGGGAGACCGCGGAGGAGGTGCGGCTGGCGCTGGCGCGGGTGGTGGCCGACACGAGCGTGCAGGTGCTCATCAAGTCGCAGCGTCCCCCCTCGCCCGCCTCGCCGCTCCTCCCCGAGGTCATGGGGCCGGTGGCGCGCATCACGCGCGAGCTGTGGGGGCCGCTCCCGATCATCCCGACGATGAGCACCGGCGCCACCGATTCCCGCTTCTTCCGCGCCAAGGGGGTGCCCGCGCTGGGGGTGTCCGGGCTGTTCAGCGATCCCACCGTGGATGCCCGGGCGCACGGGCGCGACGAGCGGATGGCCGTGAAGAGCTACTTCGAGGGACAGGAATTCCTGTACCGCCTCACCAAGGCGCTGAGCAGCAGCGTCGTCGCCCAGTAACCGGAGCCTGTCCATGTCGCGTCAGCCATCCCGTCGCCAGTTTCTCGGGGCCGCCACCACCGTCGGCGCCGCCGTCGCGCTGGGCGCCCGCCCCGGCACCGCCCAGGACGACCACGACCACGGTGCGGCAGCCCAGGACGGCGCCATGCCGCCGGCCATCCGCGCGCTCCGCCCCATGCGCGACGGCGTCGTCCCCATCAGCGTCAACGAACGCCGCGCCCGCATCGAGAAGGCCCGTCGCCTCATGCGCGAGCACCGGCATGATGCGCTGCTGCTCACCGGCGGCACCTCCATGGTGTACTTCACCGGCATCCAGTGGGGGCTGAGCGAGCGCCTGCTGGCCGCGGTGATCCCCGCGACCGGGCGCCCCTTCCTGGTCACGCCGAAGTTCGAGGAGGAGCGGGCCATGGAGCAGGTGGGCCTGGGGCCCATGCAGGGGGAGGCCGACGTCTACGCCTGGGAGGAGCACGAGGACCCCTACGCGCTCATCGCGCAAGGGCTGCGCTCGCGCGGACTGGCCACCGCCACCATCGGGGTCGAGGAGACGGTCCGCTTCCAGTTCACCCACGGCACCGGCCGCGTGGCCGGCGTGACGCTGGCCGACGGCACCCCGGTCACCGCCGGGTGCCGTATCGTCAAGGATGCGCACGAGCTGGCGCTCATGCGCCACGCCAGCGCGGTGACGCTCAAGGCCTACGAGGCCGCGTGGAAGTCGCTCAAAGAGGGGATGACGCAGGGGGACTTCGCCCGCCTTGTCGCCCTGGCGCACACCCAGCTGGGCTACAGCGGCGCCGCCGGCGTGCAGGTGGGGAAGTACTCGGCGCTGCCGCACGGCTCCGCCACGCCGCAGGTGGTGCGCGAGGGGAGCATCCTGCTCATCGACGGCGGGTGCAAGGTGGAGGGGTACAGCTCCGACATCTCCCGCACCTTCGTGCTGGGGAAGGCCACCCAGCGCATGAAGGACGTCTTCGAGGTGGAGCATCGCGCGCAGACCGCGGCGCTCAAGGCCGCCCGCCCCGGCGTCCCCTGCGAGGCGGTGGACGCCGCCGCCCGCAAGGTCATCGTGGACGCCGGCTTCGGACCCGACTACAAGTACTTCAGCCACCGCGTGGGGCACGGCATGGGGATGGATGGCCACGAGTGGCCGTATCTCGTGCGCGGGAACACCCTCCCGCTCCAACCGGGGATGGTGTTCTCCGACGAGCCGGGGATCTACATCCCCGGGGAGTTCGGGATCCGGCTGGAGGACGACATGGTCATCACGGAGAACGGCGCCGAGCTGTTCACGCCGCAGTCCCCCAGCCTCGAGCGCCCCTTCGACGTGGCGTAGCCCGCGGTGTAGGCCGCGTCGCCGTCAGCGCAGCAGCGCGCTCCAGAGCAGCGGCCAGGTGGCGTTGCTCTGGGCGCGGTACTGCGGCCGGAAGCCGTACAGCACCACGCGGCCGCGTCCAACGGCCACCTCCACCATGGCGGCCTGCCCGTTCAGCCGCTCGCCCCCCAGCAGCCACCCGGACCGCAGCGGCGACCCCGTGGCAGGATACCGCAGCACCGCGGTGGCGCGCGTGCTGTCGCTGATGGCAAACGCCGGGCTGTCCTCGAACCAAATGGCCGGCACCGGGGCCTGGTAGCCGGCCGCCAGCGGATGCCCCGGAGTGGCCTCCACCGCCAGCAGCGAACCGGGCGCGTAGAACTGCGTGTTGCGCACCCCCGCCAGGACGTTGGTGACCGGGAGTTCCAGCGCCTCGATGGCGTAGTCGCTGGCCTCGTTGAAGGCCAGCAGCGTCCCGCCGTCGCGCACGAAGGCCGCGAGCGCGGCGCGCCCCGCGTCGCCCACGCCGCCGCGGAGCGAGTCGGGATAGGGGGCCCCCAACCCGCGCGCAATCGCCGCCTTCCCCTGATCAGGGAGGATGATGGCGTCGAACCGCTCGCGCAGCCGTCCGGCGCGGAGGTCGGCGTCGTGCACCGTCGTGAAGGGGATCCGGTGGGCGTCGAACACCCAGCGCGTCCACCCCTCGTCCATCGACGCGTTCCAGCTCTGGTAGATGGCGATGCGCCGACGGCTGGTCCCGCTGAGCCCCGGCAAGGTGTACGCGGGCTCCGCGACGGGTGGCACCACGGCCCCGGCCCGCACGGTGGCCGCGGGCTCCGCCCGCACCTCCACGCCGAACAGCAGCGGCAGCGTGTGCGCGGTCACGTCGTACGGGCGCTTGGGCGGGCCGCCGGGATACTCCTGCAGGTTCGGGTACTGCTGCGCCTCCAGCAGCGCCTTGGCGTACGACCCGAACGGCTGCTGCAGCGGCACCACGTACGCCCCCGCCGGCTCGCTCTCGTGCACCACCACCTGCCCGTGCTGCAGCGTCCAGACCAGGCGCTGCAGCGCCGCGGGGTCGCGCTGCGCCTTGGGGATCACGTACTGCACGGGGACCGCCGTGTGCGTCCACGGGTGGTCGGCGGCAAGCGCGCGCTCCCCCATGGCGGCGGCGCTTTCCAGCCACGCCGTGCGATCGCGCGCCGCCTGCACCAGCAGCGCCCAGCTGGCGCTCACCTGGTAGCGCACGATGTCACCGATCCCCCACCGACCGCCCGGCCACAGCGACGGGAAGTTCCAACTGGTCACCTTGGCGTCGTAGCCGCGCCCCGTCCCCAGCAGTTCAAAGGGGAGCTCCACCGCGGTGGCCAGCCGGGCGCTGGCGGTTTCGGTGAGGATGCGCGCGCCTCGGTGGTTGAGCGAGTACTGCCGCGCCGGCGACCACTGGTCGTACGAGGCGTTGGTGGCGATCCCCACCAGCCCGTCGGCGGTCATCCGCCAGGCCATCGCCATCCCGAGCGCGTTGGTGCTGGCCGTGAGGATGGGGTCGATGTTGGGCTCCACGGGGTCCATGTACGGCGGGATGAAGATCCGCCCCGCGTTGGCGCCCTGCTGGTGCACGTCGTTCACGATCTGCGGCACCCATGGCGTGTACAGGCTGTCCACCGTGTATCGCGTCTCCTTCTGCGTGAAGGCGTACCAGTCGCGGTTGTTGTCGTGCCCCGTGTAATAGTGGTACAGCGCCGGCGGGGTGCTCCCCTCGGCCGGGGTCCCCAGCGTGCTCCGGTACCAGTCGCCCACGATGTCCACGCCGTCGGGGTTCTGGCTGGGCACCAGCATGATGATGGTGTTGGCCAGGATGGCCCGCGCCTCGGCAGTGGTGCCGCGCGCCAGGCGGTCGGCCAGCACCAGTGGCGTGAGGAATCCCCCCACCTCGGTGGAGTGGATGCTGGAGGTGATGAGGATGACGTTCTTCCCCTGCGCCACCAGCTGGTCGCGGGTGACGTTCACCCGCAGCCGCGGGTCGGTGAGCTGCTGCTGGATCCGCTGGTAGCGGGGGAGGGCGGCCAGCGTGGCGGAGTCGCTGATGAAGGCCACGATGAAGGGGCGCCCCAGCGTGGTGGTCCCCAGCGTGCGCACGCTCACGCGCGGGCTGGCCTTGTCCACGGCGGTGAAATAGTCGGTGACCTGCTTCCAGGTGGGGAGCTTGCGGTCGGTCCCGGGCTCCCATCCCAGGATGCTGGCGGGGGAGGGGACCCCCTCCAGCGTGCGGCGCGCCTTGAGGTCGTAGCGGTCCCCCGCCTCCAGGACGCGGTAGGGCTTCCCGCCTGCGGGCATGGGGTGCTCGGGGTCGTGGATGGCCACCTGGGCCCTGCCGATCACCTCGAAGGTGTCGCGCTGCACCACGATGGCGGTGGCCTCGCTGATCCCGATCCCCAGCAGGGTGGGATAGGCCGCCATGACCTCCTGGAGGTCGTTCCAGCGGTTGCGGGTGTTGATGTGCTGGTCGATGGCCGAGCGGCGCAGGAAGTTGAAGCCGTCGCGGTGCTCGGGCTCCGGGGCGATCATCAGCTCGGACCCCTTCACCGCGCCGCGCACCAGGAAGGTCCCCTGGATGGAGGCCCCCGCCGAGCTGCCGCCGATCACGCCGCCGCGCGCCAGCACGTCGTGAAAGGCCCGGTAGGTGCGGGTGCCGGCGTAGGAGTCCACCAGGTTCCACTGCCGCCCGCCGTTGAACCAGACGGCCTTGGCGTCCTTGAGCACGGCGGCGAACGCCTCGGTGTCGGCCACCTTGGGGTCGTGCGTGTGCAGCATGTGCACGTTGGTGAGCCCCTGGCGCCGCCAAGGCGCCAGCACGGCCGAGTCTGCATAGGGGATGAGCGCACCGGTGGGGGTGCGGTTGCCCCCGGCCGTGGGGACGATGACGATCTTCGCCGACGGGCCCCCGGCCAGCGCGATGAATCGCTCGGTGATGCCGGAGCCCTCCAGGTTGCCTCCCCCGACGATCACCAGTGTGCCGCGGGGGGGGCCATACTCCGGGGTGGGGGGCGGCGGGGCGGCCGGCGACCGGGGTTGCGCCGAGGCCAGCGAGGCCGAGGTGAGCAGCAGCAAGGGCGCCAGCAGTCGCGCGCGCGCCCGGCCGGGGATGCGGAGGGGGGAGGGCATGCGGTAATGTGAAGGGCGGCGGACGGGTCGGCCACCCGCCCACCGTTCGCCTCACCCCACCATCCACCCAGCCAGGCTCGCCATGCGCCGTCCACTCGCCCGCCACCTGCTCCGTGCCACCGTCCTCCTGGGCGGCATCGGGGCTGCCGCCCCCGCCGCGCGCGCCCAGGGGGCCTCGCCGGCGCCGCTCCCTGGTCAGGCGCGATCCGGGCCGGTGATCAACAGCACCGGGCCGAGCTTCGTGGTGGAGAACCCCACCTTCACCATCCCGGCGGGGCACGTCTTCAAGGCGCTCTTCGAGGTGAACGCGGGCGGGAGCGACACCACCATGAACGCGCAGCTCATCACGATGGCGCGCTTCTACAACGTCCACGTGCGCAACGGCGTGCCGAAGGAGCGCCTCAAGGCGGCGGCGGTGGTGCATGGCAGCGGGTGGACGGCGCTCCTGACCGACGAGGCGTTTGCGGCGCGCTTCAACGGCGCCCGCAACCCCAGCCGGCGCCTCACCGAGGAGCTGGTCGCCGCCGGCGCCCAGCTCATCCTGTGCGGACAGACCGCCGGCGGGCGCGGGATCCGCCGCGAGGAGCTGCTCCCCGGCGTGCTGGTGGCGCCGTCGGCGATGAGCGCGCTCAACATCCTCGAGGCCGACGGCTACACGCTCATCCCGTGGTGACGCCGGCGCGCCGCCGCCGCGCTACAGCTGGCGCAGCCAGCTCAGCTTGACGATGAGCGACCGGGCGGTGGGGGCGAGCGCCCCCGCCACCGGGTGCCGGTCGTTGTACACCACGTACAGGAACGACAACGGGGAGAACTCCCAGCTGAAGCGGGTGTTGAGGAAGCCGCGCGCCTGCGCGGTGTTGTACTGGTAGAACGCGCTCAACTGCACCCGCGGCGACGCGAACAGCCGCAGCTCCGGGCCCGCCAGCTGCGTCACGAAGCTGCTGTCCCGGGTCCCCAGCGACTGCAGGCGGTTCACCTCGTAGTTGAGGCGGACCGACAGGTACGGATTGGGGGACCACCGCGCGGCCAGCGCCGCCCGGTCCAGCCAGCCATCAAAAAACGTCCCGGTGGAGAGGTTGGCCGATCCGGCCACCGCGGCGCTCTGGTCGCTCTGCGTCTCCACCCCCGCGCGCCAGTAGTCGTGCGTGCCCGGCGCGATGGCGACGCCGGGGAACAGCCGCACCGGCGCGTCGGGGCGCTGCAGGTTCCACTCGGCAAAGGGCTTGATCTGCCCCCCCGTGCGGTACAGCACCTCCGTGTTCAGGTTCACGATCCCCTCCTGCAGCCGCCGCGTGGAGGGGTCCTGGAAGAACGTGGTGGTGACGCCGGGGCGGAACCAGATGATGTTCCGCGGCCGCCACCGCGGCTGCAGGGTGAAGAGCGCCATCGGGCTGGTCATCAGCACCCCGGAGCGCGACACGAACCCCGTGCGCGGCGCGTAGGCGCGCTGCACCAGCGCCCCCTGCAGCGCCAGCGCCACGAAGGGCGTGGAGCGTGACACGGAGTACGACGCCGCGACCCCGGTGGTGTCCCCCTCGGTGGAGGTGGAGACCATGCCGTTCAGCTGCACCTGCTCGCCAATGCGCGTGAAGGCGTCCACCGCCGTCACCACGTTCTGCCGGCCGGCACGCCCGGGCGCCCCGTCGTCGTCCCGGTAGGCCACGGTGGCCCCCAGCCGGGTGGCACGCCCCATGAACTGGCTGCCGCGCACCACGCCAAAGGTGGTGCCCCCGCCGGCCCCCGGGGCGTCCTGCCGCATCAGCAGCGCCCCGGCCGAGGTGTGCCCCGACCGGTAGGCGTAGCGCGCGCCTCCGAGGATGGGGATCGGCGCCCCGTCCGCGTCCAGCCCGATCTGCCGCGAGAAGAAGGGCTGCAGGACATAGCGCTGCGCGTTCTGCGCCCCGCTGTTGTTGAAGCCGAAGCCGCTGGGGAGGCTCCCCGTGAGCCCCCCGGCCGACAGCAGGTCGGCATTCTCCAGGAAGAACTGGCGCTGCTCGGGGAAGAACACCGAGAAGCGCGTCAGGTTCACCACCTGCCGGTCCACCTCGGCCTGCGCGAAGTCGGTGTTGACCGTCGCCTCCACCAGGCTGCTGGCAGAGGGGGCCCAGATCACCTCCCCCCCGATGTCGCCGGTGGTGCCGTTGAAGGCGCGCGGTGCGCCGTCGCGGGTGGACTGCGTGAGGCCATAGGGGCGCACGCGCACGTTCAGCCGCGGCGGCGGCGGCGCGATCGAGTCCAGCCGCCCCGCGTAGGTGATGCGCCACGACGAGAACTGCCGCGGGAACGGGGCCCACGCGCTCCACTGCAGCGCGCGCCGCGTGTTGCGCGTGAAGTTCACGTCCCAGCGGGTGAGCTCCGGACGGTAGCGCAGCGACGCCCACGGGATGGCCATCTCCACCGTCCACCCGCTGTCGGCGCGCGTGGTGCGCACGCGCCAGAGGGCGTCCCACGCGAAGTTGGCCACGTCGCCGCCGTCGAACGTCTGCACGTCCCCCTGGGACCCCAGCGGGGTGACCTGGAAGTTGAGCGAGGTCCGCCGGTCTCCCAGCGGCCCCAGGACCACCTGGAACACGTCGTTGTCCGGCGGGGTGAAGTCGCGACGCAGGTCGGGCATGCGCAGCGTCCCCAGCCCCGCGCTGTCACGGTTCAGCGCCCCGACGTACAGGTACTGGTCGTCGAAGAGCACCCGCGCCTCGGTGGGGTAGCGCGTGGTGGGGACGTAGTCGTTGCGCACCTGGCTGAAGTCGCGCGCCACCTGCGCGCCCCGCCACGCCGGCTCGTCGAGCCGACCATCCAGGGTGATGGGGGAGGTGGCGCGCCGCGCCACCAGCACGCGCCGCGTGGAGTCGGTGGGCTCGGGCACTGCCAGCGGCTGCGCCCGGAGCGCCCCGGCGAGCAGTGGCGCCATCGCCCCCGCCAGCACCCCCGAAAGTGCCACG
>JAGWYS010000117.1 GCA_018969225.1 Gemmatimonadota bacterium | reverse complement strand
TCCCCACCGCGATCCGACGCGCGCTGGCGGCGGGGACGCGCGACTCCACCGGGCGCCCCGGGGCGCGCTACTGGCAGCTGCGCACCGACTACGCCATCGACGTGGCGCTGGATCCGGGGACGCAGCGGCTCACCGGGACCGCGCGCATCACGGTGCACAACCGGTCCCCCGAGGCGCTCCGCGAGCTCACCCTCAAGCTGTACCCCAACCACTTCATCGGCACCAATCCGCACGCCGCCCCGTGGGTCCCCGCCGAGGTGACCGACGGCATGGTAATCACGCGGATGGCCGTGGATGGCGCGCCGGTGGACGTGGCCTCCAATGCGCCCGTGGGCGACGGCAGCTCGGGCGCGCGTGCGCTGGCCGCCGCGCAGCAGGGGGCGGCGGCCGCGGCGCCGGGGAACGTGCTCCAGCAGGGGCGCTCCACCGTGGCGCGGCTGCGGCTGGCCACGCCGGTGGCGGCGGGGGCGCAGGCGGTCGTGGAGGTGGCGTGGTCGCACAAGCTCCCCGGCGGCCCCGGGAGCGGGCATCGCATGGTGCAGCGGTGGGCCGACACGCTCTTCCAGCCCACGCAGTGGTTCCCGCGCGTGGCCATGTACGATGACGTCCGCGGGTGGGACACCGAGCTCTACCTGGGACCCTCGGAGTTCTACAACGCCTTCGGGTCGTACGACGTGCGCATCAGCGTCCCGGCCGGCTGGTTGGTGAGCGGCACCGGCACGCTGCAGAACGCCGACGCGGTGCTCACCCCTGTGGTGCGCGAGAGGCTGGCGCGCGTCACCGCCTCCGACGCGGTCACCACCATCGTGGGTCCTGACGAAGCCGGCACCGGCATGGCCACCCAGCCGTCCGCCACCGGGCGCCTCACCTGGCACTTCCGCGCCGACTCGGTGAACGACTTCGCCTGGGCCACCGCGCGCCGGTACGTGTGGCAGGCCACGCGCGCCACCATCCCCGGGCGCGGGGCGATCCCGGTGCACATGCTGTACCTGCCGGGGCGCGCGGGGCTGTACGCCCGCGCTGGCGAGATTGCGCGCCACGCGCTGGAGTTCTACTCGCGCCTCTGGTTCCCCTATCCGTTCCCGCAGCTCACGCTGCAGGACGGTCCCAGTGCGGGGATGGAGTATCCCATGGTCATCAACTCCAACCAGGGCGCCGCCGACCACGAGACCGGCCACCAGTGGTGGCCCATGGTGGTCTCCAACAACGAGACGTGGCACGGGTGGATGGACGAGGGGTTCAACCAGTACATGAACATCCTCTCCGACGCCGACGCGGCCGGGAAGGCGCCGGTGCTGGACGGCCTGGGACAGTCGTACGGGCCCACGGCCAGGAACGAGGCGGAACCGCCGATGATGTGGAACGCCAACTACGCCGGCCCGTTCTACGGCTTCACCACCTACCAGAAGGTCCCGCTCATGCTCTCCATGCTGGGCGGAATCGTGGGCGACAGCGCGGTGCAGCGCGCGCACCGCGAATTCGCGCTGGCCTGGCGCTTCAAGCACCCCACGGCGTGGGACTGGATGTTCTCCATGGAACGGTCGCTGGGGCGCGACCTCGGGTGGTTCTGGAACGCATGGCTGTTCGGCACCGAGTCCGCCGACGCGCGGATCGCCTCGGTCACCACCCGCGGCGGACGCACCACGGTGGTGGTGGCGCAGGACGGCCAGATGCCGGCGCCGGTGGAGCTGGAGGTGCGCTTCGCCGCGGAGGGCCCGCCCATCCGCCGCATGCGCAATGCGGTGATGGTGGACGCGCGCACGGCGCGCGTGACGTGGCCGGTGGACGTGTGGTTTGGCGGCGCGCGCACCTTTGACGCCGTCCTGGGGTTCGGCGGCCGACGCATCGAGGGGATCACCCTCGATCCGGCGCGGCGGGTGCCCGATCGCAACCCCGACGACAACCGCTGGACGCCCCCCGCGCGCTAGCCGTCGCCATCGCCGCTGCCGGTGCCCCAGCGCGCCCGCCCCCGATCCGGGGGCGGGCGCGCGTCGTCAGGAGCTGTAGTAGGCGGCGTTCTCCTCGACGTACCCCTTGGTGAGGTCGCACCCCCACGCGCGCGCCTCCCCCGTCCCCACCCCAAGCGCCACCTCGATCTCCACCACCTCGCGCGCCAGCGTCTCCCGCACCACCGCGTCGTCAAAGGGCAGCCGCTCCCCGCCCGCCACCACCTGCACGCCGTTGATCCACGCGTCGGTGGACCCCGGGACGATCGTGCACGCGAAGCACTTGCCCACCGCCATCAGCAGCCGCCCCACGTTGGGGTCGGCGCCGTGCACCATGGTCTTCACCAGCGGCGAGTTCACGATCGACTTGGCCACCACGTGCGCCTCCGTGTCGGACGCCGCCCCTCGCACCCGCACCCGCAGCAGGTGCTCGGCCCCCTCCCCGTCGCGTGCCAGCAGTTCCGTCATCCGCGTGCACCCCGCCACCAGCGCCTCGCGGAACGCGGCGAGGTCCACCGCCCCCGTCAGCCCGTTGGCCAGGATGGCGCAGGTGTCCGAGGTGCTGGTGTCGGTGTCCACCGACAGCCGGTTGAACGACGCCCCCACCGCCTCGCGCAGCAGCGCGTCCAGCACCGGCGCCTCCAGCGCCGCGTCGGTGAAGATGTAGGCCAGCATGGTGGCCATGTTCGGCTCGATCATCCCCGAGCCCTTGGCCACCCAGGTGATCACGGCGTTCCCCACCGCCACCGAGAGCGCCTTGGGGTGGGTGTCGGTGGTCATGATCCCTTCGGCTCCCACCAGCGGGTCCGCCTGCAGGTCGCCGGCCATCCCCACGATCCCCGCCTCGATCTTCTCGATGGGGAGCGGCACCCCGATCACCCCGGTGGAGCTCACCAGCACGCGCGTGGCCGGGATCCCCAGCTCGGCCGCCGCCGCCGCCGCCATCCGCCGGGCATTGGCCACCCCCGCCGCCCCCGTGGCCACGTTGCTGACCTTGCTGTTGGCCACCACCGCCTGAAGCCGCCCCTCCCGGACGGTTTCCCGCCCCAGGATGATCGGGGCGCCAGGGAAGTGGTTCCGGGTGAACACGGCGGCCGCGTTGGCCTCCACCGCGGAGGCAAACAGGGTCAGGTCGCGCGCGGCGGGCTTGAGCCCCACGTGGCGACTGGCGCACCGGAAACCTTGTGGGAACACCGGGCGCTCATGGAAGTGGTAGGTCGTGGCCATCCCAACAAGCTCGCCATTCCCGAGGGGGCATGCCAGTGTACGGCACGTCACCCCGGGGGATGGCGGAAAGGGGCTGGACCGCGTGAAATTGTGGACGACATCTGGGACGAAATTCCGGCACGCCGCTTTTCCCTCCTCCCTCCCCCTCCCGTGCCTACGCAACCCACCCTCCGGCCATTCGACGTGGCGGTCGCCTTGCGCCTGTCCCTCGTCCCCGAGGAGCGCTACGAGCCCCTCGCCACCGCCATGGCCACCAGCACCAGCGCCGTCCACCGCTCCGTGGGGCGACTGCGGCAGGCCCGGGTCTGCCGGCCCGGGTCGCGCACGGTGCTCCGGGAGGCCCTCCTGGAGTTCCTCCGCCACGGGGTGCGCTACGCCTTTCCGCCGTTGCTGGGGACCGACCGGCAGGGGATCCCCACCGCGGGAGGGCACGCCGCGATGGCGGGGCTCATCGATGGCGATGCGTCCGTGCGGTTGGTCTGGCCAATGGATGGGGGCGCCGCCAACGGTCGGTCGCTGATTCCGCTCTTTGCGGCTGCCACCCGGGTGGCCGAACGGGATCCGCGCCTGCACGGGCTGCTGGCGGCCACCGACCTGTTGCGCGTGGGGTCGTCGCCGCAGTGCGACCGCGCGCTGGCATGGATGGACGCGCAGCTCACCGGCAGCGCCTGACGTCCGGCGTCGGGTCGCCGGGCGCACCCCCGCTCATGTTTTTCGCCCACCTGCCGACAATCACCGGCACCTAGGGATAGGGACTCGGGCACAGGGATCGCCTTTCGGCGTGCCATGACCGTGACGGATTTCGCCCGTCGCGGTATGTCGCGCTGCTTTTCGTCGTTGCACCATGATCCCGTGCCGATTCCGCTAAGTCCCCCCCCTGCGCGTCGCCGGCTGTCCGAGGACCATCCGTACGAGGGGGGGACCACCCTCATCGGCAAGGGCCTCAGTCGCCCCGTCGCGGCGCCCGAGGCTCCACTCGGCCCGCCGTTGGAGGGGGGACGGCCAGCGGCGGCTGCCGCACCAGCAGCGGACACGCCGGTTGCCCCCGCTCCGTCGCCCGCACCGGCGGCGCCGGCCCCGTCGCCGCGTGCGGTCCCGGCGCCCCTTCGCGAGGTCCCCAATCAGGCCAGGGGCGTCCGCCCCGTGCCGCGCAAGGGATCGGCCAAGGGCACGGCGACCAAGGGCACCGGCACGAGCGCCCGAGGCGTGCGCCTCGCCTTGGCCGTCGTGAAGCTGATGGCGCTGGCCGTGGCGAGCGCCGGCGCCACGGCCTGGGGGATGCAGCGGCAGGAGATGGTGGCGGCATCCGAAAGCATGAACGCCCTTGAGGTGACCCTGAAGGCGATTGCCGGCCTCCAGTACGAGTTCCTGGGCATCAACCAGCGCTTTGCCACCTGGGCCGAGCTGGAAGCCAAGGGGGCAACCTTGGGTCCCACGCAGCAGGTGCTCCGCTACAATGTCGCCTCCTCCCACTGGTACCTGTCGATCATCGACCGAAAGACGGGGGCCATCTGCGACCAGACGGGTGAGCTGTTCGATGAGGCCCCGGGGGATCGATCCCCCACCTGTCGCTCCAACCCGCGCTAGCCTCGGCACCCACCGGGGCTGCGCCACCCTCGGCCCCCAGCGCTGGCCTTGGTCGCGTCGGGCGGCTAGATCGAAGGGTGCCCTCGCGCCTCTTCCCCCAGGCGGTCGCTCGCGCCGCCACGCTGCTGCTGGTTCCGTGCGTCTCGGCCGGGGCCCTGACCCAGCAGCCTCCGCGCCGCCCGGCCGCCGACACGCTGATCCCCCGCGACTCGGCGGCCCGCCTCGCCAGCGTGCGGGTGACCGTCACGCGGGACGCCCCGCGCCCCGCCCTGGAGCTCCCGTTCGCCGTCTCGCGCGCCGCCCCCGAGCGGGAGCGGCCCGCCATCCGGCGCGCCGGCATCGGCGACCTCCTCTTCGGCATCCCCGGGGTGCAGGTGCAGGACCGCGCCAACCCGTCGCAAGACCCGCGCATCGCCGTGCGCGGCTTCGGGGCACGCTCGGCCTTCGGGGTGCGGGGCGTGCGCGTGCTGCGGGATGGCATTCCGGTCACGCTGCCGGACGGGCAGGCTCCTGTGGACTGGATCGACCTCGAGTCCGTGGACCGGGTGGAGGTCCTCCGCGGCACGGCGGCGGCGTTGTATGGCAACGCGGCGGGTGGCGTGGTGGAGCTGCACAGCGCCCCCATGCCTGACCGGCCGGTATCGGCGGCGGTGCGTGGCTGGGACGGCGCCGGGGTGCGGCGTGCCGTGGCGCAGCTGGGGGGCACCGGCGCGGGGGTGGGGTGGCAGGGAGGGGTGACGCGCACGGCGGGCGACGGTCCGCGTGACTGGTCGCGCTTGGAGGCCACGCACCTGTCGCTGCGTGTCACCGGTGTGCTGGCGGGGACGCGGCTGGAGCTGCAGGGCGCCGGGTACGAATCCGGGCGCGCCGAAAATCCCGGGGCGCTCACGGCGGCGGAGCTGGCCGATGCGCCGTGGCGGGCCGACTCGCTCAACGTCGTGCGCGGGGCGCGCAAGGCGGCCCGTCAGGGACAGCTGGCGGTGCGCGCCCGGCGCGGCGACGGGGCGCGTTCGCTTGAGGGCGCGCTGTTCACCGGGTGGCGCGCGCTGGACAACCCGCTCCCCTTTGCGATCGTGACGGTGGACCGGCGCGTGGCGGGGGGCTCGCTGCGCGGCGGCTGGCGCACCACGCGCCCCGTGTGGCCCCTTCGCCTGGGCGCGGGGGTGGACGCGCAGTGGCAGGACGATGCGCGGCTCAACGACGAGAACTGCGTGGAGCAGCTGCGCAACCCCGCGCCGTCCGCGCGCTGCCCGGTGCTGGGGCGGGAGACGGGCGCGCGCCGGCTGGACCAGCGGGAGCGGGTGGATGGCGTGGGAGCGTACGCGCGCGCCGAGGTGGAGGCGCCACACGCCCTCTTTGCCAGCGTGGCGCTGCGCCATGACCGGGTGGGGTTCCGGGTGGACGACCGCCTGGTGACCGCCACCAACCCCGATGATTCCGGCGTGCGACGCATGGCGGCGGTGAGCCCCATGCTGGGGGTGGCGTGGCGCCCGCGCCCGCTCTGGTCGGCGTATCTCAACGTGGCCACCGCCTTCGAGACCCCCACCATCACGGAACTCACCAACCAGGAGGACGGCAGCGCGGGGCTCAATCGCGCGCTGCAACCGCAGCGCACCCGCACCGTGGAGGTCGGGACGCAGGGCGTGCTCCTGGGGCGGGTGGCGGTGCAGCTGGCCGCCTATACGGCGGCGGCGCGCGAGGAGCTGGTCCCGTTCGACGTCCCCAACCAGCCGGGGCGGCGCGCCTTCCGCAACGCCGGCACCACGGCGCGGCGCGGGGTGGAGGTGGCGGCGCAGGGGGCGTTCCGCTGGGGGAGCGCGGGGGTGGCGTACACGCACTCCGCCTTCCGCTACCGGACGTACCAGGTGGGGACCACCAGCTTCGCGGGCAATCGCATCCCCGGCGTGCCGGCCCATTGGCTGCAGGGGCACGCCACGGCGCGTCGCGGGGCGCTGTTCGGCACCGTGGAGCTGACCGCCGCCTCGTCGATGACCGCCACCGACGCGGGTGCGGTGACGTCGGCCGGCTACGCCCAGTGGACCGTGCGCGCGGGAGCGGACGGGGTGCGCGCGGGCGGGGTGCGGCTCGCCCCCGTGGCGGGCGTCGAGAACCTGTTCAACCGGCGCCACGCCGGGAGCGTCGTGGTGAACGCCACGCGGGGGCGGTTCTACGAGCCCGGCCCGCTGCGCCGATTCACGGTGGCGGTGCGCCTGACGACCGAGTGACTTGGCGTCCCGACGGCCAGGTCACCCGGCCGTCCGCGGGGTGGGTCAGATGGGGCGCAGCATGAACGGCAGCCGCGCGTAGACGCCGCGCGGGTCGTCGAAGCGGAGGAGCACCGCCAGCTCCCGCGACAACGACCGCAGGAGCGCGCGGGTGGGGCCGGGGCCCGCCAGCAGCGGGGCGAGCGCCGAGGCCGGATCGCCGGCGGCGAGCGCCGCGGCGGTGGCCATCCCCCCGGCGGCGAGCGGCTCGGGGCGGCGCTCCAGCAGCTCCATCAGCCGTTCGGTGGTGCCGGGCATGCGCGGATACTCCAGGACGGCATACCCGGCCGGGAGCTTCGCCAGCCCGGCGGCGCTGGCGATGGCGGCGTCCAGCCCGCCCAGCGAATCCACCAGCCCCAGGCGCAGCGCCGCCTCCCCCGACCACACGCGCCCCTCGGCCAGCGCGGCCACCGAATCGCGCGGCAGCTTCCGCGCGCCGGCCACGCGCGCCAGGAACGCGTCATACACGGCGTCGGTCCCCTTCTGCAGCACCGCCAGCTCCGCGGCGGTGCGCGGGCGCGACACCGACAGCAGGTCGGCGTAGCGCGCCGTCTTCACCGTGTCGAAGGTCACGCCGTTGCGGTTGGCCAGCTGCTGCAGGTTGGGGAGCAGCGAGAAGACGCCGATGGAGCCGGTGATGGTGTTGGGCTGGGCGAAGATCCGCGTGGCGGCGGTGCTGATCCAGTAGCCGCCGCTGGCGGCCACGCTCCCCATGGACACCACCACGGGGCGGGTGCGGGCCACGAGCGCCAGCTCGCGCTGGATCTGCTCGGAGGCCACCGCGCTGCCCCCGGGGCTGTTGACGCGCAGCACCACCGCCTTGATGTCGCCATCCTCGCGCACGCGGCGCAGGGTGCGGGCCAGCGCGGCGCCGCCCACCTCCCCCGGCGACCCGCTGCCGTCCACGATGTCCCCTTCCGCGTACACGACGGCCACCGCCTCGTCGCGGGCGGGGGCGGCCGCCTCGGCGGCCACGGCGCGCGCGTACTCCTCCAGCGTCACCTGCGGCAGCGCCTCCGGCTCCACCACGGCGGCCAGCTTGGCGGTGCGGGCGCTGTCCGCGCGCGACGGGCGGGCGCGCCCGGACCCCGAGGCGGCGCGCAGGTCGTCCAGCAGCTGGTCGAAGTAGGCCACCCGGTCCACGAGGCGCGCGTCCAGCGCCGCCTGGGGGAGCAGCATGCCGGCGGTGTCGGCCAGCGCCTGCAGCGCGGCCGGGTCCACGCCCCGGCTGTCGGCAATGCCCCGCTTGACCTCGGTCCACAGGTCGCCCAGGTACTGGGCGGTCTGCAGGCGGTTCTCCGGGCTCATGTCGCGGCGCGTGAAGGGCTCCACGGCGGCCTTGAAGCGCCCCACGCGGCTCACCTGGATCTGCACCCCCACCTTCTCCAGCAGCCCCGTGAAGAAGACGGGCTCCGCCGCCAGCCCGGGGAGCTGCACCATCCCGAAGGGGTCGAGGGTGACGGTGGTGGCGGCCGAGGTCACGTAGAGGTCGCGCGGCCCGGGGCGCACCAGGAAGGCGTGCACCGGCTTCTTGGCCGCGCGCAGCGCGCCGATGGCGTCGCGCAGCTCGCGCAGCTGCGCGTAGCCGCTCTGCGTGCCGTCGCCGCCCACGGTCCCGCGCAGGAGGACGGCGTGGATGCGGGGGTCGGTGGCGGCGTGGCGGAGGGCGCGGAGCGCGGCGCGCAGCGGGATCGCCGCGGGCCCCGCCCCGGGGAACGCCTCGTCCAGCACCGAGGGGGCGTCGCGGCGCGCCGGCGTGTCGCTGAGCGGCTGCTCGAGGTCCACCAGCAGGATGGCGCCGTCGGGGACCTTGGGGCCCCCTGCGGTGCCGGCCGACGCCGCCAGGCCGAGGATGAGCAGCACCCCGCCGATGAGGCAGAGGGCGACGGTGACGAGGTTGGCGGTGAGGGCGGCGAAGAAGGCCTTCATGCGGGGGCTCCGGGGAGGGGGGCGGCGGGTGCGGCCGTCGTGCTGTACGCTGGCGGGCGGGGACGGGTTTCTCAAGCCGGGGCGCCGCCGGCAAAACATGACGGTGGCGTCATGATTCCTCTTGCCGCCGGGCGCGCCGCCCCATAGCGTGGAGGGAGGCGCGCCGGCACCCGCCGTCGCGTCCCGCACCCCGCCGGTTCCGGAGGAGCCCCCATGCCCGCCTTTCGCGTCCCCCTCGACGACATCCGCTTCCTGCTGCACCACGTGCACGACGGCGCCCAGCTGGCCGCGCTGCCGGGGCTCGAGGAGGCCACGCCGGACCTCATCGACAACGTCCTGACCGAGGGGGCGGCGGTGTGCGAGAAGGTGCTCTTCCCGCTCAACCAGTCCGGCGACGCGGAGGGGGTGCACTTCGACCAGGGGACGGTGCGCACGCCGGCCGGCTTCAAGGAGGCGTACGCGCAGTACCGCGCCGGCGGGTGGACCGGCGTCTCCTCCAGCCCGGAGTACGGCGGGATGGGGCTCCCCAAGACGGTGAGCTTCATCATGGAGGAGCAGCTGTGCGCCGCCAACCTCTCCTTCAGCATGTACCCGGGGCTGTCGCACGGCGCCTACAGCGCGCTCTCCGCGTACGGCTCCCCGGAGCAGAAGGCGTACTACCTCCCCAAGCTGGTGGACGGGAGCTGGGGCGGCACCATGTGCCTCACCGAGGCGCACGCGGGCACCGACCTGGGGATCCTCACCACCCGCGCCGAGCCGCTGGACGACGGCAGCTTCGGCATCACGGGGCAGAAGATCTTCATCTCCGCGGGGGAGCACGACCTCACGGAGAACATCGTGCACCTGGTGCTGGCCAAGCTGCCGGACGCGCCGGCGGGGACGCGCGGCATCTCGATGTTCGTGGTGCCGAAGCGGTTTCCCAATCCGGACGGCACCGCGGGCGCCCCCAACGGCGTCACGTGCGGCTCGGTGGAGCACAAGATGGGGATCAAGGCCTCGGCCACCTGCGTCATCAACTTCGACGGCGCGCGCGGCTGGCTGGTGGGGGAGCCGCACAAGGGGATGCGCGCGATGTTCGTGATGATGAACGGCGCGCGGCTGGGGGTGGGGCTGCAGGGGCTGGGGCTCAGCGAGGTGGCGTACCAGAACGCGCTGGCGTACGCGAAGGAGCGGCTGCAGGGGCGCGCGCTCACCGGGCCGAAGAACCCCGGCGGCGCCGCCGACCCCATCCTCGTGCACCCCGACGTGCGCAAGGGGCTGCTGCGCATCAAGGCGCTCAACGAGGGGATGCGCGCCCTGTCGGTGTGGACCGCCATCCGGCTGGACCTCGAGGACCGGCACCCCGACGCGGCGGTGCGCGAGGAGGCGGCGGACCTGCTGGCGCTGATGACGCCGGTGATCAAGGCGTTCTTCACCGACCACGGCTTCACCAACGCCAACCTCGCGCTGCAGACGCTGGGCGGGCACGGCTACATCCGCGAGTACGGGATGGAGCAGTACGTGCGCGACGCGCGCATCGCGCAGATCTACGAGGGGACCAACGCGGTGCAGGCGCTGGACCTGGTGGGGCGCAAGCTGCCGATGGAGGGGGGACGCCCCGTCCGGCGCTTCTTCGCGCTGGTGAAGGGGGCGGTGGACGCGGCCGCCGCCGACCCGGCGCGCGCCGAGTTCGCGAAGGCGCAGGGGGCGGCGCTGGGGCTGCTGCAGAAGGCCACGATGTGGCTGGCGGAGCGCGGCGCGGACGGGTCCTGAAGGTGCCGGGGCTTTTTTTCAGGAGTGATGTGTTGTATGGCTCCATTGGCTGGGCCACTATAGGCCCAGCCAATCAACCAACTGCCTTAGATCAACTGATACTCGGTAGTGTTTGCTCTTAGTGATGGTTCATCATGTCATGAGATTCAGCTGGAGCGACGTAGCCCAGAATACCCGGGTCCATCATCCCCGCTACCATTGCAATGTGAGCGAACACCAAAAATACCGCCACATAGGTCGCATGCCGGGCAAGACGTCGCTCTTCACTTTCTGCACGATGGATTAAGCCGAGTTCTTGCAGCGCTAGCAGCACCATCGGCACGCCACCGATCAGGTAAGTTGATACCGCCACAACATCAATCCACGTACGCCATGCGCCTGCGCTCGTAATAGGTATCACTGCCGTAAACATCAGGTAGGCGATGATCCCAACGAAAGTAATTCCAACCAAGATACTGGCTATTCGGTTTACCTGGCGAACCCATGTATCGAATTTTCTGGTGTACAGAATGTACAACTCAGTAATTGCAACCGTCTCGGCAAGTACCACAGGTAGTGCCATGAAAATCAGCAGATTCCATGGCTGGTTTGAAGCTAACAGCTCCATGTAGTGCGTCATAAGCATCATTGATCTCCCAAACGAGGATAGCGCTCGCACCAAAGGGTGCAGCGCCTAAACAAGCTACTTTGGTCAGGAGAGCGTACGAGGCGGACGGAACAGGCGTTCACGCCTGTCTTTGGGGCCTAAGGTACTCGCGTGAAAAATAAGGCCGGAGAAATAATCTGGAATAGGAACCGTACCCACCGAGGGGATTAAGCCAATGAACGCTGGACAACAACTGTGCGCGGGAGATCGAGAAAGATCAGACCCACATTCGACCCCATGACACGTGTCGGCAGCTACTGCATGGCAGTCATGCTGTTGATCGACGGCTTCGGCGGCAGCACATAACTGAGTAAAGCTTCCAACAGTAGCGGCGAAAAGCACGCAGATGGCAAGCCAACGCGTAAAAAAGCCTTTGTAGAACCTGGTCTTTTGCATAACTCAAGGGCGAAGCCCAACGGCACTCGGGAAGCAGCCC
>JAGWYS010000351.1 GCA_018969225.1 Gemmatimonadota bacterium | reverse complement strand
GCGTGGGGCTGTCGGTGGCGAGCGCCGCGGCCGTGGCGGCGCGCGGCGACGTCAACGCCGACAACACCGTGTCCATCATCGACGCGCAGCAGATCGCCCGCTTCAGCGTGGGGCTCTCGGCGGCCGCGCGCATCAACACCGCGCTGGCGGCGGTGCCCGCCGCGTCGTCGCTGTCGCTGTCGTCGGCCACCGCGTCGGTGGCCGTGGGGAGCACCGTGACGCTCACCGCCACGCCGCGCGACTCCGCCAACACCGACATCTCCGGCTGCGCCCCCGTGACGTGGAGCTCCAGCGCCCCCGCCGTGGCCACCGTGAGCGCCAGCGGCGTGGTGACCGGCGTGAGCGCGGGGAGCGCCACCATCACTGCCACCAGCGGCACGCGCACCGCCACCGCCGCGATCACCGTGACCCCCGCCGGCCTCAACTACCGCATCGCCAACGCCTACGTGGTGCAGGCGGTGCAGGCCGCCGACCGCAGCACCGGGCTGGTGGCCGGGCGCGGCGGGCTGCTGCGGGTGTTCGTCACCGCCTCGCAGGCCAACACCGCCACGCCGCCGGTGCGCGTGACGCTGTACAACGGCACCACCGTGGTGCGCACCGTCACCGTCACCGCCCCCGAGGCCTCGGTGCGCACCGCCATCGCCCCGGAGCTGCTCACCTCCACCTGGAACGTGGCGCTCACCGACGCCGAGGTGGCGTCGGGGCTGCGCATCCTGGCCGAGCTGGACCCCAACAGCACGCTGGGGGAGGCCGATCGCAGCGACAACAGCTGGCCGGCCAACGGCACCCCGCAGGCGTTCACCGTGACCACGGTGCCCACGCTCACCGTGCGCTGGGTCCCCGTCACCATCGCCACCAACACCGGCAACGTCACCGCGGCCAACATGGCCGGCTACATCGGGCTGTCGCAGCGGCTCTTCCCCATCCCCACGGTGAGCGCCTCCGTGCGCGCCTCCTTCACCACCAGCGTCACCACGCTGGGGGGGGAGGACATGGACAAGTGGAGCACCATCCTGTCGGAGGTGAACGCCCTGCGCACCGCCGACGGCGTGGCGGCCAGCACGTATTACCACGGCATCCTCAAGGCCACCTACACGTCGGGGATTGCCGGGCTGGCGTACACGCCGGGGCGCACGGGGGTCAGCTGGGATGAACCCGGCTCGTCGCCGGGGGTGGTGGCCCACGAGCTGGGGCACAACTTCGGGCGCGAGCACGCCCCCTGCGACGTCACGGGCGACGTGGCCTACCCGTACGCCGGCGGCGTCATCGGCCAGTACGGCTACAACTCGGCCACCAACGCCGTGGTGCTCCCCACCGCCACCGACATCATGGGGTACTGCGGCAACCAGTGGGTGAGCGACTACACCTGGAACGCCGTGCTGCAGTACCGCGTGGCCAACCCCATGCAGGCGCTGGTGGCGGGCGCCCCGGGCGCGGGGGTGCTGGTGTGGGGACGCATCGCCGACGGGCAGCTGGTGCTGGAGCCCGCCTTCCCGGTGGACGCGCCGCCGTCGCCCCCCGCGGCGGGCGGGTCGCTGCGGGTGGAGCTGCGCGACGCGGCGGGGGCGGTGCTGGCCGCGCTGCCGGTGGAGCCGCTGGCGCTGGACCACAGCGCCGACCGGCACTTTGCCGTGGTGGTGCCGCTGGGGGCGGTGAATGCGTCGGCGGTGGCGGCGGTGCGCGTGCAGGATGTGCGGCTCCCCACGCGCGCCGCGCAGCGGCTGGTGGCGCGCGACGCGGCGGGGGCCCCGCTGGTGGCCGGCGCGGCCTTTGACGCGGGGGCGCGGGTGGCGGTGGAGCCCGACCGGGTGCGCGTGCAGTGGTCCCCTGCCGCCGGCGCGTCGGTGATGGCCATGGTGCGCGACGCCGC
>JAGWYS010000116.1 GCA_018969225.1 Gemmatimonadota bacterium | reverse complement strand
ACCACGTCCACGGCCTTCTCGGCGGCGAGGTGCTGGCGGATGAGCGTCTCGACGCCGGCGGCGAGCGCGGTGTCGTCGAGGATGGCGCGCTGCGCGGCGAAGATCGCCGCCTCGGTGGACCCCGCCTTCTCCTCCGCGCGCTGCGCCAGCAGGTCGAGGCGCTCCCGGGCCCGCGCCAGCGCCTCGTGGAGACGCGCCAGCTCGTCCGCGATCTCGGCATCCGCGACGACGCGGGAGGGGACCTCGGGCACCTCCCAACGGAGGATGTGGACCGGCCCCACGACGATCCCCGGCGAGGCCGGGATGCCGCGCAGGAGCGCCTGCACTAGGTCTCCCCGAAGCGCGACGCGACGAGGAGCGCGAGCGCCTCGAGGGCCGCCTCCGCATCGGGGCCGTTGGCCCGCAGGGTGATGGAGGCGCCGAACTCGGCGGCCAGCATCATGACTCCCATGATGCTCTTGCCGTTGACCTCGAGATCGTCGCGCGAGATGGTGATCTCGCTGGCGAAGCGCGAGGCCACCTTCACCACCTCGGCGGCAGGGCGCGCGTGCAGGCCATTGCGGTTGAGGATCTGGACGGAGCGTTCCACCATCAGCGCACCACCGCGAAGAGGAGGAGGAGAAAAAGAAGGACGAGCGTGGCCTTCCAGCCGGCCACGCGCCCCTGTGACCACACCAGCCCGCCCGCCAGAACCGGCGTGGCCAGCGCCACGGCCACCGGAACGGGCGCGGTGGGGATCCCGCCCCCGAGGGCACGATGCACGGCCAGGGGAAGCGCCAATCCCCCCACCACCGCCGCGATCCTCCCCAGGTGACGCGGGGCATGCTGCAGCACCGGATGACCGAGCGCCACCGCCACCTGCAGCCCGTGGCGCCATCCGGCTTGGAGCGCCCACAAGCGCAGCGCGAGATGCGGGACGTTATAGAGTACCAGGAACCCCAGCACCACACCACGCGGCGACCACCCCACGCCGAAGAGGAGCAGGGCCACGAGGGAACAGGCCGGGAGCCACGCCGCCCACACCAGTCGATCCCCCACGCTGCCAAGGGGACCGCAGAGCGCCGTCCGGAACCGCTCGATGCGCGCCGGGGGGACCCCGTCGCACTCCGCGCGGCCGAGCGCCCCGACGGCGAGCCCGGCGAGGTACGGATGCGTGTTGAAGTACACGGCCTGTCGGGCGAGCGCCGCCCGGTAGGCCACCCCGTCGCGCCCTCCGGGGAGCCGGCGCAAGAGGGGCTCCACGCAGAAGGCCACGCCGTTACCAACCAGCAACTCGTAGTTCCACGACCCTTGAATGGCGAGCAGGCGCAGGAAGACGCTGCCCAGCACCCGGGGAGGGAGTCCGGCGGGGGCGGGAGCCGCGGTCACGGGCGACCCGGCGGGAGGCGCCACAGGCGACGGGGCGTCAGGCGCCAAGGAACACCGCCACGGTGCCGAGCGCGAGCGCCAGCAGGAAGAGGCGCCGCGTGCCGCTGACCGCGTGGAAATCCTTCCAGACCGCGGCAACGGCCACCGCGGCCACGGCGGTGATCACCACGGCGCGTCCGACCTGCTCCGGCAGCGACCAGCGCGGGGCGACCCAGGCCACCAACGCCCAGGCGGGGAGGGCCACGAGCAACCCGACGACGGTACCGCGCGCGAGGTCGAGAGACATGCCCATGAGCTGGATCGCGACCACCGTGGACCGGTCCCCCGCCGCGAGCCGATCAAGCCTGGGGCGCGCAAAGGCCGCAATGCCCTGACGCTGCTTGACCACCATCCACCCCGCGAACCACGCCCCAAGGGTGCCCACGAGGACCGCCACGGCGAAGCTGGCGGGCGCGGGGAGCATTCCCTCCCCCACCCCGTGGGTGGCCACCGCGCCAGCCACCACCGACGCACTCCCCCACTCGGGATAGCGGGACGCCCCCACCGGCAGCGACTCCAGCGCGAGACATTCGAGCGCGGCCCCAGTGACCAACCCGGCCACCGTATCGCCCAGCAGGGCCCCGCCCAAGGTGGCCGCCACGACCGGTCTCGAAACCATGCCCTGGATGAGGCTCACCACATCGAGGCCGACCACCCCAGCGAGCAACACGACCGCCACCAAGTGCTCGGGAGGCACGGATCACACCTCGGCGGTGGACGCGAGCAGTTCGTCGAGGGGCACGACCCGAGCCCCGGGGACATCCTGCGCCGAGACCGGCGCCCCGTGCGCCGCGATGGCGCGAAGCCCGGCCTCTTCCTCCGGCGTGAGGAAGACGTATCGGAGCCGCGGGGTGCGCCCGGCCGCATGATGGACGCCGCCCACGTTGACGGCCGGAATCCCCCCATGGCTGGCCGCCACGAGGCGTTCCATGGTCTTCACGTCGGCGGCCAGGACGATCCCCGGTTCGGGGAGCGCCTGCAACGCCGGCAGCGCCACCGCCGCCTCGGCGACGGAGAGGAAGCGCACGTTCATGTCGGGCGGCACCGCCATGCGATACAACTCCTGCTCCCACTCGCTGGCGGCCACCTCGTCGTCCACCAGGATGATGAAGCGCAGCGACAGCGGCTGTCCCCACCCCACCACGACCTGCCCGTGGATGAGGCGGTCGTCAATGCGATACAGCACCACGGCCATGGCGCGTCAGCCCCCCATCCCCTGCATCGCCGCGCGCCCGCGCTCCAGCGCCCCGCGCGCGAGGGCGACGGCATCGGGGTTGTCGGACATGGCCACTTCGAGGAGGAGCGGGAGGTTGACGCCGGTGACGAGCAGCAGGCCGGGGTGCCGCCGCTGGAGACGGCGGACGGCCATGGAGCAGCTCCCCACGGGCAGGTCAGTGAACACGACTGGCGCCCCCGCCTCCACGACGAGCCGCTCGAGGCGCCCCTCAAGGTCGGCGCCGCCGGCGCCCTCGTTGGAGACCGGCACGAAGCGGTCGCCACGCCCGGTGATCTGCTCCACGGCGGACACCAGCCCGGCGGCCACGGAGCCATGACCCGCGACGACATAGGGCACTACTCAAAGTCCTCCTGCAGGTACCGCCGGGCGTCCTCGCGCCGGCTCATCCGGGCGATCAGCTGTTCGTTGAAGGCGGTCGCGCTGTCCACCCCGCGATAGTAACGCAGGAGGTGGTTCATGGCGATCACTTCCGCGATGACGGTGATGTTCTTCCCGGGGTTGAGGTGGACCGTGATGCGCGGGACCTCGACCCCGAGGATCGTGGTGGACTGCACGTCGAGCCCGGTGCGTTCGACGTGCGCCGACGCATCCCACTCCTCCAGCGTCACCACCACCTCGATGCGCTTCTGCTGGCGAACGGCATGGATGCCGAAGATCGCGGGAATGTCGATGAGCCCGACCCCGCGGATTTCCATGTGATGCCGCTGCAGCTCGTGGCCGCGCCCGATGAGCACGTCGTTGCCGCGCCGGGACACGATGACGAGGTCGTCGGCCACCAGGCGGTGCCCCCGCTCGACGAGGTCGAGGACGCACTCGGACTTCCCGATGCCGCTCTTGCCGGTGAAGAAGAGCCCCACCCCGTACACGTCGGCCAGCGAGCCGTGCATGGTGGTGGTGGGCGCGAAGTGGTCGGCCAGATGCGGCTTGATGAGCCGGTAGAACTCGGCGGTCTTGAGCCGGGAACGGATCACCGGCACCCCGGCCTCCTCGGCAAGGCGCAGGAAGGGGGGCGGCGGATCGAGGGACTTGGTGAGGAAGACGCAGGGGAGCGGGAACCCGAAGTACTGCGCCAGGTTGGCCGCTCGCGCGGCCTCGGGGAGGGACTGCAGGTACGTCACCTCGGTCTCCCCCAACACCTGGATGCGCTGCCACGGGAACCGGTTGACGTACCCGGAGAGGACGAGCCCCGGGCTGGACGCCTCGGGGCTCGTCACCTCACGGTCCAACCCCACGGGCGGACCCAGCAACTCCAGCTCGAGCGGCGCCTCCATCCGCCCGACCAGCATCCCCACGGTGAGGCGTGGGGTCACCGAAGGGGGAGCCCCCTGGCGGGACCGCGCCGCGGACGGCGGGCATGGGCCAACTGCGCTTCCACGCGGTCGAGGGCGACGGCCAAGGCGGGTTCGAACGCGGCGCTGTCCGCGGAGGCCACCAGGACGCGCTGGCGGGCCCCCTGCAGCACGATCTCGACCCGGCGCTGCGGGCCGTCGGCCACGAAGCGGACCAGGGCGTTCACCAGCCGCCGTCGCCGCTCCCCAATGCGATGCAGGGCGGCCACTGCGGCCGCGCGGACGGTATCGGGGACCTCGGCATGATGCGCGTGCAGCACGATGTCCATCAGCCACCTCCCATGGGGCCCACCACCTCGCGGAGGTGGGCTTCAGTCGCCTCCGCGGCACCCGCCCAGGTGAATCCCTCGGCGAACCGCCGCGCTGCGCTTCCCAGGCGTTCGACGAGCGCCCGCTCGCCGCTGAGAAGCCGCATTTGCTCGGCCATCGCGGCAACCTGTCCGTGCGGCACCAGGAACCCCGTCTCCCCGTGCCGCACCGACTCGCGAATCCCCGGTGAATCCGACGCGATGACCGGGGTGCCGCTGGCCGCCGCCTCCAGGTTCGTGATCCCCCATCCCTCCTTCGGTGATGCGAAGAGGGTGGCCCACGCCCGTCGCAGCAGGGCCACCTTGGCTGCCTCATCCACCCGACCCAAGAAGCGTACCCGCGAGCCCACCCCCAAAGTTCCCGCCAGCCGCTCGAGGGCGCCCCGATACTCTCCGGCCCCTGCAATCTCCAGCGTGGCCTCGGGGATCCCGCACTGGGCGAACGCCCGGATGCACAGATCCACCCCCTTATACTTCTTCAACCGCCCCAAATAGGCAAACAGGGGACGAGGCGCGCGCTGGGCAGGATCCGGCGTGTACTGCACCGTGTCGATCCCCGGGAAGATGACGCGCACCGACGCCCGAGGGATACCGCGGTCCGCCAGGTCGTCGCGGGTGCTTTCAGAGATGGCCTCGAAGGGGATCCCCCGGTAGGCGCGCGCCAGCGGGCGCTCGGCCAGCCACACGGCGGCCGCCAGGGGCGGAGCCAATTCGCGGAACGCCGTCGCCCCGAAGAGGTGGGGCACAAGGGCGAGGTGCCGCGGCGCCCGCCACGACGGGGTGAAGAGGGGCACCTTGTTGATGTCCTCCACCAGCACGTCCACCGGGCGATCGGCCAGCCAGCGGTGCCAATACCGGCGCGCCAGGAAGGGGAAGGTGTGCCGCGTTCCCACGCGGTGGACCTCCATGCCATCGAGCGTGGCGCGCCCCGGGGCGCCCGGCCAGCCGCAGCACAGGAGGGTGACGTGGTGCCCACGGGCCGCCAGCCGACCGAAGATCTCATGGAGGTGGATTTCGGCCCCACCGGCCTGCGGATTCTCCCGGCACTGCCAGTTGACGACCGCGACCGCCAGCGGGCGCGCGGACGCCCCGCCGCGCGCGCTCACAGACGGCCGATCCGACGGGCGTAGGCGTCAAGGACGCCGTTCACGAACCGCGCGCTGCGCGCCGAACCGTAACGCTCCGCCAGCCGGACGGCCTCCTGCAGGACGACGCGCACCGGCGTCTCACCCCGCTCCAGCTCCGCCGCCGCCAGGCGCAGGACACTGCGCTCCACCACCCCCAACCGCTCCAGCCGCCAGTTGGCGGTGACATCGGCCAGCGCGGCGTCCAGCGCGGGGCCGTGATCGGCCGCGGTGGCAATCAGGCGCGACGCCACCGCACGCTCGACGGGGTCCACGCCGAGGTCGTCGAACACCTGGGCGGCGATGCGGCGCAGCTGCGACAGGTCCCGCACATCGGCGGCGTACAGCGCTTGCAGGGCCCGCGCCCGCCCCCGCGTCTCCACCCGGTCACCCGCCGCCGCATCGCCGCCCCGACGGCGGCGCTGCCCCGGGCGCGGCAGGAGCGGCTCCTGCAGCGGCGCGCCCCAGAAGGCCTCATCACGCAGGTCGGCGCTCATGCGGTCTCCTCCGCCTCGACGGGGAGCGCCCGGTCCAACAGGTCGAGCAGCTCGAGCGCCGCCAGCGCGGCGTCCTCCCCCTTGTTGCCGTGCGCGCCGCCCGCGCGGGCCTCCGCCTGCGCCAACGTGTCCGTGGTCAGCAGCCCCAGCGTGACCGGCACCTCGAAGTCGCGCATGGCCTCCATGAGCCCGCGCGCCGCCTCGCCGGCCACCACGTCGAAGTGCGGCGTCTCCCCGCGCACCACCGCCCCCACGGCCACCGCGGCGTCGTAGCGCCCGGAGGCGAGCGCGCGGCGCACGGCCACCGGCAGCTCCCACGCACCAGGGACCCAGAGCACGTCCACGTCCTCGAACGCCACCCCCTGCCGCACCAGCGCCGCGACGGCCCCCTCGGCCAGCGGCAGGGTCACCCCCTCGTTGAAGCGGCTGGCCACCACCACGAGGCGGCGGCCGTCGCCGCGGGGGGATCCGGAAAACTCGGGCATGCGAAAGGGGCGCTCAGGGTTCGAAAAGGTGGCCGAGCTTGCTGCGCTTGGTCTCAAGATAGGCCGCGTTGTCCTCGGTGGAGGGGGCCTCGATGCGCACGCGCCCCGCCAGGGCGAGCCCGTATCCGTCGAGCCCCACGAGCTTGCGCGGGTTGTTGGTGAGCACGCGGATGGAGCGGATGCCCAGGTCGAGCAGGATCTGGGCGCCGATGCCGTAATTGCGCAGGTCGGCCTTGAACCCGAGCTGTTCGTTGGCCTCGACCGTGTCGGCGCCGCGGTCCTGCAGCTCGTAGGCCTTCAGCTTGTTGAGGAGCCCGATCCCGCGCCCCTCCTGGTCCAGATAGACCAGCACGCCGCGCCCCTCCGCCCGGATCATCCGCATGGCCGTGTCCAGCTGCCAGCCGCAGTCGCACCGCTGGGAATGGAACACATCACCGGTGAGGCACTTGGAGTGCATGCGCACCAGCACCTCCTCGGCCCCATCCACGTCCCCGTACACCAGGGCCAGGTGCTCGCGGGTGTCCACGTCGTTGCGATAGCCGACGATCCGCCACTCCCCGTGCAAGGTGGGGAGCCGGGCCTCCGCGACCCGGTGCACCAGGCGCTCGACCTTGAGCCGGTAGGCCACCAGCTGCGCCACGGTGATGAAGTTCAGGCCGTGCGCACGCGCGAAGGCCTCGAGCTGCGGGCGGCGCGCGGTGCTCCCATCGCGGTTGAGGATCTCGCAGATGACGCCCGCCGGGTGCAACCCGGCCAGGCGCGCCAGGTCCACCGCGGCCTCGGTGTGCCCCACCCGCTGCAGCACGCCCCCGTCGCGCGCGCGGAGCGGATGGATGTGCCCCGGCACGCGGAGGTCGGCGCGGGTGGAGGCCGGATTCACGGCCACCCGGATGGTCACCGCGCGGTCGGCCGCGCTGATGCCGGTGGTGACCCCGTGGTGCGCCGCCGCATCGATGCTGACCGTGAACGCCGTCCGCATCGCCTCGGTATTCTCGTCCACCTGCATCGACAGCCCAAGGTGGTCGGCCCAGCCGTTGGTCATGGCGAGGCAGATCATCCCCTTGGCCTCGAGCATGAAGTTGACCATCTCCGGCGTCACCTTCTCGGCGGCACACACGAGGTCACCCTCGTTCTCCCGGTCCTCGTCGTCGGCCACGACGACGAACTTCCCGGCGGCGATGTCGGCCAGGGCCTGCTCCACGGTGCCGAAGGCGGCCTCCCCGTCCACCGACGAGGCGCCGGAGGCCACGGTGTCCGGGGCGCTCACGCCGCCTCCCCGCGAAGCGCGGTTGAGGCAGCCGGGGCGACCGCGCCCAGCCGCGGCTCGAGCAGCCGCGCCACGTGCTTGGCCAGAATGTCCGCCTCCACGTGCACGGCGTCGCCCGGGCGAAGCGTGCCGAGGGTGGTGTGCCGCCGCGTGTACTCGATGATGGACAGCTGCACCCCCGCGGGGCGCAGGGCGTTCACGGTGAGGCTGACGCCGTCCACCGCGAGGGATCCCTTGTCCACCATCAGGGGGACGAGCGCCGGCGGGAGGTCCAGTTCCACCAGCCACGCATCGGCCGTGTCCGCCGTGGCCACCACGGTGCCCAGGGCGTCCACATGTCCCAGCACGAGGTGCCCACCCAGGCGGTCGCCCAGCCGCATGGCGCGCTCCAGGTTGACCCCTTGCCCCTCGCGCCACGCGCCAATCGTGGTGCGCGCCAGCGTGGTGTCGACGGCGGCCACCGTGAACCACCCCCCGTCTCCGTCCAGGCCGCAGCTGCGGACGGTCAGGCAAGCGCCGTTCAGGGCGATGCTGTCCCCGTCGCGCACGTCGTCGAAGGGAGCCGCCACGCGCAATTCGCGCCCAGCCGGCGTCTCCGCCACCCGGGTGATCGTCCCCACCATCTCCACCAGTCCGGTGAACATCCGCCGCTCAGCCTCCCCGCACCTCGTAAACGGTCATCAGGTCGCCCCCCAGCGCGCGCCGGGCCCGCACGCGCAGTCGCGGGGCCCCGGCCGCCGGCCGCGACGGCAGCGCCCCGAAGGGTGGGAGCAGGTCGCGGCCGAGAATCACCGGCGCCTGAAACGTAATCAGGTGGTCGATGGTCTCCGCGCCCATGGCGGCGGCGGCGAGTCCGGCCCCGCCCTCGAGCAGCAGGTGACGGATCCCCCGGGCACGCAGGCCCCCGAGGGCGCCCGCCCAATCGACGGCCTCCACGAGGTCCACGCCGCGGTCCGCCAACGCCACCCGGCGCTCCATGGCGGCCCCGGGCGCCACCACCACCACCACGGGCGTGTCCCTGGCGGTCCGCACCAGCTGGCTGTCGAGCGGGAGGCGAGCCTGGCGATCGAAGACGATGCGCGACGGTGCCAACCGGGGCGCCGGCGCGAGGCGGACGGTGAGCGCGGGATCATCCGCGAGCGCCGTGCCGATCCCCACCCCCACCGCGTCGGCCTCGGCACGCAGGGCATGGACGGCCCGCTGGGACTCGGAACCCGTGAGCCATCCGCGCCGGCGGGAGGCATCCACGAGGCCGCCGTCGATGGACAGTGCGAGCTTGAGGGTGACAAAGGGGCGCGCGGCGCCCCTCGCGGCATACAGGAACGGGGCATTGGCGACCTCCGCCTCGTCCTGAAGGACCCCCGCCAGCACCGCCACACCGGCGGCCCGGAGCCGCTCAAGCCCGCCGGCCGCGACGGGGTTGGGGTCTCGCACCGCGCAGACGACCCGGGCCACGCCCGCTTCGAGGAGGGCCTCGGTGCACGGCGGCGTCTTGCCGTGGTGGTTGCACGGCTCCAGGGACACGTACGCCGTGGCCCCCCGCGCCGCCTCGCCGGCCAGCCGCAGCGCCATCACCTCGGCGTGCGGCGCGCCGTACTGCGCGTGCCACCCCTCCCCCACCAGCACCCCGTCGCGCACCAGCACGGCGCCCACCTTGGGGTTGGGCGCCACCTGCCCGGCGCCGCGCTCGGCCAGGGCGAGGGCGCGGCGCATCCACCGCTCGTCGATGGCGCGCGACGGGTCGCTCACCGCCGGTCTCCGCTCAGATGCGGACGGCGAGCCCGATGGCCGCGTAGCGCCCCGCCGCGTTGGCCGCCTTGCCGCCGAACCGGTTGATCGTCGTCACCGCCTCGCCGCCATCGGACCAGCCCACCTCCGCCACGAGGCGCGCCACCAGCAGGCTGAGGGACGCGTTGACAAAGGCGGTGGACCGGGTCGCCGGCGCCCGAAGCGACGGGTTGGCGACGGCAACCCGTTGCGGCACCCCGAGCACCGCTTCATTGAGGACGGCCCCGAGCGCGGCCGAGCCGGTGACCTCGTCGCGCCCCACACCCGCCGCCACGCCGAACATCAGCAGGCGCTTGCCCGCGACGAGTCGGAGCGAGCGGACGGAGACCCGCGCGTCGCGAAGGGCGAGCGTGTCGTTGCCGGCCGCGTAGGCGAGGTCAAGCTGCGGGGTTCGCCGCACCATGTAGCTGACGCTGATGCCGGGAACGAACGCGGACTCCTGCAGGATGCCCACGCGCACGCCGCCGCCGAGCCCCACGCCGCCGGCCTCCGGGGTCAGCGCCACCGGTCCCTTCTCGACGGTGGGTAGCCAGCTGGCGCTGCCCAGCAGGTCCACCCCGCCGATGTTCGTGATGCCCAGCGAGACGCCCTTGAGCAGCCCCACGGCCACATCGACCGCCGGGAGGGGAATGAAGGCACGGCGAGCCCCGAAGTCACCGGCCACGGGACCGCCGGACACGGCAAAGGCGACGGCACCGGACGGGACGAAACCGACGGCCGCACCGAGACGGGCGGTGAGGGCCACCTTTCCCACCCCGCCGAGCGTGCCGGCCTCGCCGAGCACCGGATTCCCGGCCCCCAGCGCCACGCCCACCTGCGGGGCGATGAAGCGAAAGAGGTCGGTCCCCTTCTGGCAGGCATCGGCCGCGCTGGCCGCAGCCGGCGTCACGGTGCACTGCGCGCGGGCACGCCCCGGCAGCAGGGAGATCGCCGCCAGCGCGGCCACGCAGGACGTCTCACGCCCCCAGCGCGCGACGGCGTGGCCTGTGGTAGTGCGGCTCACGACGGCACTCCGTCCAGTCGGACCGTACCGGAGCCTGGGCGTACGCGCCCCAACTCCCACGCGGCCACCCCCGCATCATGCAGCCCCGCCAGCACCGTCGCCGCGGCGCCGGGCGCCACGATGGCCACCATCCCCACGCCCATGTTGAAGGCGCGGAACTGCTCCATCAGCGGCACCTGTCCCGCCTCCCCCAGCACGCGAAACACCGAGGGGACCGTCCACGAGGCCGTGTCCACCACGGCATCCAGCGTGGGGGGCAGCGCCCGGTTCAGGTTCCCCGGGAGCCCGCCCCCGGTGATGTGCGCCAACGCGCGGCAGTGCGACAGCAGCGGGCGCAACGCGGGCAGGTACGACCGGTGCACCTGCAGCATGACGTCGGCCACCGTGGCGCCACCGGCCTCGGGGAAGATGTCGTGGACCCCCAGCCGCAGGCGGTCGGACAGGATGCGCCGCGCCAGCGAGTAGCCGTTGGTGTGAAGCCCGTCGCTGGGCAGGCCGATGAGCACGTCGCCGGCGGCGACCCGCTGGCTCCCCAGCACGTCCGCCTCCTCCACGATCCCCACGATGAAGCCGGCCAGGTCGTAGTCGGGGGGCGTGTACACCCCGGGCATCTCGGCGGTCTCCCCGCCGATGAGGCTGCAGCCGTTCTCGCGGCAGCCGGCGGCAACGCCGGCCACCACCGCTTCCACCACCGGCGGCTCCAGCTTGCCGAAGGCGACGTAGTCGAGGAAGAAGAGCGGGACGGCGCCCTGCACCAGGATGTCGTTGGTGCAGTGGTTCACGAGGCAGTGCCCGATGGTGTCGTGGCGCCCCGCCTCGATGGCCAGCTTGATCTTGGTGCCCACCCCGTCGGCGCTGCTCACCAGCAGCGGGGCGCGGTACCCCTCAGGGACGCGGAACATCCCGCCGAAGCCCCCGAAGGTGCCGCGCGCCCCCGCGGTGAGGGTGGACTGGACGAGGCGCGCAAGGCGATGCTTGGCGTCGTCGGCGGCATCGATGTCCACCCCCGCCGCCCGATAGTCCAGCGCCCCGCCAGCGGGGCCGGTCACGCCGCGCTCCCCGGGTCCAGTTCCATGTCGAAGGCCACGAGCTGCCGGAACTCGCGGATGCGGGCGTCGATGTCGTCGCGCGTGATCTCGAGGAGGCGCGCGTTGGAGAAGCGCTCGACGGCAAAGGAGCCCATGGCCGATCCCACGACCACGGCGCGGCGCATGCCGCGCTCGGAGAGGTCGCCGGTGGCGGCGAGATAGCCGATGAACCCGCCCGCAAAGGAGTCGCCCGCCCCCGTGGGGTCGAAGACCGACTCCAGCGGATAGGCCGGGGCGAAGAAGATGCTGTCGCGGGTGA